>DATGKW010000144.1:0-35158 GCA_035294465.1 Ktedonobacteraceae bacterium | reverse complement strand
GTTTGGCTTTCTGGTTGTTTGAAAGAATGAAATTTGAGGAGGTTTTTTTCTATGTCTGTCGACTCCGAACAGGACTACAATCCATTGTTTCACTATCTCCAGGCCGAGTATGAGCATCCATTCTCAGGGTGGGATTTTTCGTATCTCGATGGTCGCTGGGTCGAGGATTGGAGTGCCTTGACCTGGGATTATCGGGCTGCAATCGAGGCTCGCTTGCCGCAGACGCGCTCATTGCTTGATCTGGGCACCGGCGGCGGCGAGTTTCTGGCCTTGCTCGAACCCTTGCCCGCCGATACCTGCGCTACGGAGGGATATGCACCCAATGTTCTGATTGCGCGCAAACGCCTGGAGCCGCTGGGTGTCCGCGTTTACGAAATCGCTGAGGATCTTCTGCTTCCTCTCGAACATGAGCGTTTCGAGCTCGTGATTGATCGCCATGAAGCGTATCTGCCGCGAGAAGTACTGCGCATACTCAAGCCGGGTGGCCTGTTTCTCACTCAACAGGTCGACGGCGGGGATCATTACGAGGATCTTCACCAGCTGCTCGGAGCATCGATCTGCCATATTCGTCCAGAGTGGCATTTGTCGTATGCCGTGAATGAACTGGAAGATGCTGGGTTCGAGATTCTTGAGCAGACTGAGGCATGGCCTGTCACGCGATTCTCTGATGTGGGCGCCATCGTCTATTATCTGAAAGCCATTCCCTGGCAGATCAGCGATTTCTCGGTAGAGAAATACTGGCCAGTTTTGCAGAAGGTGCATCAGCAGATACAACGGGATGGCTTTGTCGAGGTACGTGGTCACTACTTTTTCATTGTCGCACAGAAACGGTAAACTTCCATAAAGAGAGGTGAAGCAAGCTGGCCCGGCCAGCTTGCTTCACCTCTCTTTGTAGGGTGCTATTCCATAGGCGTTAACAAAAGGCGAGCATGATCGGATGCGCCCTGCCGCTGCTACAACCCTGCCTGAGTTTGTTGGAGCAGGTGGCATATCTTCTTATGTACAGGCGGGCAAGCGCTACAGTAGCACGAGGATCCCCGGGTGCCGCTGGAGTATGCAGTTCTTCTGTGATATAGAATATATCCCTATTCATCTATTCTTATCCCTATTCTATAGAGAGAAGTGTTAATCTGGTTTATAGACGGTAGGCTTTGTTTGGCCAAAATATTTTCCACAGTATTCATGTTTGCAATCACTGCTCAGGGTGTGAATGAAAAGCTGACAAATGAGTACGCCTGGATATAAGATCACCGGAATTGAGTTGAAGTTTGTAATTTCAAGAGTGAGAATATGATTTGTTCCTGGATCTACATGTCCATCTCCATTATGCACCTGAATGCCTGAACGTGCAATATTTCCTTTTGTTTCTATAAACCCCTGATATCCATTAGGCATGTGTATATGCTCCAGAGTACACCCTAAGATAAATTCAAAGGGTTTAAGGGCATATCCATTAGCAGAATCAATTCTTATCTCTCTTGATTCTGGAAACGATTTCCCCAGTTCAATCGAACATGCATCATAGGTAACAAGGAGATTCCCTAGATGGAGATCGATACTCGTTGGGCCAATTTGAGAATCCTCTAACGGGTCCACTGTCAGAAGCCCGTCACTGAGCAATTTTCTGATGTCTCTGTCGCTAAGTATCATTGGTACCTCCGAGTCGATCAGGCGAGTGCAGAGAGCAATGCTGCTGTAAAATCCAGCGAAAGGGAAATGTGTAGAGAGAGCCAGTTTTGGCCTTGTCGTGCAGCCAGCCAAAACTGAGCATGAACGAGAACATCCCCACATTTTCTTTTTGTGATGTCTCACAGCTTTCCGATAGGATTGGTTTCCAGGATCTTCTGTGCTGCCATAATGTGGCTACAGATACCTCGCTCCTGAAAGAAATCGCAAGTACAATGCCAGTTACCGTTGGAGCATGTGATCTGACGTACACCATGCTCCGATCTCATCTCTAGCCGCATAGAGAGCAATTTAAACCGCTCAGGTTCGGCGGCATATATCTTAGCTTTCGCCTGTTTACGTTGGAATACACGGTCTTGCATAATGTCGCTCCTCATTCTTCCTGTATGAATCCGGCTATATCCTTGCCTTGTGCCATCCCACTTACCCCGGTTAGCTCCACGCCTTACAAAGGCATGAACCATGAAACAAAACTCAACAGGCGGCCTCTGTCTCTCAAAAAGGAGATGTTAGCCAGACCTCAACTTCGGTTTTCAAACTGATGCCGATGACTGTACACAGCTCCAATGATTGCTTAGCCATGTTTATTGCCTCATCGCGTTTGTTCAATCTCCAGAGCAAACGCGCGTAGCGGAAATGATTATGGGCTATCCAGAATCGATCGTTAAGAGCGTTGGAAAGCTCTATACATTCGTCATAATACTTTCGCGCGTTCTCATATGCTTCTTGATCAAATTCAAGCAATCCTAATTGATGAATTGTCGCTTGCTGCCCGATATAGTCGGCTATCTCTCTGCGTAGTAAAAGACTCCTGTGGTAGAGACGTCTGGCCTCGTTAAAAAGCTCTCTATCCTGTGACTGCAAGGCCATCTCGTGAGATACCCGCGCAAGTTCATGGAGTGTTTGAGCAATACCCAGTTTATCGTTGAGGTTTTCTCGCAGATGTAATGCTTTGTCAAGCAGTTGCTTTGCGGTAGAAATCCGCTTTTCTCTATAGGCAAGTCTCCCAAGTTCTTGTAGGACACTGGCGATTCTCTCTTGATCTCCTTTTGATTCAGCAAATCTTTGTGCATCCTCAAAATACTCTCTTGCTAATTCGTATCTGGCTACGCGGTAATAAACCCTTCCGATCTCAAGTGTCGTATCAAAGATCAGCTCCACGTCTTCTATTTGCTGTGAGATTTTCAAACTTTGGGCAAAAGAGGCTTCTGCTTCCCGATATTCTGCCATGCGATATTGACTAATTCCCAGATCATAGAGGAAGATAGCCTGCCATTTGGGTTCAGCCAATTTTTGTGCGGCCTGGATCGCAAAATGGAGCGTTTGCTTTGCATAACTGCACAAATTTTTGCGGAACAGCGGGGAGGTATTTCTGTTCACAAGGACTGAGCAAAGAGCGAGTAACCCTTTCCAGTTCTGGGCATTGGAGGCATTGCCGAGAGCGCGCAGGACGTTGTCCCACTCGGATAGAATAGGATACTCCGCACCCCTGGAGGCTATCTCTTCACAGTAAAAATTGAGATGGCGCTGTTGATACTCGGAGCGCTTTTCTTGAGATAATTTTTCCCAGCGGTGGCTCTTTAAATATTCGCTCACGAGAGGATGAATTCGGCACTGCTGCTCAAAACGCTGCAGGATATTAGCTCTCTGGAGCGTTTCCAGTGCATCGTTCTGAAACAGTCTTATCTGGTCATCGAGCGCCACCTTTTTCCCGGATAACACAAATCTCCAGGCTTCCTCTGTAGCGGCTTCGGCGAAGACGCTCCAACAATCAAGAAATTGACCTGCTATTGGTGATTCATTCTGAACGCGGTTGATTGTTATCTCAAGCATTTGCTCCATTTGCGCCACAGGTGTCCCTATCAGTCGCTTTAGTTGAGGAGATAATTCTCTCCAGGGAATACCGAGTTGCAGGGCAGCAGCGGTGAGAGTAAGGAGCTTGGGATGGCAATAGCAGAGCTGAGGAACCTGTAAGAGATTTTTCCCTAGCCTGGTTCTGGCAGCCTCTACCCCTCCGAGTCGATGACTGAGGAAATCAAGAGCCGTCGATTCTGGAAATTCGCCAACGGAGATCCAGTTGGATTGGACGAGGTTATCGAATTCGGGCCGTTGCCAGCGCATAATAAGCATGGCTCGACCGCCAAGTGACGTATCCCAGGAGCCGAGCAGATCAATGATCTCCTTGCATTCTTCTGCCGTTGCCTCTTCGAGATCATCGATTAAAATCAAAATTGGGCCGCGTCCGAGCTCGTACAGGGCCACTTTTTGCTGTTTATTACTGGGAATTTCATCCAGGCCCCATTCCAGGTGAGCCAGAAGAGATATCGGGTTAAAAGGTCTCATTTTGCGTAGAGAAGCATACGCAATGCCTCTGGGGAAACGCCAGCTGTATTGCCAGGCTGCACCGATGGCCAGTGTCGATTTCCCTGTTCCTGCTAACCCCGTCACGCCTATGAACGGGGAGGAAGACGCCACCAGCAGTTTATGTATATGCAGCACATCGGAGACTCGATCAAAAAATCTCTCTCGTGAATGAGGAGGAAGATTATTTGGTGGGTTGCAGGGAAAAAACTCCGTGTTTCCTGGCCCCAGGTTGGTAGTCAGTAATACCTGGTCGGCTCCGGGTCCGAGAGCAGTCACCAGCGCTTTTTCGTTCTCGTAACCTTCTTGCCTCAGAGTTCTTTCAATGCGCTCTACAGCAGCCTCTAAAGAATAATGGCTTGCTAACGCTGAATAGAGTGAGCCTGATAAAAGCGATGCAATATGAGAACGAAGCTTTCTTGAGGTGGCAATGACTGCTGGTATATTGGCTGATACAAGAGCGTCGCCGATGCTTTCAGTATTGCAATTATTCAAGACTACCAGTTTGACGCCTGTATTACGAAAGAGGAAAGCCAGGTTTTCAGAGGAGATCCAGTCGGCACTCCCATCCTCTTTCTCCATCTGAATTTCGTTCTTTCTAGCATGCCCGATAAAGTGAACAATATCAAACCTACGTGCGTGCAGCGTTGTTTGGAGAAATCTCCAGGTAGGAGGGTTCAGCCGAATTAAGGCAGCAGGTACTTTTGCCCAGGAAAGTTGCTGATACATTTCCTGGATTTCGCGAGTCGAGTCTAATCGCTCAGGTTCGTCGATGGGCGAACTGATGACGAGCAAAATGCGAATGTTGTTTGTCCCTTGCTCCCATGCTTCTATTGGGTTGACAACTGTCGAGATGACTGGTCTATCAGATGTCGATGCCATGGTTTGTTCTTTGCTCCGATTTTAACAGAAGCACGAGCCTCTCGACTATATCCTCACGGTTATATGGCGTAAGCTTGTAGATCTGTAATCGGTTCTGTTGCTTGAGTTCATCTACCCATGGATAGGCCCGTAGGACAATCGTGCCTATAAGTGTTCGAGGTGATCCCAGTACATCGATTACGGCCTGCTTAAATGCATCCGAAAAGAGTTGCATGGGTCCAATTTCATCGATCACCACAAACGGTTTCGTTTGCAGGGCAGTGTAAATAGCCGCAACGCCGATCGACTCTAAACTTTCCAGGTTGATGCCATACTTTGCTACTCTGATCGGGCTCTCGAACTCGACGCTGGCCAGTATTCCTGCCTGCCCATCTAAAGTGACAAGCCGGAAGCCAGTCCTGTCTTTCCCTGGAGCGCGTATTTCTTCTGTATAAAATCCCCCACAGTGTTCCAGCCCAATCGCCTGGATGACTTTCTTTAAAGCAGTGGTCTTTCCAACCTGTGCCTCGCCTGTAAGTAAATATCCCTGACCCATTCAGTATCCCCTTTCCCTACGACTCTCTAAACAACGGTAGGCAGGCCATCTTCATACGACCATTCATAATGGGGGTTTGTCGTCCCATTGTGAAGGCATGAACATTTTGTGAGGTTTTTTCATATAAAGCATTCAGACTAATCCAGGATTCTGAAGTATGCGAAGCTGTGAGGGCTTGCAGCAAATAGTAAGTAAAGACACCTTGCTTTAATGTGGGATCCTCATACGCCACCTCATCATCATCGCAGGCTGCTAAGAGCAAACGTCCCTCTCCCAGTTTCAGGTCGGCTAGTTTGAAGCTTTCTCTCCAGGAGGCTCTTGAGGCTCTTACATTCGGGCCTTCAAAGGTTCGCCCACCGGCTCTACCGCTAAAGCATGTATCGAGAAGAACCACAATCAAGTTAGATGGTATACGCTCGATCAAGCGGGTTAAATCCCGCTCCAGATCTATAGCGGTGGCAAATATACTTTCATACTCAGTATCATAGGTAACAAGATATCTGGCGACACGATCTGGGCTATTGGAAGTTTCGGGTGAACCATGGCCTGAAAAGTAGAGTAACACTGGATCATCTCTCGCTACATTACGTGGCAGCGTTTCTCCCACAACTTTGAGTATTTTCTGTTTCGTTGCTTGTTGATTCGTAAGCAGCTGGATATGGGCCTCACAAGCTACCGGACTGCCGATCACCTGGTGATAAAACTTCTCTGCGTCAGCTTTAGCATAGCGAAGAGAATTGATCTTTTTATCTTTATAGAGATCAATCCCGATAAATACGCAATGCATTTTCACCTGGCATTTCTCCTTCGTGAACGGTCTGCAACCGATGATGACTGAGTGGTGAAGCACTGGTCCCTGGCTTTTCTATATTGAAGAAATGGGTAAAAGCTTCACATGTGCAACCTCCAAAGATACTATTACAAATCGTGAAAAATAGATAATGATTCAATTCCATCAAGTATGATGAATGTTTAAATTATAACATAAAATCAATAACAGATCAAATGAACTTTGTTAGTAATAATCTGGCTTGATTAGCACCTATTAAGACGCAAAGTATCTCTAGTAAGTTGCTATACAATAGAATAGAAGAAAAACATGCTACACATGACAAACCAGAGATGGTCTACTGTCAGTCGCGATTTACCGTTGACAAGGCAATACGTGTACGAGAAAACAACCGCGACCATTTCCGTGGGAATGCTCAGGCTGGCATGCCTTGATGGGTAATTTCTGGCTGGGATGTCTTTTGTGTTCACTAGAAAGAGCGTAGCCTTTAATCGGCGTTAAGGCGCAGCGTCTGGCTGATCGAAGGACGCGAGACAACTCGTGCCATCAGCCCAAGAGCCAGGACGCAAACAGCGAGCAGCAGCGCGAGAACCAGGATCAGCAGAGGGGGGATGACAATCTGGATGGCTGGGAGGTCGCTCTGGAACGAAAAGGCGCTGCTGCCTCCTGGCAGGACAATGCTGGTCAGAATCAAAGAGGGAAGAGCCATAATGGAGAGCAGGACGCCATAGAGGACTCCCAGGGTCAGCATGAGTGCGTAAACAACGCCTTGCTCCCAGGAGAGCACGCCCATGAGCTGGCCGGGGCTGCTGCCCAGCGCGCGCAGGACTGCGAAGTTGAGCAGGCGCTCGCGCGCGCTCATCCACGATAAAAGCAGACTGCCCAGCAGGGCCAGAATCAGCGGGGTAAGTGCGCCGATAGCGAGGACGCCTGCGAGATTGTGTACCAGAGGATCTTGCTGCACTGTTGCAATAAAGGCCAGCCGATCAAGAATTGTCAGGCTGCCCGTGTTCGGGATGCGCCGGGCCAGAGCTGCGCGCACGCTGTTAAGTGAGTTCTGATCGGTGCGAGTATGCAGCCAGACATAGTTGATTAATGGTGGCTGGTTGGTTACTTTCGTGAAGACCGTGGAGAAGCTCTGATCGTCCACCAGCACCCCCTGGCTACTCAAATCTCCTCCTTCGTTCGAGATCATTGTCGGAATATGCCGGACCTCGGTCAGAGCCAGGAAAGGAATCTGCGCCCCGGCTGCGCCAATGGTTGCCAGGCCGAGGGTGAACCGTTGCCCCGGACTCAAATGCAACGTATTCCAGGTTTCCGCATCCACGATCGCCGGGACAACCTGTTCATCCTGAGCCAGCTTACGGCTAACAATAAGCTGCGCCATGAGTTCGTTGAGCGGCTGTGTTGAGTCTTGCGTGGTCCAGAGAGCGGTCCGCGCGAATGTTCTGGCATCCACAGCCTTGATAGTCAGCGATGTGTTGCCAATTTGAGCCGGTTCCATCATGCCCAGCGTCGCGGAAAGCACGCCGGGGATTGCCTGATACGAAGCTGTTTCTGTGGCGAGAGAGGCCACAGTAAAAGAGGTTGCTGGCTGGCCGCGAGTTGGGGCCGTGTTGCCGGGAAGCTGGGCGCTGAAATCAGCTCCTACCTGATAATTGACCATATCGGTGATGCGCTGAGCTTGCGAGGCGGAGAAGACGAGCGAAAAAATTGCAAAGGCTGTCGTGAGCGTGAGCAGCAGGATTGTGCGTACTGCTTGCCTGGGTGTGCGGGCAATCTGCGAGAGGGCGATCATCGAGGCAGCGCCACTGCGGCGCGCGGCTAGCTTCCCGATCAACTGAATGAACTGGGGAAAGAAGCGCAGGAGGAGTAGCAGACCTGCCAGCAAAAAGAGCGCCGAGGCCATCATGACCAGCGGCGCGAGCACCTGAGCGCCGGTTGCGGGATCCAGCGTGCCGGTATTGAGGCTGTAGAGCGCGTAACTGTAGGCCAGCAGAGCCAGTACCAGGCAAAGCGCGTCCAGGTAGAAGCGCTGCCAGAAGGGCGCGCGTGTAGGGCGGCTGGCTTCTCGGCGCAGAGCCAGCATATCGAGGCGTGTGGTCTGGTGTAGCGTCAGCAGTGTGCAGAGTAGAGAAAGGCCAACAGCAAATAGCGCGTACCAGCGAATATTCCAGATAGATGCCAGCGGCTGAGCGGTCACGAGAGCTACCGCGCTCGTATCAAGAGAGGAGAAGAGATGCTGAGCGAGCAGGACGGACAAAGGGATGGCGAGCAGCGGACCGGCAACCAGAGCGAGCAGGCCCAGCGCGATCATTTGAGTGGCAAAGGCGCCGAACACCTGGCGACGGCTGGCCCCGCGACTATGTAGCAGCGCAATCGCAGTGGTCTGGCGCTCAACCAGCAGTTCAGTAGTGATGCTAATAAACAGTACTACCATGCCCACCAGAAATAGGAGCAGCATAGCTATCGGTGCCTGAGCCTGCGCGGCGCGACTGCCGAACTCTGACAGCGTATCTATTGGAGCGCTGGCCGTAAACTGCGCGTCGAGCGGGCCAAAGCGCCCGCCACCTATATTGCCAATATCCGTCGTGAAGTTGCTGAGTTCGCTCGTGAGCGAAGAGAGGTTGGTGGCATCGATGCGCGCGACCTTGAGAGGATAGTACCACGAAAGTGTCGCGCTCGAATTAAGCTCAACATAGCTATGCGCGTTCTGCACGGCCTGGCTGAGCGCAGATGTCAGGGCCTCGGCGGTTGTTAAGCCGGTGATGAGGGAAGATCCCGATGACGACGTGGTAGTCCCGAAGGTGTTTCCATGCCAGAAAGGATCGACTTCATTGATAGGGGTAAACAGGCCCACGACGCGTAGTATGGCAGTCGAGCGAACAAACTGTGGTTCGCCGCCCGCGCCGCTCTTCATAGCGATAAAGGGCGAGATAATTGTGAATTCATCGCCCACGCTTACCGAAAAGCATCTGCTAGCGGCAGATCGACTGGAAGCTGGCGTGTAGAGAAAGAGGCAGTGCGCAATCGATGGCAGCAGAGCAACCTCGATGACCCCGCGAGATGAGCGTGGCAGCCTGCCTTGTAGCAGGTGTACATGGGAAGAGAGTTGATCCTGATCCAGACCTACCAGCTGGATCTGCGGCAAGGAAGCGAATCCCTCTGTCGGCGTCTGGCCTGAAGCGAGGCGAGCCTGGAATTGGGGCGAGCTATAGTTGGGCGAAAGAATCGGCGTGGCAGCCATCTGAACAACAGATTGTGGCTGTGTAGCAACGACGTTACCCGCGATATCGCTCTGCATTGTCTGCGCAATCTGCTGGCTGATGGTGTCAATGGCGTTGGGATCAGAAGTCCCGTTCAGTGTGCCCACGATATTGATAGAGGAAGTGGTAGACGCAGCATTCAAGGCCGCGTGGAGGCCCGCACTCAAGGCCACCTGTGAGTAGAGCGGGACCGTACAGACCAGCACGGTTGCCACGAGGATGCCCACGCCACAGGCTACCAGCAAGCGCCAGACCTGACTTACCTGCCAGAATGCCAGCATCACTATGGCGGAGAATAGATTTCCTTTCGCCGGTGCCTTATTTCTCGATGCCATTGTACAGAAATGTCTACCTCTTTTCTCTTGCCACGCTCAATCGGCGTTGAGACGCAGGATCTGACTAACCGAAGGGCGTATAATCGTGCGCACCATCGTTCCCAGGGCCGCGATACAGACGAGAGCCAGCGCGGCCAGGGCAACTCCGAGCGTGGGCGGGATAACAACTCTGATCGACGGGAGGATCTGTTGCAGCGAAACTCCACTGCTGATCGCGCTGCCAGAGGTGCTCGCATTCGCGATGCTGGTCACGACCAGGATGGGCAGGACCATGGCCGAAAGCAGAACGCCGGCCAGTATGCCCAGGCCGAACATCAGCAGATAGATAGTGCCCTGCTCCCAGGAGAGGACACTGGCAAGCTGGCGCGGCGTCGTTCCCAGTGCGCGCAGGAGAACAAAGCTAAGCAAGCGCGAACGCACACTCTGCCAGGAAGCCAGGAGGCTGCCAATCACAGCCAGTATCAAGGGTGTAAACGTGCCGAGCGCGAGCACGCCGCCAAGATCGATGGAGATAGGGTCGTGCTCAAGCGTCGCGATCAGCGCGAGCCGGTCGGCCAGCGTGAAGCCAGGCGCGATCCGTTTGGCCAGCGCTGCACGTACACTTGCCAGGGAGGCTGGGTCGTGGTTGGTGCGCAGCCAGACATAACTGATAGGTAGAGGCTGCGCAATAGGCGAGGCGTGCGCGTAGCCGTCGGCGCAACTGAGATAATCAACCAGGATACCTCCGTTGCTGGTAGGATCGAGGGACGAACCTGAGTCGCTCAGCGTCGGGATATGTTCAACTCTGGCAACCGCGACGAAAGCAATGCTGGTGCTGAGCGTCCCTTGTGAGTTATTGGGGTCAGGCATGACTACCTGCAGGACGAAGCGCTTCCCGTTGCTCAGACGCAGGCTGTCCCACGTGGCGGCGTCAACAATGGCCGGTACAACATGGTTCGCCAGCGCTCCGGCACGCATGGAAACCAGCTCCGCCATCAGCGAGGCCAGCGATTGCTGTGAGTCCTGCGAGTTCCATGCAGCAGTACTGGCAAAGGTGTTGGCATCAACCGCTTTGATTGTTAATTGGGACGACTGAGGCGTGAAGACAGCACCCATGTAGCCCATGCTGGCAGAGACAACGCCATGAATCGCCCGGTATTGGGCGGTTTGCTGCGCCAGCGCCGTTTGGACCGCGCGATAGTTTGGAACCGGCGCGTTCGCCTCCGCCTGGCTGTTGAGAAGCCTGCCGCTAAAGTCCGCGCCGACCTCGTAGCTCGCGATATCATTTATCCTCGTCGTTTGTGAGGCGGAGAAGATAAGGGCAAAGAAGGCAAAGGCGGTGGTCAGGGTGAGCAGCAGCAGAATGCGCGTAGCCTGGCGCGGCGTGCGCGCGATCTGGGCCAGCGCCAGCATTGAGCCTGCACTCCTGCCACGGCGGGCAGCCAGGCTGCTTGCCTGCGCCGTGAGGCCCGCGAAGAAGCGCAGAAATAGCAGCAGCAGAGCCAGCAAGAAAAGCGCCGAAGAGAGCAGGACTAGCGGAGAAATAACCAGGGCGCTCGTCTGCGCGCCGAGCGCTGTTGTCTGATTGACATAAAATGTATAGCCATAGCTGGCCAGGGCCAGGACCAGGCACAGCACGTCCAGGTAGAAACGCTGCCAGAAGGGGCGGCGTCGGGGCCGTCCGGCCTCATTGCGCAGTGCCAGCACATCAAACTTCGTTGCCTGAAAGAGCGCCAGTATGATAGACAGCGCCGTCACGCAGGTGGCTGCCAGCGAGAAGGGCCACAAGCCGATGGCCACCGAGAGCGGATTTCCGCCGATCAGGCTTAATGCCGGTTGATCCATTGGCAAGAGCAGCCGCCAGGCCAGCAGACGCGCCAGTGGGATAGCTAGCAAAGGCCCGATGATCAGCACCGGCAACCCCAGAAGGATAGCCTGCGTAGTGAATGCGCCGAAGATCTGCCCCCGGCTGGCTCCGCGCTCGCGCAGAACCGCAATGGCCTCCGCCCGCTGCTCTATCAATAGATTGATCATCAGTCCGATAAACAGGAGCACCATGCCGATTACCAGCAGCAGCAATACACCCTGCGGAAGCTGCGCCAGCGAAGCGCGTGTGCTGTACTGGTTGAGCACATTGTCAGGTCCCGCCACATTGGAGATAATCACGCCGCCGGTGCTGCCCAGATTAGCTGCGGTAGATGTGAACGTATTTAGGCCATTGACCAGGGCGTTGAGATGCGCGGCATCTGTCTGCGAAACGTTAAAATGATAGCTCCAGGAGAGCACTGGTTGGTTGCTATTGCTGATTTGCGCGGCGGGATAAGTCGCGGCAGTATTGGCGAGCGCGGCGAAGAGCGATTCGTTGGAAACCAGCGCGCTATACACATAGCTATCGGTATTCGCCGTGCCGATGAGCTGGCTATTGAACGTGTTGCCCTGCCAGAAAGGATCGGACGCGCTTCTGGGGATAAACAGGCCCACGACGCGCAACTGCCAGGTAAGAGAGGATGAGCTGCCGTTGACAAAGAGCGTGAGGGGCGAGGCCACGTAGATGGTATCGCCCACGCTCACATGCATCTGCTGAGCGGTCTGCGGCGTCAGCGCGATCTCTGTGACAGATTGCTCCGGGCGCGGCAGGCGCCCCTGAAGCAGCGTTATATGTGAAGGAAGCTGGCTTTGTGCGAACCCAAGCAAGGCCACAGCGCTATCGCCTACTTGCATCGTGGGATTCTGCGCGGGATTGCCCGGATAGATATCGGCTCGCTGCACCTGGGCAGAGAACTGGGGCTGCTGATCGAGATAAGTGCCCAGATTTCTTTGCAGAGATTGCTGAAGCTGCTGTGTCGCTTGCGAGACAGTGTCCGGTGACAGGTCTTGTAGAGAACCTTGAACAGTGAGTGTAGAATTGGCCGGGCTGGCGTTAAGCACAGCGCGCAGACCCGCGCTCAATGCCACTTCAGAGTAAAGCGGCAGCGTACATACCAGCACAGCCGCGATAACCATACCAGCTCCGGCCAGCAGCAGCAAGCGCCAGGTCGCGCGCAGTTGCCAGAAGGCCAGAGTAATCAGCGAAGACATGATGTTCCTGTTCTAGATCAAGCCAGTACGCCAATCGCATCCAGTTGCACTACCAGGTCTGTACCATTCCGCACGGGCATATGGGCTGTATCAGGCAACGCTTGCAACGTTTCCGAGAGATCGTTCAGATCAGTCAGGGTGTGCGATCCATCGAAGAGCTTCAGCAGGATCTCCTCGCCTGGGTGCAGGTCCAGGTGGCGCTTATCTCGCGTGTTGACAATGCGCGTGGTCTGGCGCACAGCCCCCTGGTAGAAATACAGGCCGCCGGTTAGCTCTGCATGAGCGAGCGATAACGGGCGCCCTGCATATGTAGCTTCTACATCTTCCCGCTTGTAAGGGACGCCAAACAGGCCGTTTACCAGATGATGCGCTTCCTCCAAAGGATAACTGCCAAACAGACTGAGTGACTCGGCCCGCGTGGCATAGCCGGAGGCAAGGCGGTTGAACGCTTCGCGGTCGGTCAGGTTGATGTCGCTGCCGGTGCGGGCTAACGTGCGACGCGCCTGCCAGAACCAGCTCTCAAAGGAAAAATTATTACTATACCAGAACGAGGCCATGTCGCGGTAGGACTGCAAATAGGTGCGATAAGTCTCCTCGTAAAACTGCCAGTAGGACGAAACCTGCTCATCGCTGGTCGCGCTGAAGGTCGAGGCCAGCGTATACGCCGCCTTCTGACCCAACTCGTGCGCCAGCATCACACCGGAAGAGAGTATGGGGTCTACAAAGCCGGCCGCGTCCCCGACCATAGCCCAGCCGGAGCCGCTGATCTGACGGCTTGTGTAGGACCAGTCCTGGATCGCGCATACCTCGCGCTTCTGATCGCGAGCGATCTTCACAAGATGAGCCTTGTCGAGCAATCCCTGAATTTCAGGGCAGGCGGCCAGTTCCTCGCGATAGAGCTTCTCCGGGCCGCCGGGCATATTCTTCAGCGTCTGACGATGTGTGACCAGGCCAACGCTCATCACATCCCGGCTGATAGGAATATACCAGATCCAGCCGCGCGGCGTGGTAATGACGCAGATGCGCGTCAGTTCGGGGTGACCGACGTATTCATAAATCCACTTTGCGCCTTTCCAGTAGCCAAAGAGCGCATAATTATTCATTTGCTTATCGTATTCGCGCGATTTCAGCTCATTACCAATCAGCGCGTTCTGCCCGCTGCAATCCATCACCCAGCCGCTTTCTACCGTGTGGGTGCCGCTCTCATCGCAGTATTCAACGCCCGTTACGCATCCGCCCGGCTTGTCCCAGAGGACGCGGGTGACGCGTGCTCCCTGCTTCACCTCGACTCCACAGGAGGCCGCGTGTTTGAGGAGCAGATGGTCATACTCTGCGCGCCTGACCTGCCAGGCTTTGGTAAAGAGCCTGGGCAGCGTCTTCCCCTGTGCCACAAGCTGCGAAACGATGTTATCAAACTCGAAGCCCCAGGGCTGGCGGTTCTGGCCCCAGATGTAGGTTGCCCCCAGCTTTTCCAGAAAGGACGCGTTATCTACTTTATCGTACGCTTCCATCTCGTGCAGGACGGGCGAGGCGCCCGCCAGCAGAGATTCGCCGATATGGTGGCGCGGGAAATGGGCTTTCTCAAGCAGCAGAATGCGCAGGTGGGGAGCGTAACGCCTGGTAATCGTCGCGGTTGTGCTCCCCGCTGGCCCACCGCCAATGATGACGACATCGTAGCGTTTCATCATACCAGCTCTCTTTCCTTCTGGAGTGCGCGTTTCCATACCTGCCCGCCGCTGAGCAACGCGAAGAGAGTTTCACCATCGGCTGCTATATCGACGATGCGCTCAATCGGCAGGCTGGCGTTCTCCTGCTGCCAGGTTTCTCCCAGATCCTCCGAACGCTGGATGCCGGTGGTAGTAAGCGCGAGGAGGACGCGCTTTCCGGCGAGCCGCGTACCAATCACGCGCCGGATTGCCCCGCTATCGGAGCCAACCGTTACCTTGCGCCATTGGCCGGCAGCCTGCTCGATGAAGAGAATATTACCCACACTCAGTGCAGCAGGCTCGGAACAGGTGGCGACGAGCGGCCAGTTTGTGGTTGCTTCCATGCCGCGCGTCCAGGTCTTTCCGCCGTCGGTCGAGTTCCAGAAACAGACCTGGTTTTGCCTGGGATCATACGTGGCCGCGAGCAGCCTGTCCGTAGTGGCCTGCAAAGCCACGACCAGCAACACGCCGAAAGGAGCTGGCAATTGCTGCCAGCTTGCGCCGTTATCGATACTGTGAAGCAAGCGCGTCCCGTCGGCACTTGCCGCCCAGATATGCTGACTCGTTCCCTCCTGGCGCATTGTGATGTAGGCAACCTGCCCGGCCTGCCCATCGATGAGTATCTGCCATTCTCCGCTCTCAAGCGAGAAGCGCACTAGACCGTCGGGGCTGGAGAGGAAAAGACCGTTGTCCGGGGCAAACGCGAGCGCAGTAAGCGGCTGTGGCACATCTTGCAGAGGTTCCCAGTCAGAAGCGCCTGTGGCCTGCATGATGCCGGAATAGGGGCCGGCGAGCAGCAGATGCCCATCGCGAGCCAGCAGGATGCGCAGATCGTGTACAGGTGGGCAGGGAAGCTCGTTCCAGGTGAGGCCATCGTCCAGGCTCAAACTTACGCCTGTGTCGGTCCCCGCGTAGATGTATCCATCGCGTTGCGCACACATATGAACCGCTCGTTCATGCACGACTTGCCAGGTCGCGCCCGCGTCGTTTGAACGCAGAAGGCCATGCTCAAGCGTGCCGAGGAGCAGCGTGCCAGACTGAGTAACAAAGAGGGAGAGCGCCTGAGCGGAACGCGCAAGAGGATCTTCGAGGGTCCAGCGCCGGCCATCGTCGCGAGAGCGCAGCAGACCTCCGTTCGCCAGCGCGGCCAGGAGCGTTCCATCCGGCAGCGCGGTCAGAGCCTCGATTTCTGCTTCATCGTCCAGATACAGGCGCTTCCAGCCACGGCCCGCGTCACGCGAGCGATAAATGCCGGTGCCGGTTGCCGCCAGAATAGTTGTGCTGTCTACCCAGGTTAACGCCGTCACTTCCAGGCTTTCCAGGCCAAAGGATGCGTTAGTCCAGGTTTGTCCGCCGTCATTGGTGCGCAGGATGCCATTTTCCAGCGTAGCAGCTATGGCGGTATGGTCGCCAGCAAAATTCGGGGAGGCCGCCAGAGCGGTAATCGAAGCAGCGCTATCCTCCAACTGCGCGCGCCGCCAGCTTTTTCCATTGTTATAAGAGTAGGCAATGCCCTCGCTTCCACCGGCCAGCACTACCCCGTAGGGAGCGAGCAGGGTCGTTACCGCAGAGAGCGGCAGCGATGTCACTCCGGGTTCCCACGCGCTCTGTACTTCAGAAACGGCATAGCGAGCAATTCCCCCAACACCTCCTGCCCACACTCCGCCTCGCCCCGCGGCGAGCGCGAAGACAGGTGACGGCACGACAGGCGGTGGAAGCTGCTGCCATATGGCATCGCTCTTTGTAGTAATCAAGGAATACCCCCTACTTGTTAAACACAATAGTATCGGTTGTTATCAACATAGTAGCCAGGCTCGTTGCAGCTTCTAATGCGCCCTGCGTGACCTTGAAGCAGTCAAAAATATGGCGCTCTTCCATACGCGCATAGTCGCCGCGCAGGGCGTCGAAGCCATAACCGGGGCCGAGGCGCTGCACGGTATCCAGAGCGAGCGGCGGGTGAATCTCGCCATGATTACGCACGATCTGGAGGAAAGGAGCCTTGAGGGCGGCCTCAACGAGCAAAACACCGTAGGTTTCGTCCTCGTTCCGACAAACCTGATGGACTGCGCACAGGGCCGGTAGGCAGGCGAGAAACGCCGTACCGCCGCCCGGAACAAGTCCGCCGTCGTAGGCCGCTTCGAGCACGCGCAACGCTTTATTGACCTGCCACTTTTTCATCTCAAGCTCCTGCTCGGTATGCATGCCAATTGTGAGCACGCCAATGCCGCCGGTGAGCCGGGCGAGCCGCAGGCGCAGATGTTCCCACTCGCCGTTCTCGCCGCGCGAGGCGTGCTTGAGTTCTGCGCGCACTGCGGCGATACGCTGCTGAATGGCGTGTGACGATCCATTGCCGCCGGCGATGGTCACGCCAATCGCGCTCAAGATGGCTTGTTGCGCCTGCCCGAAAAAGTGCGGCTGAATATTGCGCGCCAGCGTGCCGGTGATTTCAGAGAGCACCTGTCCGCCAGTCAGGGCGGCAATATCTTCCAGGTCGTCATGGATCAATGTTGCGCCGCTTGAAAGAACCAGCATGCCTACCGTCAACACGCCGCGCACGTGATTGACCGTGAGCGTGGTCAGGGCGGCGTCGGTGATCGAGCGAGCAAGGACCAGCAACGGTCGCTTCTCCGGATCGGCCAGAGCCAGTTCGAGCATTGGCTGCACCTGTTCTACCGTAGTGAGATCCTCGTCGGCCAGCACAATCAAGGGGTTGTATAAGTTCAAACTGGCCTCACCCTCGGGGAGCACAGGCCGTGCGGGAATATAGCCATCCCACTTGCCTCCCCTGATATACGAGTGGTCCAGGCAGAGCCGGGGAACATCCTTCATAATCACCGTTGCACACTCGCCCATCACATCAAACATCTGGCCGAGCGTTTCGCTCAGCTCGTGATCACCGGTCACACCCAGAGCCAGCGCGGCCAGCTCTTCCTGGCCTGTGACGGGACGTGCCTGGGTTGCCAGCGCGTTCTGAGCGGCATCAACAGCCAGCCTGATACCGCGCGCCATCAGGGCCGGATTGGCTCCAGCGGCGATCAGGCGGTTGGCTTCGCGGAGCATAGCTCGTGCCATCACTGCGGCTGTGGCCACGCCATCACCAAAACGCTCGTGCAGTTCCAGCGCCGTCTTGCGCAGCATCATCGCACCCAGGTTATTCCCGCGTCCTGGCAGGCGAATCACCCGGCGAGCAATCGTGCTGGAGTCGGTGAGCACTTCCCATTCTTTCTTGTTGCGCTCATTGACCACATAGCCGTTCCTGGGTCCCAGAGTGACGGCCAGAGGTGCGGCCAGCGTCTCAACTCCCTGTGAGAGCAAGGAGAGCGCCTGGGGCCTGGCAATCAACGATGGTTGAGCGGCGGCCTTGCGCAGCGCCGCAGCCATACGACGAGCCTGAATTACACGATATGCTTTGCTTGCACGGACTGTTGTCGTCATACCATATCCACCTTGAACTTTTTCTGCCTGGCCTGCTCGCGCGCCAGCAGGGCAAAGCAGCGGCGCGTTTGCAACAGGGCAACGATCACCGGTGCGATCAAGAAAAAGCCGGCGATAGAGATAACCCCGCCTGCTGCTATCAATATCACAAACAGGCCGGTCACAGCCGTCTGCCCTGGATAGTTCCAGATCAACAGCAAAGATTGCCGGAGAATAGAGAAAGGCGAGCGCCCCGGATACTCGGCGAAAAGCGGCCCCCAGTAGAGCGCGCATACCAGAAGCACCAGGAGGCCGAAGCGTGCCAGCACATCGAGCAGCAGAATATGGACCAGGCCAAGCAGCACAATGACCGCATACCCAATACCCAGCAGTCCAAAGAGCGGGGCCAGACGGAGCAGGCTCGGCAGAGCCAGATTCCGAAAATCTTCCCTGAGCATTTCCAGGCGCAGCGTCTCGCGCTGATTGACGCGAGCCATCCAGGTATACAGGATGCCAGTGGCAGGAGTAAGCGCGATGGCGCTGTACAGAAGCAAGAGCAGGCGCACGACGAATGGCAGTTGAGGAAAAGCCAGGGCAGCAATAGCCGGAAGCAACTGAAGCGACCAGCCAATATTAGCCATCATCAAACGCTCCAGGTTATCCTTGAGCAGAGCAAACGCGCCCCAGATAGGATGCTGCAACGCATCGTCATCGCCGTCGATATCATCCAAGAAAGGCATCTTATTTCCTGCTTTCTCTCTTACTTCAAGCCCTGGATACGCACGCCGCGCAAGAGATATTCGCGACAAAGAATAAACACGATGAAGATAGGCAGGGTTTGCAGCAGTCCCAGCACCATCAGTCCGTTCCAGGAGAGGCCCGAGGCCAGTGCTGCTTGCATCGCAGCATCGTGGCTTAGCGCCGTCGCGCGATCCATGATACCAGAATTTACAAAATCATTCATCAATGTATAGATGGCCAGAGAGGTAGGCGCTTTGCTGTTGCTCTGAATGACGAGTTGAGGCCACAGGAAGCTGTCCCACACGGCGCTAAACTGAATCCAGGCAATCACCGCGTAGACCGGAATACTCATGGGAAAGACAATGCGGCGGAAGATATTGAACTCAGAGCCGCCATCAACGCGCGCTGCCTGGAGGATCGAGTTCGGAATTGTGTCAAAGTATCCCTTGAAGATCAGATAGTTATAGGCATTAAAGATACCAGGAATGATGATTGCCCAGAGCGTATCAACGAAAGAGGCCGTCGGAAAGGGCTGATAGGTTCCGGGCAGATTAGGAATCGATCCGTATGGGAGCGCAAACGGAAAAAAGTTCACCAGAAGCAGGCTTGGCAGAAGTGTCACTGCAAAGGGAACCATCAACGTCGCTATAAAATACATAAACGTCCAGCGCGCGAGCGGGCCACGCAACAATTTGCTCGTGGCGTAGGCGGCCATCGAAACAATGGGAATCGAGACGATGAGCGTCACAGAGGTCATAAAGAACGAATTCCAGAAATAGACCCAGAACGGCTCGGCTGCCGATCCCGCGATCAACGCGCCCTGACCGGTATTCGCAGTCCACTGAAAAATCAGTTTCCAGGCTGCCAGAGTAGGATGAAATGTCCAGAGTGTCGGAGTTGTTGAGAGAGTCTCCGCAGCGGGTGTAATCGAAGTGACGATCATTATATAGAATGGAAAAAGGTGCGTGAGCACTCCGAAGCACAGCAAACCCACCATCAGCCACCAGGCGAGGCGCACCTTGAGTTGCTTTCTTCCCACCTTTGGAAATAGTACCATTTCTCCATTCCCTCCCTTTATGAATGTAGCGAGGCTGCTTGCCTGCGTCGTAGCACATGGTTATGCGTCCGGGTCTTCTTTGACGAAGATACGGAGCGCGACAATGATGATAAAGATAGTAATGAACAGGTAGATCGCAAGGGCGGTCGCGTCTGAATAACGCTGATTTTCTATATAATCATACAAATACATCACAATGGTTCGGCTCGCGCCCTCTGGCTCACCGCCGGTCATAATCTGCGGCCACGCATACTCCTGGAGGCCCTGGATAATGCCATAGATCAGTAGCACAACGATAATTGGCCGCAGACGCGGGAGCGAGATCGTCCAGATTTTGCGCCAGAAGCCCGCGCCCTCTATCTCCGCTGCCTCGTAGTAAGAACGAGGTACCCCTTGCAGAGCGGCCATATAAGCCAGGCCAGCGACTCCTGGCCCGATGACGACAATCGAAGGAAAAACCAGCCAGAACAGCACCAGGTTGGGATCATTCAAAAACGCCTGATATGGAATATGCAAAAGTTCTGTCGTGATGTACTGCAACAGACCATACTGACTGTTATAGAGGTAGCGCCAGATAATGGTGTTAGCAATAGCGCTAATCGGCAAAAACCACAGAATCATCAGCCAGCGCATCAAACGCGGCGGCAGTTCCGTCAGAAAGATGGCGATGATGATTGGTAAAACGAAGGTCAAACCGATTGATAAGGTAGCGTAGATAAAGGTTACGCGGAAAGCCTGCGCGACCAGCGGATCTTTCCAGACACGGATATAGCTGGCCAGGCCGGTGAAGGTGCTGGGCAAGATTGGCTGTGCATCTGTAAAACTGATGCCAAAGGCCATGACCACCGGATACCAGCCCCAGATCAGTTGAAAAAGGGCCGCAGGGATCAGGAATAACCAGATCTCGATACGATTTCGGCGTCGGAGCCGTTGCATGGATAGCTCCGGCTTGCTTGCAGCCTCATCCTCAACCACTGCATCAGTTGCTTGCCTCGCCATTGTCTGTTTCCTTCTCTAAAAATATACCTGATTGCTGTCGTTGTTATTTTTCTGCGAGCAAACCTCCCTTGATGGAAGCAGCAGGGGGGATTCTGCTGCCGCCATCAAAAGGAGCTGCACGAAGGAAGGGGGGATAACTAGCCTCCCAGCGCGGGCAGAACTGTCTGCTCGTACCAGGGGTGGAACTGTTCTGCCGAGAAAATCGGTGCATATTTTGCCCAGAATGCGTCCGAGTCAGCAAAGAACTTCTTCGCGGCTGCGGTGAACGTTGCCTGATCCGTGCTGGACGACAGCGAGGCGAATTGCGCGTTCTGCGTGCTCTGTAGCTTGGACAGGACAGACGAGATCGAGTCTTGCGTATATGCCAATCCAGAGTTCGCATCATTCCAAGCATCACCCGTCGGACCCGCATTCTTCTCTGCCGGGAAGTAGAGAGCGGGATCAGGAAGCAGAGGAATAGCGCCTGCGGCATTAACGGCGTTGATGGTCAGGCTTCCCCAGGCATCCGCTGCCGTGACATTCCCCAGACCATAGTTGACTTGAAGCTTGGACATGGGCGGAATTTCGAGGAAGACCTGCTTCAAGTCATGGGTAGACCTGTAGATTTCCTGGCGCTGATTGACCAGAGCTTGTCCGATCAGGAACTGGACCGCGAAATCGAAGGCTTTGGCCAGAGCAGGTGGGTTGCGCTGAAACTTGGGATCGATTGAGCAGACGACGCCTCCTGCCTGGGTTGCGCCAAAGGAACCAAGAGAGCCAATTGGATGAGAAATCCAGCCAACCACGTCTTCAAAGGGCTGATTGAGCTTGAGAGCGATATTGGCTACGTTACTTGGATCGCTAAGCGAGCGAGTAAAGAAGCTGGTATTATCGGCGCACATCGCCACATCCCCACGCGCAAACGCCTGAGCTACGTCGCTGTCGCCGGTAGTCAGGGCGGAAGTGATCGTTTTGTCGGTATAGTACATGCCGCGCCAGTTGTTCACAACCTGTTCGTACGTGCTTATCCAGGGGGTTAGATCGTAGCGCCAGGGCCAGCTATTTGAGGGAGTTGGATTCAATCCCAGTTGTCCATAGCCGGTCGCGCCGGAGTTCAAGCCGTTGGCGTACAGGCTCTGGTCAAAGACATAGAATTGGAGCGAGGCTCCTTTCATCTTAGGGTTCGCGGCTTGCAACTGCTGGGCCAGCTTGCGAAAATCTTCCCAGGTCCAGCCGGGCGTGGGTTCTACCAGACCAGCCGCTTTGATCAGATCCCGGCGGAAGAACATTCCATCGCCGTCACCATAGCCGCCGGGGGTCCCGTAGTATTTCCCATTGACCTTCCAATAATTGAAACCAGGAACGTACTCAGGGGTCAACTGGCTCAACAGGTTGGTACTCTGAACAAGACTTGTCACATCGGCGGCCAGGCCGCGCGCGAAGGCGCTGAACACGACATTATTGATGAAAGAGCCTAAAATGCTGCCTTCAAACCAGGTTGGCGAGGTGCCGGCCGAAATGGCCGAGGTCATAACTTGCTGATTCCAAATACTCGTGTCGGTGTGCTTGATCGTGACACCGGGATTTTGTTTCAACCAGGCTGACAGCGCGTCTGCATATGCCTTGAGGGAAATATCACTTTTCTGCTGGGCAGCCGTCGGCATGGAATCACCTGGGTAGCCGTTCGTGGTGAATGTGACGGTGACGGTTGCCGGCCCCTGGGAACTGCCTCCGCAGGCTGCCAGGATGGAGCCGCCAGCCAGCGCCACGCCACTTATCGCCGCCGCGCGTAACAATTGACGACGGGTCAGGGGCTTCATGGGGTGCTCCGTTCCAACCGGCTGTTCGCCTGGTCGGAATGAAGAGGGTTCTACCAGCGCTTCTGGAATAGTGTCTGTCTCTTCAAACATGATGTACTCTCCTGTTGACAAAATGTCGGGCGAACGTGCGCATTAACCATGCACACTTTCCAAATAGTCTTTCCTTCGAGATACATGAAGTGCCTCCAAAGGAGTGAAAAAATGACGCGTGGTAGTAGGAGAAAAGCGTTTTTGCCCCTCTAGCATCGCTCTTCGCAAGGAATGAGCAGCCTGGGCCGAACATAGGAGTACGAGGGCTTGTTCCGCGCGGACGTCACCAGATTCCAGCCGCGCGCGCAATTGGTCAACCTTTTGACCTGTAGACGGAAAGGGTAATCTCTTTCCCGTACTAATCGCAAATTGCAGCATTGCAACCTCTGCCCCTTATTTAGCTTCCTCAGCTAAACGTTATGTTTGCGTTTTGGGATCGCTCCCATAACGTTGCTAGGAGTAGTGTACCTAACGGAAGCCTGCTTGTCAAGCGTTCGGTGCCAGTCAATCGCAGTCTGTTTTTAGTATCTGCTCCGTAATCGGGTCGAACAGATGAAGCGTGGCGGGATTGATCCCCACGCGCAGAGTATCTCCAACGTTTGGCAGCGTTTCCGGGTCTGGCCAGAGAGCTGCGAGTGTTTCTCCCGACTCAAGCTTGAGATACGCAACAAATTCGCCGATCAAGAGTTCCAGATCTGTTACCTCAACCGGAATAACGGAGAGAGCAATCTCCGGATTCTCCTCCTGGTGGCTTGCTAGCTGCCATTCGGGAATAATCGCCTGAGGAGAAATGCCCAGCGTAACTTCGGGCTTCTCCATCTGATCGCAGGCACGTTGCCATTTTTCGGCCAGAGGAAGAATCGTCTCTCCTATCTGAACGGCTGGCTGCCCATCGTATGTCAGCACCTGACCGGAGAGCAGGTTCATCGGAGGGTTGCCGATGAAGCGAGCCATAAACAGATTCGCTGGTGCTTCCAGCAGCTCGTCTGGTGTACCCACCTGCTGGAGATGGCCGTGGGCGATCACCGCGACGCGGTCGCCAATAGCAAAGGCTTCTGCCTGGTCGTGCGTGACATAAACGCTTGGCACATGCTTGAGCTTATGAACTGTGAGGATATCGCGCCGGGCCTGGTGGCGTAACCTGGGATCCAGATTGGCCAGGGGCTCGTCGTAGAGAAAGGCGTCGGCGTCTCTGGCCAGAATACGCGCCAGCGCAACACGCTGCTGCTCGCCTCCTGACAGTGCAGAGATATCGCGGTTCAAAAGCGGGGTCAGGTTTAGTTTCTCCGCGGCCTCCTGCACACGCCTCTGGATCTCCGCTTTGGGGACATGATGCGTTTCCAGGCTATACGCGATGTTGCCATAGACATCCATTGATGGATACAGCCCGTACTCTTGAAAGACCATGCCAACATTGCGCTGACGTGGGCTGAGGCGAGTGACATCGCGCCCACCCAGCAGTACCTGGCCATCGTCTGGCTGCTCCAATCCACAAATCATGCGCAGGATGGTAGTCTTGCCGCCTCCTGACGGGCCGAGCAAAACGAAGAATTCGCCATCGTCAACCTGGAAGCTCACCTGGTCAACAACGAGATTGCTGTCGAAACGTTTGACTAACCCTTGCACTTCAAGCTTACTCACGCTCGCACTATTCCCTTCAATATGTTTCAGCTATAGAGCAGCGAACGCCCGGTCTCCTGATCAAAGAGATGGATCTTTCGCGTGTTGACTGCCAGTGGGACCTCTCTGCCGACGTAGCTACCCGGCAGGCGCGATTTGAAGGTCGCGACGAAATCCCTGGGGGCCTCCTCCTGAGTACTCAAATAGACGATGCACCCTGTCGAGGTTGGTTCGATGACATTGACCACGCCGCGCAGTGTATTTCCTTCATCGACCGGAAAGCCGGCGGTGCGTGGCGATTGCAGACTTTCGGGGCGAATACCCAGATCGACTTGCCTCCCTGTATACGGCCTGACTTTTTCGTGCAGTTCTGGCGGGAGAACGAGGGTAAACGCCGCATGCACAAGGCTAAGATCTCCTCCAAAGGACTGAACCTCGACTTCAAAAAGGTTAATGCCAGGGGTGCCGATAAAGAAGGCGACGAAGCGATTTTGCGGACGCTCGTACAGCTCCAGGCCCGTGCCAAGCTGCTGAATTTTGCCGTCGCGCATCACCGCGATTTTGTCGCCCAGGGCCATCGCTTCGGACTGATCGTGGGTCACATAGACCGCTGGTTGCCCTTTTTCGCGGTGCAACAGGAGAATATCTTCGCGGGCCTGGTGACGCAACTGGGCATCCAGATTGGCCAGTGGCTCATCGAAAAGAAAGAGGCTGGCGTCGCGTACCATGCTGCGCGCCAGGGCCACCCGCTGCCGCTCGCCGCCGCTGAGCTGGCGAGGTTTGCGTTTGAGCAGGTGATCGATACGAAACATCCTGGCCGCTGCTGGCACGCGTTCGCGGATCACCGCCCTCGGAGCGTGATTTGCTCGCAGCCCATAGGCGATGTTCTCAAAGACAGTCATATGCGGAAAAACGGCGTAGTCCTGAAAGACCATTGTCACATTCCGCTCTTTGGGCCGGATGTCGTTGACCAGGCGCTCACCAAAGAAAATACGCCCGCTGGTGACAGGTTCCAGGCCCGCTAGCAAACGCAGAGTCGTCGTTTTGCCGCAGCCAGAAGGGCCAACCAGCACAAAAAGCTCACCCTGCCCGATTTCGAGAGAAACATCGTCAACTGCCGCCTTGTCCTGGAAACGTTTCACCAGGTGCTCGACAACAATATGGTTTGCTGTACCGTTCACTGTACTCATAACGCTCTATTCTCCCTCTGGACCCAGGATATTCATTTAAAAGAACTCAGGAGGCCCTGGGGTATAAATTACCCCTTCGTCCTCTGGCTCAAAAAAGATGACGCGTTCCCACTCAGGAGTGACGCGCACGCTCTCGACTTCCGGCTGCTCCAGGGAAGTGAGCGCTACCACATTCCTTCCAGACAGCGAGCCGTGAATAAAGGCCGCTCGCTCGGTCGGGATACGCTCGATATGACTCACCGGCAGCACCATTCCGTCGGGGGTATTGAGCTGCCAGTTGTCAGGGCGCACTCCTATACGTACTTTTCCTGGCTTGAGATGGGCGGCCGGTGCCTCCGGCAGCGCCCAGCTTTGCTCACCTATGCTCACTCTGCTCTCATGTATTTCGGCGGGCAGGATATTGATCGGCGGCGTGCCAATAAAGATGGCGACAAAAAGATTAGCGGGGGTATAGTAGAGTTCATCGAATGTGCCAATCTGCTCGATGACCCCTGCGCGCATAACTGCCAGGCGGTCGCCCATAAAGACCGCTTCTTGCTGATCGTGTGTTACATAGACCGTCGTAATGTGAAACTTGCGTAGAAGCTTTTTGATCTCGATGCGCGTTTGCTCGCGCCGCTTGGCATCGAGGTTGACGATAGGCTCGTCCATCAAAAACACCAGTGGATCGCGTACAATGCAGCGCGCGATGGCCACACGTTGCTGCTCTCCGCCTGAAAGCGTCTCGGTGGTGCGACCCAGCAGGAGTTCAAAATCCACTCCCATCAATTTAGATGTGTGGCGAACGCGCTCTTCCATCTCTTCTTCGGTCCGCTCGTGCTGCTGGAAATAGTAGGCCAGGTTGCCTTTCCCTTTCATGGTGGGATAGAGCGCGTAGTCTTGGAAGACCATGCCGACGCCGCGATCCTGCGGCTTGATCTCAGTCATGTCGAAATTGTCATAAAAGACGCGCCCGCGTTGGGGGAATTCCAGGCCCGCGATGACTTTCAGCAGCGTGCTTTTGCCACAGCCCGAAGGACCGACAACGCACAGGGTCTCGCCATCGCGAATTTCCAGGCTCACGCTGCGCAGAGCAGGTGGATTTTTATAGCCGGTCAACGTGACCTGATCGACCATATCATATTCTTTTACAATCTGTTCCAGGCGAACACTTGTCATAACACAACGCTTCTCTCTATGCTGGTCCCGTTACGGCGCAGCGGATTGTTGTTTGTAGTAGCCGCAGGATTGGCGAATGACCAGCGTGGTCGGTAGCAGCTCGTGAACCGGCTCGGTATTGTCATTTTCGAGCTGATCGATGAGTATTTCGGCAGCGCGCACCCCCATTTGCACGCAGGGCTGCCGGATCGTGGTCAATTCCGGGAAGATCATGGTTGTTTGGTCCAGGTCGTCGAAACCGACGATAGCCAGGTCCTCTGGCACTCGTATTCCTCTCTCGTGCGCCGCTCGTACCACACCCGCGACCATAATATCGTTGGATGAAAAGAGGGCAGTCGGGGGCGAGGGCAGATCCAGGAAGCGCTGAGTCAGGTTATATCCGCAGGCTACGGTCCAGTCACCATCACCTACCAGCTCCTCGTCCAGCGGAATGCCTGCCTCAAGCAGCGCCTGTTTATACCCCTCGTAGCGGTCCACCGCCGATGTGTCTCTCATCAGGCCCTTGATCATCGCGATACGGCGATGTCCCAGCCCGATCAGGTGCTTGACAGCGCTGCGAGCGGCCTCTACGTTATCTATATCGACATACTTCAGGTCGTCGTGGTTCGGGTCGCGTCCAATCCGCACATAGGGAATGCCGGAGTTTTTCAGGAAGGCGGGGCACGGGTCGTCATACTCACCGCTGATCAGGACCACGCCATCGAAGTGGCGTGAGCGCAACAGGCCGAAAAGCGTTTGTTCTTCTCTGTCCCGCTGGCCCATCAACTGCATAGAGACATATTCTCTACGTACACAGACCTGACTCACTCCCTGACCCATCAGTGCGAAGATTGGATTCGCAAAAAGGTTGTAAGCCAGATCGGGCAAGATCAGGCCAATGGTACGTGTACGCTGAGTGACAAGCTGGCGAGCTGCGGCCTGCGGTGTATATTTATGGGCATTGATGACTTCTTGAACTCGATGTCTCACGGCGGGCCGCACGCTTGGCTGCCCATTGATCACGCGCGAAACAGTTGACCGAGAAACCCCTGCTAACCTTGCAATGTCTTCAATCGTCAGTTGTGACATTTCCAACCCTTTACGTTTGCTAAACAATCAGGCATTTACTTTAGATAAAATATGGTGTACAATAGCTTTTGGGATCGCTCTCAAAGCGCTTTTGCCAATGAGCTTACCCGATAAGCCTGCCCGTTGTCAAGAGGGATTACAGGGTCATCTAAAAGTTGCGTGATCAGGATGAAAGGCAGCTTTTCAATGACCCTGCCTGGTTATAAGGAGTCAAGAAAAATTTTTTTGGCGGAGTGATGAAAGCGCTCTCAACGTGCTCTCTGGTCCTCTCAACATTCCTATGTTAGCATGACCTGAGGTATGGGTATTCATATCCTGCTTTTGCTCAACCGCTTCATCGCGGATTTTCTCGCCAAAGCGGAAAGGCAAGATAGATTTCTCATAACCGATACATACATTCAGTTCCTTGAGTGAAGAAGGAGTAGATCTTCATGGTTGATCAGGTTCCGTTACTCCCGTATAACGTCTATATGACCGAGCCTCCCCGCCTGCCTGTGCGCCAGGCGGATGACGATGGAGGCCCGGAGTATGTCGTGCAGGCGGAGGTAAAAGAGCGGCACCCGCGAGGGGTGGTGCTGCAAGGTAGCACGCGCAATGGGGCCACAGTGTTTATCACTCTCTCCCTGGTTGCCGAAGGTATTGCCCGCGTGTTGCTAGAAGGTGAGCAGCCTGATCCAGAGCGTGTGCGCCTGGCCAGGGAGTTGCCGCCTGATGGGAGCAAAGTAAGCATTGAGCAAACCGGACAGCAGCTTCGTTTGCACAACGCCTCGCTTACTCTTGAGGTCGCGCTCCAGCCCTTTCACCTCGCTTTCTATCGGTCTGACGGACGCCTGCTCCTCTCGCAGAATTCCAGCGAAGTTACCGCTGTGCGTATGAAGTTGACCGTCCTGCCTTTTGGCTTCAGCGCGGTCAACGGCACCCGCGTAGCTTTTCACGATACCTTTACCGCCGAGCCTGACGAGCATTTCTTTGGCCTGGGCGAGAAGTTTACCGATTTTGATAAACGCGGGCAGCGCATTACCACCTGGAACTATGACTGCGGCGGTGCCTTTAGCGAGCGCTCGTACAAAAACGTGCCGTTCTTCGTAAGTACGCGCAAATACGGCATCTTCGTCGACAGCACCTGCGCTGTGGATTTCGATATGGTGGCGAGCAATACCGCGACCTTCAGCTTGCTCAATCCCGACAGCGCACTTGACTACTACGTGATCGCCGGCCCGGACCTTAAAACTATCATCACGCGTTATGCCTCGCTGGTGAGTTTTCCCATTCTGCCGCCCAAATGGTCCCTGGGCACATGGATTTCGTCCGGCTTTCTGGATGATAGCGCGGATGAAGTGCTGCGGCGTGCCCGGCTGATCCGCGAGTATGGTATTCCCTGCGATGTTCTGCACCTTGACTGCTACTGGCAGCGCTTTGGCCGCTGGTCGGAGCTGCTCTGGAACAACGAGCTATTTCCTGACCCCGCAGGCTTGCTGGCCGAGTTGAGATCTATGGGCTTCAAGGTATGCCTGTGGATGCATCCCTATATCGGGATTCAAAGCGAACGTTTCGCTGAGGGCAGCGAGAAGGGCTACTTTCTCAAGAACGCACAGGGAGAAACCTACGTGGTAGATATCTGGGGTGGTTTCCATCCGCCGGTCGGCATTATCGATGTCACCCATCCCGAGGCCGTAGCCTGGTTCAAAGAGATGCTGCGGGAGCCTTTGCGGATCGGGGCTGATGTCTACAAGACCGATTTTGGAGAGGGCATTCCCGTAGACGCGGTCAACTACGCTGGTATCAAAGGTGAGCGCTTTCACAACCTCTATTCGCTGCTCTACAACGATATTGTGGCGGAAGTGACGGCTGAGGTAACGGGCCATGCCGGACTGACCTGGGGGCGTTCAACCTACGCGGGTGGTCAGCGCCATGCCGCGCAGTGGAGCGGCGATGTCAATTGCACGTTTCCCGCGCTCGCCTCAACCTTGCGTAGTGGATTGAGCATGGCTGTGTGCGGGCACGCATTCTGGAGCCACGACGTAGGCGGATTTACCGGTCATCCCAGCCCCGAACTCTACACGCGCTGGGCGCAGTTCGGTTTTTTCTCGCCCCTGATCCGCGCGCATGGCAATAGCTCGCGCCTGCCCTGGGAATTTGGCCCGCAGGCGCTGGACCTCTTTCGTGCCTATGCTCGCCTGCGCTACCGGCTGTTGCCATATATTTATACCTACGCGTGTATTGCCGCACAGACAAGTTTACCGATCCTGCGGCCAATGGTGCTCGAATTCCCTGACGATCCGACGACCTATGCGCTGGATTTGCAGTATATGTTTGGGGCTGAATTGCTCGTAGCGCCAATCTACAACGAGACCGGAGAGCGCTACGTCTATCTGCCTGAGGGGCGCTGGATCGATTTCTGGACGCGTGAAGTGCTTACCGGCCCGCGTATGATATCCGTCCAGGCCTCGCTGGAGGAGCTTCCTCTCTATGTGCGTGCCAATGCGCTCATTCCGACAACCGAGCCGGTTCCTTTTACCTCAGATGGACCCTTCGAGGAGATCGCAGTGGACGCGTATTTGCTGGAGCGGGGAACGTTTGATCTCCAGGACACAGACGGCCTGACGCGTATCTCCGCCGAACTGGCTGATAATCAATTGCGCGTGACCGTTGAAGGGGCCAGGCAGCAACTGACCCTGCGTCTGATCCCACTGAGTGGTACTCCCAGGGTCGCGGCGGCCTTCGTGAATGATATACAATGCGTAGAGGGCCAGGACGAAGCGAATACCACCTGGACACGGATGCAGGATGGAGCTGTCCTGGTGAAATGGAAGAATTAAGATGAGGAGCAGACGCTTATGCAGCCATTTCCACCGCTAAATCCACGTGTACCGTTTATCTGGCACGGGGGGGACTATAATCCAGAGCAGTGGCCGCGCTCCATGTGGGATGAAGATATGCGCCTGATGCAGCAATGTCATTTTGAGGTTGCAACGATAGGCGTTTTTAGCTGGGTGTCTCTACAGCCGGAGGAGGAACGTTTCACCTTCGGCTGGCTCGACGCTATTTTTGAGAAGCTGGCCACTGCCGGGCGTTATGTCTGCCTGGCAACACCGAGTGCGGCTCAGCCGGCCTGGATGTCACAGCGCTATCCCGATGTCCTGCGCGTCGATGCCCAGGGCAGGCGCCGCCGTCATGGTGGGCGCGTCAACTACTGTCCTACCTCTCCCAATTACCGACGCCTCGCGACCCAGATGGCGCAGAAACTGGCTGAACGCTATCACAAGCATCCCGCGCTGGTTGCCTGGCACGTCTCAAACGAATATCTTGCGGCCTGCTATTGCGATCTCTGCGCGGCGGCCTTCCGCGAATGGCTCAAGCAGCGCTATGGCAGCCTGGACGAACTGAACCAGAGGTGGTGGACGGCTTTCTGGAGTCATGTCTACACGGACTGGTCGCAAATCGAGCCTCCTTATGACAACGGCGAGACCTCCATTCACGCGCTGGTAATCGACTACAAGCGCTTCCAGAGCGATATGATGCTGGAATGCTTCAAAAGCGAGCGCGACGCCATCCGCGCGTACTCCCCTGATCTTCCCATTACTACGAATATGATGGGAGTTTATCCAGGGCTGGACTATCGCGCCTGGGCCAAAGAGGTCGATGTGATTGCCTGGGACTGCTATCCTCGCCCAGACGATACGCCCAGCGATATCGCCTTTCTTCACGATATCAAACGCGGCCTGCGCGATGGGCAACCCTTTATGTTGATGGAACAATCGCCCAGCAATCAGAACTGGCAGGCGTACAATACCTTAAAGCGCCCAGGGGTAGTGCGTCTGTGGAGTTATCTGGCAGTTGCGCACGGCGCGGAGACTGTGATGTATTTCCAGTGGCGGCGCAGTCGCGGTGAGGCTGAAAAATTGCACGGGGCGATTGTCGAGCATAGCGGGCGCAGCGATACGCGTGTCTTCCGCGAGGTGCAGCAGCTGGGAACTGAGCTTGCGAGCCTCAAGGATCGCACGCTGGGCGGGGTCACTCCTTCAGAGGTTGCTCTGCTCTTCGACTGGAACAACTGGTGGGCTCTCGATGCCAGCAGCGGGCCGATCCACGATAAACGCTACATAGCCACCATGCGCCAGCACTATGCCGCGTTCTGGAGGCGTAATGTGCCGGTCGATATTGTCTTCAGCGATTCGGACTTCAGCCGCTACCGCATTCTGGTTGCTCCTCTGCTCTACATGCTCAAGCCGGGAGTAGCCGAGCGCATCGCCGCGTTTGTCGAGCAAGGCGGAACATTTGTGACCACTTATCTCAGCGGGTGGGTCGATGAATGCGATCTTGTCTTTGAGAAAGGCTATCCCGGCCCGCTGAAACAGGTTCTGGGCATCTGGAACGAAGAGATCGACGCTCTGTATCCCGATCAGCGCAACAGCATTGTATTCGTAGAGAGCGGCGCAACCTACACCTGTGGCCACCTGTGCGCGATTACGCATTGCGAGGGGGCGACAGTTCTGGCCAATTACGGCGACGATTTCTACGCTGGCACGCCAGTCGTCACGCGTAACAGGTTTGGAACGGGCCAGGCTTACTATCTCGGCAGTGAGCCGGAAGCACGCTTCTTCGACGACTTCTACGAATTGTTGCTCCAGGAACAACAGATACAGCCAGTGCTTTCTACGCCGGAAGGGGTCGAGGCCACTGTGCGCCAGACTGTTCGCGGCCCGCTGCTTTTCGTTCTCAATCACCTGGCCACCTCGGCCCAGGTTGCGCTGCCGAAGGACAAACGCTATCATGATCTGCTGCGCGGGCGGGAGGTCACAGAGGCCATCTCGTTAGACGGATACGATGTGGCTATCCTCGCGGAGATCTGAGGTAGCTCCCTGGTTTTGCTCGCTCCAGGACTGTCACTTTTTTGTTCATTTCCTCGTGGTAGAAGGAGAAATAGCTTTCTATCGGCAAAAATCTCTCTACAAGTTTTGATCGATGGATGACAAAAGCAGGAATTGATATGTCTCACAAACCCCTTTAGGAATAGAGGGGGTCTCCTGCACGTTTAAGGAGAAACTCGATGGAAACCCTTCTTTACCACCGCCTGGTTCTGGCATCGGGCGTCACTATTCATATCGGGAACAATGTCTGGACATTCAGCGCAAGTTTCCTCGTCTATCTGCTGGTTGCAGCAATCGTGGGAATCATTGCCGAGTTTATTGTGGGCTGGCGCATGCCCTTTGGTATCATCGGAGCCATTATCGCGGGGCTAATCGGTGTCTGGCTGATGACCCAGGTGCTGATTATCTCCGGCCTGGGTGATGTTTACCTGGATGGGGTTCCACTGATCCGCGCAGTAATTGGCGCGATCATTCTCATAGCAATCTGGCACGCTCTTACCTACCGTTCCTGGAGCGGTCGCCGTCGCTACTATGGATATCGCCGCTACTAAGCGATGAGTCCTACAAACCAATAAAAAAGAGAAGGTGATGTGTGAAGCCACGTCATCTTCTCTTTTTTATTGATTTGCATCGTAGGGAGAACAGGCGATTGATCAATTTGGCTGGCGCTACATAAAATAGAGGAGGGAATATTTTCATTGACACAAGGAGAGGAACATGCAAATTGGTATAGGTCTGCCGGGAACTCATCCTGGTATACAGCCCCATATTCTTCTGGATTGGGCCAGGCGCGCGGATAGCGGCCCTTTTTCCAGCCTGGGCAGTATCGACCGCCTGGTCTATCCCAATTACGAAACGATGACCTTACTGACTGCCGCCGCTGCCGTCACGCAGCGCATTCGCGTCATGTCAACGGTTCTGCTTGCGCCTTTGCGCTCCGCTGTCGTTCTCGCCAAGCAGGCCGCGACGCTCGACGCGCTTTCAGGCGGTCGCTTGACGCTTGGTCTTGGCATCGGAGGCCGGGCCGACGACTATGCGGCCATCGGCGAGCCGCTGCAAGGGCGTGGCAAGCGCTTTGAGGCTCAGCTTGCGGCAATGGAGCGAATCTGGATGGGACAGAGGCTTTCCGAGGAGGTTGGCCCGATTGGCCCGCCCCCGGCTCGCCAGGGTGGCCCGGAAGTGCTGATTGGTGCCAACACTCCCGTAGCTATCAAGCGCCTGGGACGCTGGGGAGATGGCTTTATCGCCGGGGGTGGGGCACCTGCCACAGCCCGTCAGAACTATGAATTGGCCGAGCGGGCCTGGAAAGAGGCAGGCAGGCCCGGCAAACCTCGCTTCGTCGCCTGCACATACTGGGGACTGGGTCCACAGGCGGCCGAGCGCTCGGCCGCATACATTCGTCACTACTACGACTTTATGGGACCAGCCGTTGAGCGGTTCGCCAGCTCTGTTGCATCCACGCCCGAAGCCGTCAAAGGGGCCATCCAGGCTTTCACCGATATTGGTGTTGACGAACTGATGTGCTTTCCCTGCGTTCCCGATCTCGATCAGGTTGATCGACTCGCCGACCTCATTGGCTAAACACCCTCAACAGAAAAGTGAGGATTCCTGGGCGAGGGTTGAACACCTCGCCCACCAAAAATGCGGCCTCGACGGATTCTTTACGCCTCTGGTATACTGGGGCCACAATCTTTTTAGCGATGTTCTAGTGGGAGGGAATGATATGAGTAGAAAGATCACGTGCCCTAACTGCCAGGGCACAGGCAAAGTGGGTGTTGACGAGACCTGCGAGATGTGCAATGGCACCGGGCAGCGCGAAATCACCAATGATTGGGGCGAGAAGCGCAAAGTGAAGTGTCTGGCCTGCCGGGGCACCGGAAAAATCCACGATATCGACACCTGCAATATGTGCGGTGGCGATGGTTTTGTTGAAGTCTGACGAGGTGGAAGCATGATTGTCCAACACATCTCATCCTCTGAAGAGATCTATCAGGCCGTGTGTGAACGGGTGTCTCAGTTCAAGGACAAGCTTGGCCTTGACGTAGACCCCGGTATTTTCGATACCGTTGTGGCCCTGAATCTTGCTGGCATCACGACCTACCAATCCTGCGAAGGGCACCTGGATCATGGATCGCCCTACCCCTGGGTAACGGTGATCGACCAGGAAACATCTCGTGTGTTCGATACCCACTGGCTGCGCGTGTGCGAATTGGAGGAGCAGGCGAAGGAGGCCGGAACGCAGGCGGCGTATGATCGCTGGCTGGCTGCCGATGTGCAACTCCGCCTGTTGATAACCAGGGCCGAGCAAGATAGCCCATTCTACCACCGTCTCACCTCGCTGCTGGATGCGTTCTATGGATATGCTAATGCTTCCGGCCCGCTGCGCCTCCTTGTTAAGAAGTTCAGGGCGTCGGGACTGTACAGGATAGAGCCAGGGTTTGCCGATTCCATCGATGATATTCCTGAGCGACTCAAGATCAGTTATTTAGAACGCGGGCGGGCAGAGATGACAGCTTTCGCTGCATTTCTCAAACGGCAGGTCTTTCATGAAAAGTTGCGTCCTCAACGGGTTATTCATGCTGCTGATGTACTG
>DATGKW010000143.1:0-8726 GCA_035294465.1 Ktedonobacteraceae bacterium | reverse complement strand
GGGAAGAGCACTTTGAGCAGCAGCCTGATCTCTTCGCTTACCCACACATCAGGAAAGACCTGGCGCAACTCTTTGGGGCTGCGATGGCCAAAGAGCACTTGCAGGAAGACCAGCGGAGGAAAACCGCCGTTGGCCTCATCGCCGTAGAGCGGCGCTCGCCAGTCTTCTGCACCCATCAAACGGCCTTGCTCGAAGACCATGCGCAGACCTCCACGATAGAAATCGAGCTTGATTTCGCCGGTATAGCCCGCGAGAGGAGAGGTCGCCAACCGTTTTTCGAGCGCGGGAGCGATATGCTTGAGAAAGCCTGGGAGATCTTTGACGCGGACATACCAGGCGTAAGGAGGCTCGTTAGCCCGTGCCAGCTCGTCGCCCATCACGTCGTAGACCGGGTGAGCGCTTCCCAGGTAGAAGGCCAGTTCGCTCAAGGGAGGAACGTTGGGCTGCCTCACTTCTATGTTCAGGCCGTAGGTATAGAGGGCGCGCAGAATAGACGGCAGGGCTGCTTGCACGTTCACGCCTCCGGCAAACTCCAGCAGCCAGACGCGTAGCGACTTGCTCGCGCGTTGGGTTTCCAATCCCACGAAGCCAACTGTCTGCCCGGTAGCATCGACGATCATCTGTAAGTTCATGAAGTGTGGAAGCTGGGGGTGAATTTTCCAGGTTTCGATTTCGTAGAGCCATTGTTTGCGCGAGATGCTTTCCGAGACGATACTGCTAAACCGGCGGCGCTCGTAGAGGGTGGCGATTGTAGGAATGTCCTCGATGGTGGCCGCACGCAGCGCGAATGGCTCAGGCTCGCCCTCTTTTGCTTTGGGAATCAGCGCAAGGGATGTGGTGCGCCGGTCTTCCAGCTCCAGGGCGTATTCATAGCCGAACTGGCGATAGAAGTAGGGGATGCCGGTAATGGCCTGGACAAGATCGCCTTCGGCCTCGCTGCGCTCGTGAACCATCTCGAAGAGCGCGCGAATGAGGCCGCGATTGCGATAGGCATCATCAGTTCCCACCATTTCGGGGCGGCCAACGCTAAAAGGGATGCCTTCATAGGTCCAGGTGTGTCGCTCCAGGCAGGTGCAGGCCACCACCGGATTCCCTTCCCGGCTGGTATCCTCGATCAGCCCATAGCGATCTGGACCCATCAGGGGATGGTCGCCGTTCATGAGGGCGCGAATGTTATTCATGGCATGGACATTTGGGGGATCGCTGGCTTTCTCGCGATAAACCATGCTGAGCAATGCCGCGATACGCTCGGTGTCCTCGGCGGTTGACCAGCGGAGCACGAGGCCATCACCCAGGTCACGACGGTACGAGGTGCTGAGAGTCGTGTGCATGTTGTTTTTCTCCTTGTTCTGGAATGTTTGCACGATAAAACAATGTGGGGAGGGCAAAAAAAGCCCAGCAGAAAGGCCGTGGGGTCAAGAGCAGATGCCCACGGTGCGCGAAGGTGAGTGAAGACTAAAGGTCAATAGTCGAGGCACACACCCAGCCGGCAAATGGGCACAATGATCCCCTGGGCCGGGGTGTTAGCTGTTAGACTCAGAAGAGAGGGAATGAGGAACACAATCAGGTAAGGCCGCTGCGGTTTGCGATATGGTTGTTGCATGTTGCCTTTGCCTTTCCTGATAGTGTGTTGACATGCTGACTATCGTGTAAAACAGCACACCTTAACTATAAGATGAATAGTGGGGATTGTCAAGTGGGACTGGACATGGATCAGGGTAATGTGAGATATTGTCATAGACAAGTATCTATCACATACATTATCTGGCAAATAAAAGATAGCAGGAAATAAGAAGCAGTAGAAAAGAGGTCCGTATGTCTGACTCTCAAGATACCCAGGCAGGGCAGGCTGAAGCTACTCAACAAAGGCAACCATCCGAGAGCGGGATGCTCAAGCAAAACCAAACTCCTCCTGCTCTTGCGCGTTTCCGGGAAAATAGGACGCATCGTCTCTTCTGGCTCACTCCACTGTGTTCGGTGCTGGCGCTGGTCCTGTTTTCCCTGAAATGGACCAACTGGGAAGCAGATTTATCGGGTTGGCAAATTGCCCTGGGTCCCTGGGGACTCGATCTGATCGATTTTCCACACTCGCTGCCTGCTAGCTGGCTGGTCTACTGGTTTATTCCTTTCACCGCGCTCTTCTTACTGAGTCTGGGCGTAGCCCGCCTCTTTGGAGTTCGCCTGCGCTGGCTGCGTTTCTGGGCAGTGCTCCTGACCGCCGGCTGTGTAGTGATCGTCATAGTGACGAAGGCTCAGACCATTTTGGATTGGGATAACTCACTGGGGAGCGATTCCAATCTGAATAACCTGCCGGTCTGGACCTATGTCCTGCTGGTTCTGGCCCTCGGCGGTCTCTGGTTGTCCATCTTTCCCTGGGAAGACTCAGCCCAGATGACTGCTCAGCCTGCCAGTAAACATTTTTCTCGCCGTAAGGCCCTGCTGAATATAGGAGGGCTGGTCGCTCTGGGTGGCGTTGGCGGCTATTTGTTCGTAGTACTGCAAGCACAGATGCGGCGCGCGCTCGCTCTGCGCCTGCAATTTGAGCAGCCTGCTTTTATAATCGATCCTCTGCAGAATGCTGGGATTCCTATGAACCTTGCAAGCTTTGCCTGGTCGCCTGATAGCAAATCTATGGCAACCATCAATGATAATGGCCTGCAGATCTGGCAGATCACTCCTAATTTACGGAGCGCCAGAACCATTCTTGCGCCTGGCAGAGAAGAGTTGGAGAGACAGTTCCGCTTTAGCACAGTTTCCTGGTTGCCCGATGGCCATACGCTGGCAGTAGTGGACGCAGGAACCATCGATCTCTATGACGCGCTGACAGGCCAGGCTCTTGCTCACGGGATTACTCCTCCAAGCGGCAATATCGGGAACGGCTCGATCATCTGGTCGCCTGATGGCCACTTTCTTGCCAGTATGCTCGGAAGCCAGACGTTGGCGTTCGGGGTGTGGGAAGCAGGTAGCGCGCAAAACTGGCGTATGTTTCTGGATGACCGATCTGATCTGCCCACCAGTTCAACCGGGGCACCTGCTATTGACTCACTTGCCTGGTCACCTGATGGAAAGGTGATCGCTACGGTGGATAACCACCAGATTACGTACTATGACGCGGGCCTGGCAAATCTTCCGGATTCGTTATCAGGCTTCAAGCTCAATTCTTACAGTCAAACCGTAGTGAGAACGAGTTTTAGCCTGTGGGAGGTGCAGAGCGGCGAGCGCCTCTACACCTATACCCTTGATGTAGCTAGAGACGGTGCGGGGACAATCAACGCTCTGACCTGGTCTCCCAATGGCCGCTATCTCGCTCTCGCGCTGGCCCCCAGCGATTATGTCAAAGCTCAAGGCCGGTATATTCTGGCTGAAAATACCTTCGCTCAGGATGCTCCTCTGCTCATCTGGGATGTGAGCACTCGCAAGACGGTGCGCTTGTGCTGGGGCAATTATGGTGGCCTGACTTCCCTCACCTGGTCGCCCGATGGTAAGCGTGTGGCCAGCGGAGGCCTTGACGGGGTGGTCCGCATCTGGGACGCTTCCACAGGAGCGCTCTTGTTGACCTCCCAGAGTTTTTCCTATCGCTACTCGGATGGTCTTATTCAATACATGGCCTGGTCCCCCGATGGAAAATTGCTCGCGGCAAGAGGCGTTTCTTCTTCCGATTCTAAGAGTGCGAGAGGAGTAATCCTCGTGTGGGATGCCTCCGAGTTATAAAGTAGCCTCTGCAAACCGGGTGAAAACCTCCAGCTCCTGAACTTGACAGTGCATCCTTTCACAGGCATACTTGGTGTATTATTCACACTAAATATGCCTTATGAGCGGAAGGAGTCACATCAGCCGCTTGTTGCTTACTTCAAAGCGGAGCTGACCAAATATATTCTGGCATGTACAGATGGGCGGGTGTTTCGCAGAGGAGCGAGACAGATGTTCTGGTACTGGGAGCCGCGTCTTCTTGCCTGGCTTTGTGGATAAACAGGGGCTATGTCAATCCTTGTTGCCTCTTCCACTCCATTTCTGCCTGCTGCAATGAGAGGAGCTGCTGTTCGAGGACCAGAATTTGCTGCTGCAACTGCTCCTTCTGGGGCTGCGTGTTCAGGAGGTTGATGTCCTCGAACATCTTCGCGCCCTCGCGAATCGGCCAGGGCAGAAAGGCTGCTGTCTCGTTGTAGTGCGCCCGTGTCTGGCTCATGCTGGTGTTGATCTGCTTCAGATTCAGCTTGAGTTGGCGAATTTGCAGGCGCAGCTGCTGAATCTGTTCTCGATAGGGATTTTTCGGCCTGACGCTCCCTTTGCTTTTCCCCCTGGGGCGTTCCGGCGTGACAACCGGTGCGGGGGCTTGCCGAAGAACCCCTCCCACCGCCTGAAGCGAAGCTCCGCAATTTGAACAAAAATGCTCGCCATCCTCAACATGGCTCCCACATGCTGAACAAAACATGCGCTCTCTCCTTATAGTGGCTACGCACAACCCACTTTATTCGTGTTCTGTTAGGGATTATACACGAATAGTGCATGGATTGTCTTGAGGAAAGAGGGAATGAGCTTGCTCAGACTGTTGCCGGCTCCTCCAGTTTGGGGAAGAGCGGAGCGGGTTTGGGCAGGGTTTGGCCGGCCTCGACGGTGGCGCTTTCCCAACGCGCGCCGCTGACTTCGCCTGTGAAGCCCAGGTACTCGTGCAGTTGCTGCGAGGAGAAGGGCAAGTAGGGGCAGAAGAGCACGCGCAGGCCGCTGATAATCTGGAGCATGACGTAGATGGTCGTGCCGGCCCCCTCGCGGTTCACTTTGATCTCCTTCCAGGGGGCCTGCTCGTCCAGGTAACGGTTGGCGGCGCGCGCTACGGCCATAGCGGCATTGATGCCATCTTTAAAGTGGCAGCCCTCGATGGCTTTGCCAACGGCCTCGAAACCGCGCTGCAACTCGGCCAGGATCTCGCGGTCCGCCGGGCGCAGCTCTGTCGGTTGAGGCACGACGCCCGCGAATCTGCTCTGCAAGAAGGTCAGCGTGCGGTGAACAGCGTTGCCGTAGGTCGCGACCAGCTCGTCGTTGTTGCGCCGGATTAGCTCGTCATAGGTGAAATCGGTATCGCGGCCCTCCGGCGCTGTGACCGAGAGGTAGTAGCGCAGGGTGTCCGCTCCGTACTGATCCAGCACGTCACGCGTCCAGATAACGTTTCCCCGGCTGCTGGAGGCTTTCTGGCCGCTCATGGTCATAAACTCGTTGGCAGGTACGTCGTAGGGCAGGTTGCGCTCGCCATAGCCGATCAGCATGGCGGGCCAGATGATTGTATGGAACGGGATATTATCCTTACCGATAAAGTAGTAGGGCTTGACCGCCGGATGCGTCCGGCCTGGTATCCACCACTTTTCCCAGGCGTCAGGCGTGCCCTGGCGCTGCGCCCACTCGACGCTGGCCGAGAAGTAGCCAATTACCGCGTCGAACCAGACATAGATACGCTTGTCGTCATAGCCGGGTAGCGGGATAGGCACGCCCCAATCCAAATCGCGGGTAATCGCGCGGGCGCGCAGGCCCTCTTTCAGCCAGTTCAGCGCGAAGGCCAGGGTATTTGGTCGCCAGTGCTCTTTGGCCTCTGAGAGCCAGGCGAAAAGCGGCTCTTGCAGTTTGGGCAGGTCCAGGAAAAAGTGCTCGGTTGAGCGAATCTCTAGCTTGCTCTCTTTGCTACCGCACAGCTTGCAGCGAGGATCGATCAGGTCTACGGGATCGAGCGTGCGGCCGCAGTTGTCGCACTGATCGCCGCGAGCGGAGGTATAACCGCAGTGCGGACAGGTGCCCTCGACATAACGGTCAGGCAGGAAACGCCGGTCGGTTGGGCAATAGGGCGAGTCCATGCTATCCTTGAAGATGTAGCCTTTCTCGTAGAGCTTGAGAAAGAAATCCTGCGTCTGGCGATAATGATTCTCGGTGCCTGTCTCAGTGTACAGGTCCCAGGACATGCCCAGGCGTTCCCAGACCTCGCAGATCTGACGGTGATAGCGGGCGACAAACTCGCGCGGCGAGATTCCCTCGCGCTCGGCATCCACCAGGATAGGTGTGCCGTGCTCATCGCTGCCCGAAACCATCAGCACCTCATTGCCTGCCATACGATGATAGCGCGCGAACGTGTCGGCAGGCAAATACGCTCCCACAATCTGACCCACATGCGTCGAACTCTTGGCGTAGGGCCAGGCTACACAAACAAGTATATATTCGGTCATAGACAACCACTCTCCCTTACAAGCGGATTGGTGACGGAACAAGCTAGTAACCAGAGGAATCTTCGCCCGATCTATTCACAACCTGCCGGTGCTGGCAGGTATTTCTCTCCGAAAGTAGCCGGAACCTATTATAGCATAGGGCTGAGAGAGTACAAGATGTTTCCCAGGGGGGAAAAGGGAAAAAAGAACGTTCCCGTGAAAGGCCCTGGTCGGAGATCCCAGGGGTGGGACACCACGGGAACGTTCTTTGCCCTGGCGGGCGACGTGCCTCGGGAGAAGGCACACGCGGATGGTAGGTGGAGGCTGGTTGGGACGATAAAGAAAGGATGTGAGGGGGTCTGCTCCCTTTCTCGTTCGTCCAGAGAAACCGCTATTCCTCCAACGCTGGTTTCGCTGTTACCATCAGTATGTAGCCAGTTTCCAGGATCGAGAGCACGTCCATGCCAAAATCCTTCAATTTCAGGCGCGTGCGTGAGAGGACGTTGCGCACCGGGCGCATCTCATGATCCCAGGTACCGTATTCCATGGCCTCTTGCAAACGCTGGCGCGCGCGGGCAATTGTTTTTTCGGTAACGTTGCCGTTATAGAAATTTGCGAACATAACCTCGTGTGGACAATAGTGCGGATAGTGTTCCAGCAGGGGCAGCAACAGGCTCAGTTCGCTGTTGGTGAACTGCTGCTGGACGTACATACGTGGTCGTTTGCCATCACGGGCATGCAGGTACGAAAGCGTGCCGAGGCGAGTATTAAGCGCGAGGGTGTGACCTTCTGGCAGAGCGTCCTGCAAGTCAAAGTAACGGATCTGCTCAGTATCAAGATGATTGCTTATGGTCGTATCTCTACGAACCGCCAGACGCTGCATAGTCGCCCTCCTTCATGAATAACCGGACCATGTGCAGGATGCCCACCTCCTCGCGGTCTGGAGCAGAAAATTCATTTCTGCATTGCCGCGAAAGCGCCGGTATAAGACGTTTTGTTTATAAAAAACGCTTTCATGGCGTCCATTGGAGGATGGAACCGGTCTTCATTGACGCTACTGTCCGTCACCAGTCTTGTATTAATTATGTCTAGAAAGCATGGACTTCGGGAAGGTCTTATGTTATCATTCTTTTTATCAAATTTATCATTTTTCTTTCCTAAGACTGGTAGAAGATGTTCCCTTTACTCGTTTCGCAGTGCCGGCTATCGGCTGTGAAGGGATAGCGTGATGGATAAGCCTCGAACAACACCACCGCAGCCGCGAGTACGCCTGACAGACGCGCGCAATGCTCGTGGGTGGTCACAGGCGGAGGTAGCGGAGAAACTGCAAACAACGCATGTGAATGTGAGTCGCTGGGAGCGCGGGATTACCAGGCCGAACCCATACTTTCGCAAGAAACTCTGCAATCTTTTTGGCAGGACGGAGCAAGAACTGGACCTTGCTCAAGAAGGCGAACCCCTGCCGGAAGCTTCCGCGCACGATGCCCTCGCTTCTGCTACCGCGACCAATCTTCTTCAGCCGGTTCCTTCGAGCTTTCCATATGTCTCTCCAGGAGCGCTTTACGATCCCTCGATTCCCCTGCCGCCGCCTATCCATCTGGTAGGGCGCGACGAGGAACTGGCGCGGCTGCGCAATCGCCTGCGCAGCGGGGGCAACGTAGCGCTGACTGCTCTTAACGGCCTGCCCGGCGTGGGCAAAACAACGCTCTCAATCACCCTGGCCCATGATCCCGAACTGCGCGCGCACTTCAAGGACGGCATCCTCTGGGCCGGCCTGGGACCCGAAGCCAACATGCAGAGCCACCTGAGCCGCTGGGGCACCCTGCTGGGCCTCTCCTCAAGTGAGATGAGCACATTAAGCGGCACCGAAGCCTGGGCTGTAGCCCTGCGCCGCACGATTGGCTCGCGTACGATGCTGCTGGTCATCGACGATGCCTGGAAGCTGGAAGACGCGCTGGCCCTCAAGGTTGGTGGGCCGAACTGCGCGCATCTAGTTACCACGCGTTTTCCCTATATCGCCACGCAGCTCGCGCCAGATGGAGCTACGGCGATCAAAGAACTCAACAACGAAGAAGGTATGGTGCTGCTGCGTATGCTGGCCCCCCAGGTGGTAGAGACCGAGACGCAGCGGGCCAGGGAGCTGGTCATGGCCGTAGGCGGGCTGCCGCTGGCCCTCAACCTGATCGGCAACTACCTGCGCATGCAATCGTACACCGGCCAGCCCAGGCGCATCAGCGCGGCTCTGCGCAGATTGAGCGACGCGGGCGAGCGCCTGAACATCAGCGAGCCGCGCGGCCCCGTCGAGCGACACCCCAGCCTGCCTTCCGACACACCCATCTCATTGCGCACCGTCATCGCTGTGACCGACCAGCAACTCGACTCAGAGACCAGCGCGGCCCTGCACGCTCTATCTGTCTTCCCGGCCAGACCCAACAGCTTCTCCGAAGAGGCCGCGCTGGTCGTGGCCGACTGCTCAGTTGATACTCTCGACCTGCTCATCGACACCGGCCTGCTGGAGAGCAGCGGCCGCGACCGCTACAG
>DATGKW010000142.1:0-9298 GCA_035294465.1 Ktedonobacteraceae bacterium | reverse complement strand
TAGAGATGCGCCAGGCCGGGCATTCTGGCGGTGAGATACAACTGATTGACATGCTCCTCAAACACGCGGATCGTGAGCATTTGCCTGTACGCGGCCAACCAGGAGACCTGCTCGCGCTCGTTCGTGGCCTGAACAGCTCCTACCACTTCGCCCCGATTTGAAGACACTGGCTGTTCCATCAAGATAGGTAACTCCCACACCGAATCAGAAAAGTACTTTATTTACATGAAACATTTTCCAATGAGAAACCTCCCATAGAGGGCCGATTGATCGGCTCTCTATGGCGGGGTTCGATATTGTGTGAGGGCAGGGTTCGGTATTTCGTGAAGGTGTGTTTTGGTATTTCGTGCATATTTTCTACCTGTCCAGACCGGCGACTTTCGCCAGCACTTCGTAGACGACGGCAAAATCTTGCTGCTCCAGGCCCAGGGCACGCGCGGCTGTCAGGTACTCGTTGCTGGTCGAGACTAGCGGCAGCGGTACATCTAGCTCGCGGCCCATTTCGAGGGCCAGCAGCATATCTTTCTGCATCATGTTCACATTGAACCAGGCTTCGTCTGGTTGTTGGAGAACAAAAGGTGCACGATATTTCAGCATGGGCGAGGCGATTGCACTGTTCAGCATAGCTTCCAGGGCCAGTTCGCGGGGAATACCGCCCTTTTCGGCCAGGATCAGCCCTTCACAGGCGCCCAGCATCTGTATCTGCAAGTTGAGGTTGATGGCGATTTTCATGAGAACGGCCTGCCCGTTCGCGCCCATGTGGGTGATCTTTGGGCCAATCGCCAGCAGGATCGGTTTGACCTGCTCAACTATCTCTTTCTCGCCGCCGACCATGAGGGAAAGGTTGCCCTGCTCAAGAGTAATCACGCTGCCCGAAACAGGCGCGTCGAGCATACGCGCGCCGGTGGCTGCGACACGCTCGGCGAGTTGTTTGGAGGCGGCGGGACTGATCGTACTCATATCGATAAAGACCTTGCCTGGTCCCAGGCCGGCCAGCAGGCCCTGCTCGCCCTCCGCGACGCTATAGAGGGCCTTCGTGTCCGTTACCATAGTGAAGACCACGTCGGCAGATCGGGCAACCGCGCGCGGCGTCTCGCCCCAGAGCATGCCGGCGTCTAGCAGCCACTGCGCCTTCTGCCTGGTGCGGTTATACCCTGTCACTGTATAGCCAGCCTCCAGCAGGCGTTTCACCACGCGCCCGCCCATGGCTCCCAGACCAATAAATCCAAGCTTCGCCATGAAAACCTCTCTAAGAACTTCCAACGTCCGCGCGCACCTGCCGCAGATGGGCGCGCATATTCGCGCGGGCCGCCTCTGGATCATGCTTTATCACGCTGTCCAGAATGTTTTTATGGTGGATCTGGCCACGTTGTGGCCCACCAGGAGTCATAAAGATCTGCTTGCGCTGCTCGCTCAGCAGATTCACGATTGAATTGACCAGAATCAAAATAAGCGCGTTCTGCGTCGCTTGCGCCAGCGCTTCGTGAAAGCGATTATCTGCCGCGATAAACGCGTCTGCGTCTTGCAGGCTTTTATCCATAGTCTGGACCGCTTCACGCAGCGCGGCAATCTCTTTCTCAGTCGCGCGCGCCGCAGCCAGACCGGCGATCTCTACTTCCAGGATCTCGCGTACTTCTATAAGATTCTGCGAGCCTCCGACTTCTCCCAGTTGCAATTTCATAACCAGGCCAAGTGAATCGCGCAGAGCCTCGTTGGCGCTATTGATTACGATTGTGCCTCGGCCTGGACGCATATCAACCAGCCCTTTCTGGGCCAGAATCTTCAAAGCCTCGCGCACAGCGGTCCGGCTCACCCGAAACTGCTCGGCTAATTCTCTCTCGGTCGGCAGACGGTCGCCGCTGTGTAGTTCCCCATTGAGAATCCGCTCCTCAATCTGCGCCGCGACTCGCTCAAAGACCTTGAACGACTGAAGAGGCGCATAGACTTGTTTTTCCACGTGTTCGACACTCCCCCAGATGTTCAACTATGGCAAAAAAAATCTTGCCGTTGTTTCGCGCCTCACTACAATATTCGGCTTTCTATTGCTTGTAGAGCGCGGTTGTATAATTATCATACCAACTCTGCCAGATAAAATCAAGCCTGTTCCCCACTGGATTCCACCTGCGCGCATCTTGCCCGGCAGAGAGAAGCGAGGTACAATATTTTTGACAATAATATAGACGTGGAGGTTTTTTTTATGCCTGGTAACGTGAATGGGATCACGACAATTGAAGATATTAGCGCGCGCGAAATCCTGGATTCGCGGGGCAACCCGACGGTTGAGGTAGAGGTTTTGTTGATGGGTGGCGAACGCGGCGTTGCCGCCGTCCCTTCGGGCGCGTCCACAGGGGCGCACGAAGCAGTGGAATTGCGCGACGGAGATAAAAGGCGCTATAACGGCAAAGGTGTACTCAAAGCTGTTCAAAACGTGAATGAGACGATTAGCGATGCACTCGTGGGCCTGGATGCGGCCGACCAGGTGATGCTGGACGACGTAATGATTAACCTGGATGGCGCGCCCAATAAGGGATCGCTGGGCGCGAATGCCATTCTGGGCGTCTCCCTGGCGGCTGCGCGCGCGGCAGCTAATGCTCAACAGTTACCACTCTACCGCTATCTTGGCGGCGTCTCGGCGCGTACCCTGCCCGTGCCCATGATGAATATTCTCAATGGCGGCAAGCACGCAGATAACTCCACCGATATGCAGGAATATATGATCCTGCCGGTCGGCGCTCCCAGTTTCCGCGAGGCGTTGCGCTGGAGCGCGGAAACCTACCAGAGTTTGAAGAAGGTTTTGCATGATCGCGGGCTGAACACCAATGTCGGGGATGAAGGCGGCTTTGCTCCCTCGCTCGGCTCGAACCGCGAGGCGCTGGAGATTATTGTTTCGGCCATCGAGGCGGCTGGCTACAGGCCCGGCAAAGACATCTTCCTGGGACTTGATCCTGCCTCTTCTGAGTTCTACCAGGATGGCAAGTATGTCCTGGCACGCGAGGGCCGCACCCTGACTTCCAGCGAGATGATCGATCTCTACGAGAGCTGGCTGAACGAATATCCGATTATCAGCATTGAAGATGGTCTGGCCGAAGACGATTGGGAAGGCTGGGCACAACTGCGGCGGCGTCTGGGCGATCGCGTGCAGCTTGTCGGAGATGATCTCTTTGTCACCAACACCACTCGCCTCCAGCGCGGCATCGAAGAGCAGGCAGCGAACTCCATCCTCATCAAGCTCAACCAGATTGGGACGCTGACCGAGACGCTTGAAGCTATCGAAATGGCCAAACGCGCGCGGTTTACCGCCGTTATTTCGCATCGCTCTGGCGAAACTGAGGACACCACAATTGCTGATCTGGTTGTGGCCACCAACGCTGGCCAGATCAAAACCGGTGCTCCCACCCGCAGCGAGCGCGTGGCCAAATATAACCGCCTGCTGGTCATCGAAGAGGAACTGGGCGAGCACACGGCCCGCTACGCCGGATTCAGCGCCTTTTATAATGTTCCCGCGCTTTACAATCGAGGATAAAGAGGAAGCGTATGTTGCAACAGAGTTCAAAAGATACCAGCGCCGGCCTGGAACGCCGGTCGGCGCACGTTATCCACTATAATCTCAGCTACGAAGTGCAGGGCGCTGAATACGGCACCGATGGCGCGATTGTCCTGCTACACGATCTCCTGGGAGGCGCTTTCACCTGGGAACCCGTTGTGTCGCAGCTTGCCGGCCTGAAGCGAGCAATTTACGTTATCGATATGCTTGGCTATGGTCTTTCCGATCATCCCTGGCCGGCGGATACCTCTGTCTGGGGGCACGCTGATTGTCTCTCATTCCTTCTCAGTCAGCTTGGTCTGACCAATATTGTGCTGGTGGGACACGGACTTGGCGGGGGCGTAGCTCAGATTCTGGCCACGCGCCTGAGCGTCGAACGAGTTGCGGCTCTGGCGCTGATTGATACCATCTGCTACGACCATGCCTTCGCGCCGGACTGGCCGCTGAAAGACATGGAAAAAGCCCAGGACCCGGAGGCTCCCTGGGATGTCAATCCCACTGATCTGCAAAAGGAACTGCGCGAAACGTTGCCAGGGGCCGTGGTCAATACGAAAGACTTCGCCAATGTGATCGAGCAGTATGTCGAACCCTGGGGTGGCGATCTGGGCAAGCAGGTACTTTACCAGCATGTGCGCCTGCTCGTGCCCTACTACATCAATTCGGTCGCGTCGGACCTCAAAGCTACAGGCAAGCCGATGCTGATTATCTGGGGCGAAAAGGATCAGCAGAATCCGCTAAAATACGCCGCGCGTTTGCACCGCGAGATTCCTGGCTCGCGGCTGGTCATCGTGCCGGATGCCGGTCACCTGATCCTCTTCGATGCGCCCGATAAAGTCGCGAGCGCGCTCAACGATTTTATCGGGAGGCTGTAGCTTTCAGAACGGGGGTCAGCAGCAGCAGGGCCTCGATTCGCCTGATCAATCGTTCATTCCGGGCTTGCCTGTGAGGATAGCGAGAATTTGCTGCTGACGGCGGCGTGCAGAGCGCGTAGGAATCCGCCTGTCCAGCTTTCTGGTGTAAAATACAGATAGCCTTCCTGACAAAGGATCGGTCACATCTTGCGAAAGGGAAGAACACGTATGGGTTTACTTGAAGGGAAAATAGCTATTATCACGGGTTCCGGACGCGGCATCGGGGCCGCGGCAGCGAAACTCTTTGCCGAGCATGGGGCCTCTGTGGTCATCAGCGATCTCGATCCAGTACCGGCAGAGGAGACGGCCGCTGCCATCCAGAAGACCGGCGGGAACGTCCTGGTCGTTCCTGGGGATGTTACTGATCCCGCCTTTCCGAAGCAGTTGCTTTCCTCGACTCTCGACCGTTTCGGCGGTCTGGATATCATTGTGAATAACGCGGGCTATACCTGGGACGCAGTGATCCAGAATATGACCGATAAGCAGTGGTACGCCATGCTTGATGTGCATCTGACAGCGCCTTTCCGCATTTTGCGCGAGGCTTCGACTTATTTACGCGAAACCGCCAAGAAGGAGCAGGCAGCCAGCGGTCGAGCGAAAGCGCGCAAAGTCATCAATGTGACTTCGGTCTCTGGCGTGTACGGCAATGCCGGCCAGGTCAACTACTCCGCAGCCAAAGCAGGAATTGTCGGCGTCACCTTAACTCTTGCCAAAGAATGGGGACGCTACAATATTCAAGCGAATGCCGTCTGCTACGGATTTATTGACACGCGCTTGACGGCAGCCAAAGAACAGGGGCAGACCATCCAGCGTGAGGGCGAAGAAGTGACCCTGGGGGTGCCCGATGCTATGCGCTCGATGGCTCCCATGCTGATCCCGCTTGGTCGTCCCGGCACGCCAGAGGAAGCGGCGGGGCCGATGCTCTTCCTGGCCTCGCCGCTCTCTGACTATGTCTCCGGCCATGTCCTGGAAGTAACCGGCGGGCGAGCCATCTAGGGATCAGAGCCAGCCTTGCACTCCAAGAGGTGTTTCGGGCGTCTCGTCACGAGGCCAGGTATCTACCGAGAGAATCACTCTACGTCTCCGACTCTATGCTAGAGGTGATGGGAGGCCGCGCAGTAGAGTAATAGAAGAGCAGAGGCATCCTACAGAAATCGAGGCCATCGCATGTCGATACTTGATAAGCCCCTGGTTTCCAGGCCGCCGGAGCGGCATCCTCGGCGCTGGCTACTGATTACGCTGGTGTCGCTTGCCGCGCTGGCCCTGATCTTTGTGGTTGTGACCGGCCCGGCTACTGATGCCAGCTTCGTTCAACACTTTGTAACGGCCCCTGAGCATTTTACGTATAGCGGCCACAGCAGTTATGTCAGCGCCGTGGCCTGGTCGCCCGATGGCAAACGCATCGCCTCGGCCAGCGGGGACCATACTGTGCAGGTCTGGAACGCTGACACTGGCTCGCATGTCCTGACCTATCGAGGACATACGCTTGATGTGGCGACGCTGGCCTGGTCGCCCAATGGGCAATACATCGCCTCAGGCGGAGTCGATGCCACCGTTCAGGTCTGGAATGCCACGACCGGCCAGCGCCTCTTTACGTATCGCGGACATACCAATGCAGTTTTCGATGTGGCCTGGTCGCCCGATGGACGATATATCGCTTCGGCCAGCAATGATGGCTCGTTGCAGGTCTGGCAGGCTTTCACCGGCAACCTACTCTTCTCTGTGCGCAACGCGGTCTCAGCACGCAACGGAGCGGTTGCGCCCTGGAACGCGGTAGCCTGGTCGCCCAATGGTCGGTATATCGCGGCTGGCGGCTATGGCAATGCTCAGGTCTTTGACGCACATACCGGTAAATTATTCTCTGCCGCGTATGGCTACAACGGCGGCACGATCCACGCTATCGCCTGGTCGCCCGATAGCCGGTACATCGCCGTGGCCGAATCAGATGGCTCCGTGCCTATCTGGAATGTCGCGACCAGCCAGAATATCTTTACCTACAGCAATTCCAATGGCGATGTAAACGCGGTGGCCTGGTCGCCCAATGGCAAACGGATTGCCTCTGGCGGAAACGATGCGCTGGTCCAGGTCTGGGACGCTCTGAGCGGCCAGCACGTCTATATCTATCGCGGCCACGCCGATGTTTACCCCGGTCATTTCACCTCCGGGGCTACAATCAACGCGCTGGCCTGGTCGCCCGACAGCAAACAGATTGCTTCCGGGGCCAGCGATAACACGGTGCAGGTCTGGAGCGACCCCGATTAAAAAAACAGGTCACGTTTTTCTCTACTGGTTAGCGGTCAGCAAACGCGCATCTCTCTGCGCGTTTGCCGTTTTTCATGCTTGCTCGCCGATCTTCTTTACCAATTTCATGACCAGCGCGATCCGTCTGGGCAGGGAATCCAGTTCTACATACTCATCGGGGTTATGCGCCAGACCGCCGGCAGAGCCGAGGCCATCAAGGGTGGGCGTGCCGGCCCAGGAGGAAGTGTTGGCGTCGGAGGCTCCTCCGGTACTCACGGCCTGCATGTCCAGGCCAAGCTCAGCCCCCGCCGCCTGGACCAGAGCGATCAGCGGCTCGTTCTGGGCATTGCGCTCGAAGGGCTGGCTTCCCATACCGCCGCTGAGCGCGATGCGTGTGCCATCCAGAAGATGCTGCGTGGTGATATCGCGCATAGCCTGCTCAACGGCGCGAATTCCAGACTGGTCGGCGGCACGCACATCAAGCTCGCAGAAGGCATAGTCGGGCACGACATTGGTACGTTCACCGCCGCGAATAATGCCCACGCTGACGGTGACGCCGGGAATGGTGCCGTTGAGCGCGTGGAGCTTCTGGACCTGGCCGGCCAGTTCGAGAATCGCGTTGCGTCCAAGATGTGGCTCAACCCCGGCATGCGCAGAACGGCCCCAGACTTCGATTTTGTAGCGCCCGCAGCCTTTGCGAGCTGCAACCACCGACTCTTCCCGGCGGCCCGGCTCAAAGACGAGCACTGCGTCGTGCTGGCGAGCCAGTCTGGCAATCAGGGCTTTGCTGCTGGGCGAGCCAACCTCTTCATCGCTGTTGCAGAGAAAGGTGACACGTTGATAGGTATCCTCTCCGGCCTCGTTAAGCAGGCGCAGGGCGTACATTGCGAGCAGCACGCCCGATTTCATGTCCAGCACGCCCGGTCCGGTGGCGACGCGCTTGCCTGCACGCTCGCTCAAGGCGAAAGGCCGGCGCGCAGCCTCGCCTGCGGGGAAGACGGTATCGATATGTCCGATAAAGAGCAGGCGCGGGCCGTGAACAGTGCTGCCCTGGCGCGTGGCGATCAGGTGGTCTCCGTACTCGGTCTGCCTGTCGAAGCGCGTGGTGAAGCCCCAGTTCTCGAAATGTTCCGCGAGATAGGCCCCGACGCGGTTGACTCCCTCCGGTGTATAGGTGCCCGAATCGATATTCACGATGGTTTGCAGGTCAGCCAGATAAGCATCCATGACTTGCTCTGCCTGCTCCAGTTCGCGCGGCTTGCTCATATCGCTCCTCCCGCCTTGAGCGCTTCGATCTCGGCCTCGCTATAGCCAAGCTCCAGCAGGAGTTCAGTAGTGTGCTGACCCAGTTCGGGTGGCGCGTAACGCTGCTCCGGCTCGACGCCGGAGATACGCGGGAAGGTGGGCAGCGTGCGGAACGTTTCGCCATCCGCGCCCACCGGGCCCCCAAGCACACTGGCCCCGCGCGCCTGAGCCTGGGGATCGTTCAGCGCCTCGTCCAGCGTATAGACCGGTCCCACACAGGCATCGATATCGGCCAGTTCTTCCAGCCATTCATTGCGGGTGCGCGTTTTAAAGATCGAGCGCAGTATCTCCATAGCCTGTGCTCGCTCCTCAGGTCCGGCGGGTAGATGGAAAGGCAGCAATTCGAGGTGCCCGATGCGAGTGCAGAAAGTATGCCAGAACTTGTATTCCAGCGCGGCCAGGGTAACATGCTTGCCATCGCTGGTTTCGTAAATATTGTAGCAGGGCAGGCCGCCATCCAGAGAAGAAGTGCCCGGCCTGGGCACCTGGGCCGTATTGAGATAGGCTGTGGTTGCGAGAGGCAACAGGGCCATCGCCCCCTCGGTCATCGAGACATCCACCATGCGTCCTTCGCCCGTCTGCGCACGACCAAGCAGCGCGGTCAGGATACCTATGACCGACATAAAGCTGCCGCCGGCCAGGTCGCCGAGTTGGGTTGGCGGCATGACTGGCTCGCCATTGGAGTCGCGATTATAATCCAGCAGGCCCGCGTAGCCGGCGTAGTTGAGATCGTGCCCGGCTCGCAAGCGATAGGGGCCATTCTGCCCATAGCCGGTGATCGCGCAGTAGACCAGGCGCGGATTGACCTCTTTCAGTTGTTCGTAACCCAGACCCAGGCGCTCCAGCACGCCGGGACGAAAGCTCTCCAGCACGACATCGGCCTGCTTTACCAGGCGCAGGAAGATTTCTCGTCCGTCGGGCGTCTTGAGGTTCAGCGTCATGCTGCGCTTATTGCGGTTAATCGCCAGGAAATACAGACTCATGCCGCCCGCGCCCTGCGGAGGCATAAAACGACCATAGTCGCCGCTGCCTGGCTCTTCAATCTTGATCACATCGGCGCCGAAGTCCGCCAGCATCTGGGAAGCGTAAGCGCCGGGGAGCAAACGAGACAGGTCTAAAATGCGGATACCACTGAGAGGAAGAGTCATCGTCTTGCGCCTTTCTAGCAAACAGCACTATCAGACATATCCAAAACATACTCGCTGTGCTAAGCGTACAGGAGCGATGAGATCCTGTCAATCTTCCCCCTGCCCTGCGACATGCTCACAGCACATCACCCAAATGCCATAGAGGGCCG
>DATGKW010000141.1:0-19281 GCA_035294465.1 Ktedonobacteraceae bacterium | reverse complement strand
TGTGGAAAGTGTGGATAAGTTATCCACAAAAACTGTGGATAACTCGCTGGCTATAATTCGCATCGACTTCTGAAATAGGAGAACGTGGATAACTCGTCAGACTTATCCACATGCTGTGTGGATAACAATGGATGAGCTATCTGGTTATTGTGGAAAGTGTGGATAACTTATCCACATTTTGTGTGGATAAGTCTTATATATAGATATTTATATGTATCTACTAAAGAGGCATGTGGAAAGTGTGGATAAGTTATCCACAAAAACTGTGGATAAGTCAGTTTCATCGATTTTTCAGAAAGCCTATGTGGATAACTCGCTCTGTAAACTTGCATATCCCTATGAATATATTTATCGCTGCGGTTTTCGAGAGGATTACCTGAGAGGGATACGCTGAAGGTATGAAGTTATCCACAAAAACTGTGGATAACTCCATGAAAAAATGTGTAGAAGTGGCAGAAATCTATCTATACGGATAGGGCCAGGCCCGAATACTGAACTCCCATGTGAGCGAGGTTTTTATAGATACGCAAGATTTCGCCAATGCTGATCGCGCTGGCCGGACGTGGGCCGCCATTCTGGGGAGCGTCTCCGTCATACACATCGCTGATACTTCCCAACAGATGGTTTTGCATCTGCTGGCGGAACGGCTCTAAGATCTGGAGGCCCTTGCGCCACACATACTCGTTGTGGGAAAGATCGGAGCTGATCTCTTGTATTGCCCCTGCGGATGACTGTGATCCCTGCTCTTCCAGATGGAACATGGCATCGATGTATGGTCCAATCAGCCAGGGCCAGGCTCCACCCTGGTGGAGCGCGTATTGTAGTTCTTCATGGTTCTGCGGAAGCCTTCCCTTGTAGGATGGATCAAGTGGCGCAAGCGTGCGCAGGCCGTATGGGGTAACAAGCTGCTGCTCCACGAGGTTCAGTACCATCGCTTGCCGATGTGTGTCCAGGACAGCATAGCGCAGCGAGCCGGCCAGCAACTGATTAGGTCGCAGGCTGTGGTCGTTCCCATGTGGGCCGTCGATGAGATCGTAGAGATAGCCGCCATCTTGATACCAGAAGCGTTTATTGAAGTTGCATCGGCACAGATCAGCCTGCTCTTTATAAGTCTCCGTGGTATGGTTAATGCGCCCGCGCTGATAGAGGATGTGCGACCACTCGTACATGAGCGAGAGCGCATAGTACCACAGGGCGCTGACCTCAACCGCTTTGCCAGTGCGCGGTGTGACAGGCTTTCCCTGGACGAGCGCATTCATCCAGGTCAGCGCGCGTTCGGGTGAGCCGGTGCGCAGCAAGCCATCGGCCGGATCGACCTGGATGCCGTGATAGGTCCCCTGTGTATACCAGGAGACGCTTTCTACCAGGCGTGGGTAGAGTTCGTCGAGCAACTCGTAGTCGTGAGTTGCGCTCAGGTACGCGTCCAGGGCATAGAAATACCAGAGCGTGGTATCCACACTGTTATATTCCTCGTCCGTTAGATCTGGTCGCTGCTCAGAGGGCAGACGGCTGGGTAGTAAGCCTTGCCGGAAATAGCGGCCAATGGAGCGCAACATCCGCTGAGCCTCACTATAACGACGCGTGGTCACGCAAAGTCCTGGCAGGGCAATCAACGCTTCGCGAGTGTTATCTTCCAGCCGATAATAGCCTGGAATGATCGTGGGGATATGCTTAGCGACACGGAAGAAGAAAGCCGGGCTGCCCGGACGATCACGATAAGGGAGGGTACGCCGTACCAGCAGGCGATCACCCGCCTGGTAGAGTAGCCGGAGAAACTCATCGCTCTGGATAGAGGAGAGTGCAGAATGCGTGAGCGGGAGTGTAGGCAGCGTCTGGAGCGAGCTGCCGCCTTCTCCAAAGTAGCTTTGTATCTGAAGGAGACCGCGCTGGCGGTCCAGAGCCTGTTCGTAATTCTGGCGTATCAGGTTCTGGCTCAGTGGAAGAGATGCAAGCTCTTCAGTGGTAACAACGATTGTTAATGAGGAATCCTTCCTCGGCCAGAGCCGTGCGCGAATCACACCGGGCAAATAGAGATCGCCGATAGCAGGCAACCCCGCAGCCTTATCATGGCGATGCAGGAAATGCCAGTACCAGACGCCGGTTGGAAGAAACTGAGTCAGGCTTTCAGGGTGTCCAACGGCCAGAATATGGTAGGGAGTCTGCTTGTCCCTGGCGCGGATGGTACATCCTGCGATGCCCGGCAGTAAAGATAGCGAAGTGCCGGATTCCTCCGTCGAGAGCGGCCCCGTTTGTTGTGAGTGCGGCTGCACCTGGAACTGCGCATCGTTCTGGCCGTGCTGGGGCTGATTGTACGGGCGATGAGCTACAAGTGGCAGCAACGTAAGCGAGAGAGAGGGTTGCCGCTCCTCCAAATAGCCATAAGAGCGCGAGGTGCGTGTATAGCTCCTGGAGCCGGGCTGGTTCCGTCTGGCCCAGTTAACCGGGGTATTTCCTGCGCTGGTTGCCTGGGGAGCGGAGGTGCGCAGGACGCGGTATTGAATGTAGGTAGTATTCTGTTCTGGAGGCATCCAGATACGCTTCTCCAGCATGATACCCTCCATTCCGCCCAGGCGATAGGTAAAGATAGGAAAACCCTCTTCCAGACGAAAAGATTCCAGGTGAACGAAGCCAGAGGGGTTTAGCGTACCATCCTGATATTCGTTTGTGCCGAGGTAATATGTGCGTTGATCGAAGATGACCTCTTCATCGATCTTGGCCAGCAAAAGCTGCGGCACTGCATCTTCGTCTAGAGCTGCTACAAGTAGCCCATGCTGCATGCGCGTCAGCATTCCGGCAACAGTGCCGGCAGCATATCCCCCCAGGCCATTTGTAATGAGCCACTCACGCGAGATAGTTTCATCAAAATTACAACAAAGAGAACGCTCGAAAACAATAGGCATAGCAATCCCCTCCAAGCCCTTCCTTGAAGGCGTAGTCTGCGATGACGAGTTACGGTTGATGTGCTAAGGATACACGTTCTTCTCTTCTCTCCCCCTAAGTGTATCACAAATGGGGAGGAATGGGCTTATTGAGCCAGCCGTTCTTCTGGAGCCTTTGGCAGCGAGATAGGATACACGTTTCTTCTACTCCGAAGTTGGCTCTCCTGGTCCAGGGCATCCATATCGACAGATATTGCACATACGCGCTGCGGAAGGACGAAGTTCGGGGAGATATCCAGCAGGCGAAGGAACGCCTGGAGGATTTGCGGATCAAAGCTGGCAGCCGATCCTAATAAAAGCCTTTCGCAGGCCACGTCCAGGGAGAGCGGAGCTTTGTACGGGCGTTGAGATGTTAACACATCGAAAACATCCACTATAGTCAATATGCGCGCGCTCAGTGGAATCTCTTCGCCTTTCAAGCCGGTTGGATAGCCATGTCCATCCCAGGCTTCATGGTGATAGAGGACCGTTTCTACATAGAAAGGATGCACATCGCAGCCGATCAGGATGCGTGCTCCGATGACTGGATGCCGTTCCATTGTGCGGCGCTCCTCATCTGAGAGAGCCGCCGACTTGAGCAGGATGTCGTTGGCGATCCAGGTTTTCCCTAAATCATGCACCAGAGCGGCCAGAGCCAGATCACGCGCGTCGCGCCTGCTCCAACCCAGGTAACGCGCCAGGCGTTGAGCGTAAGTGGCTACTCGTCGCGAATGTTCGTAGGTAACGATATCCCGCTCCCGAATGCTATTTGCAAAGGAAAGTAAAACCTGGCGAACTTCTCGTTCCTGGTTTACTTTTGTTGTTATTGCCACGGTATTTCCCCCTCTACGTACCCTTGCAAGTCTCGTCCAATTGCGTTGTACGTCATCATACTATTTCAACGCCACGCTTTATCATACTGTTTCAAAAGAATGGCTCATCCGCTTGTAAAGAAAGACGAGGCCCGATCTTCTGTTCGAGAATGAGCATATCTCAATGAAATTTTTACCTCAGAGTAGATATATCGTTTGGGCTTTGTTCTATACAACAAGTAATGACGCCCAATTTTTTTATTCCACAAATCATTTAGTACTTTTGTGGGTCATGGTAGCATAGATACCTGGATCACGCAACAAGCGAGGACTGATGTTCTCTGTTCGTATCGTGAATAGATTTGTTGTACAAAACATGTTTCCTGGGCATACGTTGGATGGGATTCCTCTCTCTCAGAATGCGCCGGCATTCCCCAAATAGTCCTTTTTTTTATCTCAGTAGTAGGTAATTTGCGGCACATGTGTTAGACTCCTTTAGATATCAGTTTCGGTAGCGTGGCTTTTTGTTGTTGAGAAGTCAAGGGGCACGCTAGAAAATTGTCCGCAGCACAGAACAGACGGCCCCAAGAGTTGTTTCTACAAAACGGAAGTAGCAAATCTATGTCAGAACAGAATGTGGAAGAAGGTATGCGTTCCGAGTCTGCTTCAGAGCCAAATGAGCAGACAAATGACGTAATTACCCTGGTGTTCACTGCTGATAACCACCTTGGTTATACTGCTCCTGGCCAGAGTCCGCGTAAGCGCGAAGAGCGCAGGAAGCGCTTGCGTGAAGCGTTTCAGCAGGCGACTGACTTTGCGGTTGGTCAGGGAGTTGACCTGTTTATTCAAGCAGGGGACCTTTTTGACACGACCAATCCCGATGAGCAGGACCGGAGTTTTGTAGCAACTCGTCTGGCGCAACTGCGCCAGGCCAGCATTCGCACGTTTGCTCTTGGCGGCCTGCATGATACGCCCGCGGGAGGTCAGGCTCTGCCAGCTCCTCAGATCAGCTATGCGCGCTTGGGGGCGTTGCACTACTTTTCTCCCCGGCCTGTATCGAAGGAAGAAACCGGGTCCAAATGGCTGGAACCGGTAATCGTCGATGTGCGCGGAACAAAGGTGGGCATTTGTGGTTTAGGGGTGGAAGCTGGCCAGGAGGGAGATCCGCTGGAGCAAGTACGCGTGGATAGCGAGATCGAGCGTGCTGTTCTCTCGCTGCTTATTTTGCACGCACCGATTGAGGGGCTGGCCGATGGCGACTCGCTGCCAGATGCGCGCGCGCAGGTGCGTCGTTCCAGTATTGAGGAGCAGTCAGCCTTTCGCTATATCCTGGCGGGGTATCATCATGAGTATCGACGCTTGCAGGTCGGTTCGACCGAAGTGATCATCGCAGGCGCAACTCAGCATGTAGATTTTCATAATCCGACCAATGACCCCGGTTTTGTCTTTGTGGGATTGGCTGCCGACGGGGTTCGCTGGTGCAAGCATATTGCGATTGACGCGCTCCAGCTTCAACGTCTGGTGATCCAGACCACAGAGCTGTGGCCGGCCGACGAGGACGCTCAGGCTTCTGCCCCGACCGAGAAGGTGCTTGAGAAGCTGCGCCCGCTCTGCGGTCCTGACGTACAAATGTATTTGCGTTTTGAAGGCGAGCTGACGCGCGGGCAGTACCACCAGCTGGATCTGAACTCGATTCGGCGCTTCGGCGAGGAAGAGTGTTTTGCCCTATCCATTGATGACAGTGACCTCGTCTTCTTACGTGAGTCGCAGGTGGCCTCGGCTGAGACGGGGGAGCGCTTCTCTCCGCGCGAGGAGCTGGTGGCGCTGGCTGATGAATGGATCGCGGATGCTCAGGATGAGCAGGAGCGTAAAGCCTTACTTATGACAAAAGAAGAATTATTGACTGCGCTGGATGGAGTTCGCTATCCCGCGACCAGAGGTGGGCTTTTAAATTAGGGGGCGAGTATGATAATCCTGAAACATTTAACAACCGAAAATTTCCGGCTGTTGCGCCGGATAGATCTACACTTTCCGCAGCGTGGCAGCATTCTGATTCAGGGTCCGAACGAGGCGGGTAAATCCACACTTTTTGAAAGCATCTACTTTGCTCTTTATGGCGAACCACTTACCTCTGAAGCTGCCGGACGCAAGAGCGCAAATCTTGATGAACTTATATCTTATGGAGAAAAGTCAGCTACAGTAACTTTGACCGTTTCAATCGGGGCTACGGAACTGACCGTCACTCGCACGCTTGAGCGTGGGAAAGGGCAGAAAGCATCGCTGGTGGTGCATCGTCTGGGCATGCCCGATGAGCAACCTGCTACAAACCTTACTACGATCAATCAGCGCATTATACGCGAATTGGGGCAGATTGACGGCGAGGCCCTGCGCAACTCTGATTTGATTGAACAAAAGGGCCTGGGGCGTCTGGAACGCCTGTCTGGTGCAGAACGCGAGGCCACGTTGTGCCGCTTGCTGGGCCTGGAGAAGTTTACGCGCCTCGCCGAACAGTTTAAGCTAACGCCGGCAGATGAAGAAGCATTGCGCGAGAGTGCGGAGCGCTTGAAACTGGCCGAATTACAGGCGCGCATTCCTGAAGTGAGCTTGCAGCTAGGGGAGACGGAGGCTGCGCTGGATGCTGTGAGTATCTCTGAACTCCTGGCCGGCATTGATCAGCAGCAGGCAGAGATTGTTGAGCAGCAGAGTGCGCTTGAGCAATTGGAGATCCAGCGCAATGAGATCAAGGGCAGGCAAAGCCGCATCAAGCAGCTAAAGAAGGCCAACGAGACGCTAGGCAAGATTATCGCTGCCTATGACGCGATTGCCGAGGCTCAGCGAGAGATCCCTGACCTGGAGCGTCAGATCACCGAACTGGAGCGCCGGGAGCGCGAGGAACTGCCAGCCCTTGAGCAACGCGTGCGCGAGCTATCGGAGCTTTCCAAATCGTTTGGCACTCTGGAACATATGGCTGCCGACCTGCTGACCGTTGTGAACACGATTAAGGGGTTAGAGCAGGAACTGCGCGATCATGAGCATCTTCAGGAGACCCTGACGGATCTGGATGGGCAGATTGCCCACGCCCAGCTTCTGGTTGACGAGGCGATACAGGCCCAGCGAGAAGTTGAGGAACAGAATCGCTCCGGCCGACCAAAACTACAAGCGCGTCTTCAGCGTTTGAAAGCGCTGGCAACGAAGCTGCATGAATTGCAGGAAGCCGAGGAGCAGCGTGTGCAAACGATTGCTCAAAGCACTCTGGCCGAGGAGAATGGGGCGGCGCTGCGCAAGGTCTGGCGCGAGTTGCAGGACGCTGAGAAGGAACTGGAACTGGTTGAGAATGAGGCCAGGCAGGTGCAACAGCGGGCTGATACAGTCGAGCAGCACTGGCGTAAGATCACTATTCGTCGCCAACTGGTAGAGTGGCAGAGGCTCAAAGGTCTCAATCAGGGCCTGGTTGATGCCGAGCGACAACTGCAAGCTGCCCACCAGCGTCAGGAGAAACTCAACATCGCAGAAGACGAAGCAAAAGCTCATAAAAACAAACAGATGGGTATATTCTTCGCAGTTTGCGTGGTAGCGGTACTTGCGGCAGTCCTGGCGGTCCTGGGTTTTCTGTCGGGGTTGTATCCAGTGGTCGCGCTCCTGGCAGCAATTTTTGTTGGTCTGGCTATTCTTGGCGGGCAGAGGGCAGGTGTATGGTTCAAAGCGCGGCTAGAATACGAGGAAGCGTACCAGGCGATGCAAGAGGGCATCAACAGCGTGAGCATGATGGTAGCCGCGCGCCAGGCGGCGGTGCGTATGGGCGGCAATCACGAAGCTCTAGCGCAGGTTGAGCGCGAGATTATCTCGCTGGGTGGCACCATCCCCGCTTCGGTAGAAGACGCTCAGAGAATTCTGGAGCAGCAGCCGGAGAGCGAGGAGAGCATTGCCGAATCGCAGCAGAGGCTCAACAAGAGTCGCGACGAAGCGCAGGCAGCGCGCAACCGCGTGAATGGGACAATGGAAGCGGTGGTGGCTCTGCGCAAAGAATATACACGCTTGCAAGATCAGCGCCGGCAGGAAGACTGGGACGTTATTGATGAGAAGCTGAACGCGATCCGCAATAAGATTGACCGCCTGCATGCTGAGATCGTCTCTGCGGCCGGCCAGGAAGGGCTGCCGATTCCCGTTGGCAAAGTTACGGGAGTTTCGGGGGTTCATCCGACTTCGTCCGCGAATGTGGCGGATGAATCCGAACTGAAGGTCCATATTGAAGACGCGATCAGGGCAACGGAGCGCGAGATAGCCATCCTGGAAGGCAAAAAGGACGTAATTCCTGATCTGGAGGCCCAGGTAAAAATCCACCAGGATGCGCTGGCCGTCCTGCTGGCGCGCAAGAAGACCCTGGTGGAGCGCGATGAGCAGTTCCAGGCGAGCAACCCGGCCCAGCGCCTGGAGCGCGCGCGTGAGCAGCAGGCTGCACTGCGGGAGGCATTGCGCTCATTGCAAGATGTTCTGCGTCTGCGTGTGCAGCCATTGGGCATCATGTTTGGACAGGCCGCGATCAATACCGCCGAGACGGCGGCTCGCAAACAGCTAGAAGTGTTGCATGTCACGCTGGGTACTAAAGAAGAACTGCAATTGCGCCATGACACCTACGCGGAACAGCTAAGAGAGCAGCAAGAGTCCCTTGCTGAGCACTATCGCCAGCTAGCCAAATTCAGCGGGTCGTTAGGGAGCTGGGTTGTCCCGCAGAATACCTTTGCTGAACCCCTGGTAGCTTTGCGCCTGCGTTGTGAGCGCGAGATACAGGAGGCAAATGAGTCCAGCATCCAGGGCGAGCTTGAGGCTTTGAAACTTCAGGAAGGCGCTTTAAACGCGAAGATCGCGCTGTGTATGCAAGAGATCGAGGAAGCTCAAGAGCAAATCGCTCTGCTGCTGGCTCAGCGCAGTCGCCCATCGCCCAGGAGCTATACTCGCTCCGAGATTGTGGCGGTCTGGCCTCTAGTGGGCGAATATACGCCGGAAGACCGGGCGCGTATGGAGGATCAGCAGGTGGAGCTTGCGGACGAACTACGGCGGCTGGAGAAACAGGAACTGGAGCTCAGCCAGCAACTGCAAACCGGCGGAGAGAAGCTCGATCTGGAGGAGGCTCGCCGGCGTATGGATCAGCAGGAACGCAGCTACCAGACCAAGAAGCGCGGCAGCTTGATGCTTCAGGCTACGACCGAACGCCTGATGCGCAAAATGCTGCCGCGTATCGAGTACTATATGCAGCAAATTCTACCGGTGCTTACCGTTGGGCGCTATCACGATGTGCGGCTTTCTACTGAGGCCGATGAGAGCGTCGCCAGCGGTGGTGCCTTACAGTTGAGCGTCTGGGAACCGGCTGCCGGTGAATATATTCCCTGTTCTGCCCTCTCTGGTGGCACGGCTGATCAGATCTCTCTTGCCCTGCGTCTGGCCTTCGCAGTCGCAGCGCTGCCGCGCGAGCTAAACGCCGCGCCCGGTTTTATCCTGCTGGATGAGCCGTTGACCTCTTCCAGCCGCGACCGTATGGAGGCCCTGGCGAATATTGTAACGGGTCCAATATTGGGTGCGCATTTTGAGCAGGTCTTCTTCATCTCTCATGATAGCATCTTCAGTCCCACCATGTTCGAGTATCATATCTCTGTCGAGAATGGGACAATTGTTGAGAATAGCCTGCCGGCTGTCATGGATTCTGTATCTGCGATCGTTCCTGTCCAGGAAATCACGACTCCCCTGCCGAAGAGCGATGGTCGGGCTAATGAAAGCGCCGGAACTGCTGGTACCGAGGAGAGTCCAACAACGGAAGTGCCAATCGCGGCTGAGTAGGGGGCTGATTGCTATGAAATACGCGCGAAGAAGGCCTTCTTCGCGCGTATTTGTATTTTCACCTGGGGCTTTCGCTCATCCCTTGCAGTTCATGTTTGGGATCGCGCATCATCAATTCAGGAACGGCTTTGCGCGGATCAAGTCCCTCAAAGAGTACCAGGCTGAGCTGGCGGGTAATCGGCATCTCGACGCCGTAGCGCTCGGCAAGCTTCAGGGCAGCGCGGGTAGTGAAGACGCCTTCCGTTACAGAGTGTGTCGAGGCCAGGATATCTTCTAGCTTTTCGCCTCCGGCCAGGCGGCGTCCGAGCTGCTGGTTGCGGCTCATAGGGCTGGCGCAGGTAGCAATCAGGTCGCCAATGCCAGCCAGGCCGGCGAAGGTCAGAGGATTGGCTCCGGCAGCGACGCCCAGGCGCGAGATCTCAGCCAGACCGCGTGTAATAAAGGCCGCCTTGGCGTTCTCACCAAACCCCACGCCATCATTGATGCCAGCGCCGATAGCGATAATGTTTTTCAGCGCACCACATAATTCGACCCCTACGACGTCATCCGAGTTATAGACACGAAAATAGCTGGTGGTCAGGAGCGCACGCACGCGCAGGGCTACTTCTGGAGTAGAAGCTGCTATGACTGCTGCGGTTGGCTTCTCCTGAGCTACCTCGCGTGAAAGATTGGGGCCGCTCAGGACCGAGACACGTTGGGCTGCGCCGGGAATCTCCTCGCAAATAATCTCGCTCATGCGCTTAAGCGTACCAACTTCGATTCCCTTGCTGGCGCTGACCAGGAGCGTCTCGGAACGAAGCGCGGGGGCCAGCCTGCGCAGATTCTCGCGCAGGCGTTGCGAGGGAGTAACTAGCAGGAGCATATCCTTCGCGCTGGCAGCCTGGGCGATATCGCCGGTTATGTGCAGGGTTTCAGGAAAAGGAAAACCCGGCAGGAACGTGCGATTTTCTCGCTGCTCTTGCATTGCGCTGGCCCGTTCGGAATGATGTTCCCAGAGTGTTGTTTCAATGCCCTTGTTGGCCAGCATGCGCGCCAGGGTGGTACCCCAGGCTCCGCTGCCAATAATTCCTACAGAAACCATGATTCATTGTCTCCTTTGACTACATCTCCGCCGGGCTGGTATGCTGGTGTTCGGGTTCCGGCTCATCGGCCCGATAGATTGCTGGCTTGAGAATGCCAATGTAGGGCAGATTGCGATAGCGTTGGGCGTAATCCAGCCCATAGCCAACAACAAAACGGTCAGGGATGGTGAAACCTGTATAGTCGGATGCCACCGGCTTTACTCGTTCACGCACTTTGTCCAGCAATGTACACACACGCAGGCTTAGTGGGTGGCGCTGGCGTAAAATTTCCATCAAATAATGAAGCGTCAAACCGCTATCGATAATGTCCTCGACGATTAGCACGTGTTTGTTATCGATAGGCCCCTCCAGGTCTTTGAGGATGCGCACAACGCCGCTTGAGTGGGTACTATTTCCATAACTGGAGATTGCCATATAGTCCAGTTCCAATGGCAGGCTGATTGCGCGGGCCAGGTCGGCGATAAAGGGCACCGCGCCCTTTAACGTCCCCAGCAAAAGGAGCTGTTTTCCCAGGTAGTCTTTCGTAATACGAGCGCCAAGCTCAGCCACTTTTGCCTGGATGGTCCCGGCATCGAGTAATATTTCTTCGATATCCTGGTGCATACACTCTCGTTTCTGACGAAAAAGCAGGAAAGGTACGGGGAACATGCCATTGCTCCGCGCTTCCTGCGGTTCTCACCTCTGTCCAGATTATATGGTAATGATGGAACAATTATGAGAGCATGATATCACAAGATCAGGACTTGACAAAAGTTGTGGTCAACGGTTGAGGAGGTTTGGCTGCAAGCATATCATAATTCGCAATCAGCGCCTCGGTCATGGCATTGCGCAATGCTTCTGTCGAACCAACGTGGTAGAAATGCTCGCAGGTGCGCGTGAAAAAATCGGGTCCTTGCCAGTTTTTTTGAATTGCATCGTTCTCTCTGTACTCGTTACTGTGCCATGTTGATAGGATAAAGCGGCAGGGGAGCTTCTGAAGGGCGTCGGTTAAGTGACGCTCATTCTCAGCGCTCCACGAATTGAAATAATCGACGTGCCGGCCAGCGTAGGGCGGATCGGCGTACACGAAATCGTTCGCCTGTGCCTTCGCCAGTGTTTGCTGAAAGTCGAGCACTTCAAACTGCCATTCCCGATCCCTCATAACCTCCCGCAGATTTTTCACCTGATTCACAATCTTTGTGATATAAGCGGGGCTGAATCGCTCAGGCTTATGGCAGAATGGGACGTTAAAGAGTCCTTTCTGGTTGAAGCGCATGACCCCATTAAAACAGGACCGATTGAGAAATAAAAAATCGAGGGGATGATGATTCTTGTTAAATCGCGAGCGAACTTCATAATAATACGCCTCGCCTTCGCGAGAAAGCCGCCGGCCTTCTTGCTCCAGGAACGCTCTAACCGTAGGCGGATCGATGACGCCCTCCTGAATTTGACGGTACAGCGAAATGATATGGAGGTTAGTGTCCGCAAGCAAAGCCCTTTGAGGGCGTATATTTAAAGCTACGACGCATGAACCACAGAACGGTTCAATCCAGGTGCCCTCCAATGGTTGGGGAATGGATTCTTGAATAAGTGGTAGGAGCTTTGTTTTTATTCCCTGGCACTTAATTGGCGGGGTGATTGTTGTCATCCTCAACCCTCGTTTCAACGACGAAACTATTGCAAACAGGTATTTCTCATACAGAATGGATTGACAGGCGCACAATGCGCCGCGTTTGGCCTGTCAGGCGTGCCCGATGGTCGAGGCAGGAACCGGCAACCCAGAGGCAGCGCTCGCCCGCGAAGAAGAGTGGAATGGTTGCTCGTTCGGCGCGCGGAATATGGTTATCAACAAAGATGTCCTGCACCTTTTTTTCGGCTGGCATACCAAGAGGCTGGATGCGGTCGCCGGGCTGCCTGGTGCGTACTGTGAGATATGTCCCTGCTGACGCCCCATCAATATAAACGGCGTGACTGGAGGGCAATTCCAGAACCTGCCATACCTCCTGCCAGTTTTCTTGACGAAGAGCCTGTTCTGCTCTGGCTGCCAGATCTTCTGGAAGAACGTCTGCTCTGGCCTGCCACTTTGTGCCCGGCACCTGGACTGCGCCGGGGATGGGCAGGTACGCTGCGTGGCTGGTGTGCGGCGCAGGCTCTTCTCTCTGCGAGGGTCGGTGCTCAAAAATGAGCCTGTTTGTCGAGCGAAGAACGCGCAGCTTTTGAGGCAGATCCAGCCCTCGCTCCTGGTGTGCAGGTTGCCCGTTGAGTAATTGTTGTATGAGGGCTAAATGGCGTGGCTCAAGGGGAGATTGGCCTTCGCATAAGCGCGCAGTTACCCGGCGTAATACATGGCGCTGCAAGCTTAGCGGCAGAGCCAGCAACGCGGCGATATCAAGCGTGATCGCCTCCTCCTGTTCGGAGAGGACCACACCGACCCAGCAGCTATCTACCTGCGCTTCCAGCCATTCCAGATCAACGCGCACTACCTCCGCGTTGCGCAGCAATGTGTGCGTAATGCCTGGATTGAGCTCTTGAAGCAGGGGGAGTACTTCGTGCCGGATACGATTGCGCAGAAAACGTGGATCGCGGTTACTTTGATCTTCGAGTGGGGAGATTCCGTGCTGCTGGCAGTAGGCTACCGTTTGCGCGTGGGTGATCTCCAGCAGCGGGCGAATGATGTCGTGCTGGCGCGGCGGCATGCCGGCCAGTCCACTTAATCCGCTGCCGCGCAACCAGTGCAACAGAAGCGTCTCTACCTGGTCGTCGGCGTGGTGGGCTACAGCGATACGCCCGCCCTTTGCGATCCCTCGCAGGAAGCGATAACGAGCGATGCGCGCAGCTTCTTCTAATGAACGTTTCTCTGCTTTTGCCAGGGCTATCACATCGATTTCACCAGAGGTGAAAGGGATAGCCCAGCTTTCTATGATGTTGGCAACCACGCTGGCGTCGCGCGCGCTCTCAGCGCCCCGCAGCATGTGGTTCAGATGCGCCGCGCGCAAGGATACTGCTGGATAGCGCTTGCCTGGCCCACAAAGGCGGTGTAGAAGGTGTAGCAGGCAGAGCGAATCGGCTCCGCCGGAGACCGCTACGACGATTTCTCCCCGCTCCGGCAGAAGCTGGTGCCGGTCGATGCAGGCGATTACTCTTTCAAGCATAAACAGACCTTCTGATTTCGCACGAATTTTCCACAATTATATATCTTCGGGCAAGGCTTCTGACCTCTTTTGTTTTGTGAAAGATGTGTTCCCAATATGTTGTACAAAACAAAAGAGATCGAGGTTTTCGTAAGGAAAGCGTTGAACGGCTTTCCTTACGAAAACCTCGATAGAGAGCGCTTGAAAAGGAAATCAGGCGTGCTTTACGTGTCGATAGGTAAAGATGTGATGGAACGAGAAGTTGTAGATCAACACTATCAGGGTTGCGATAGCCTCAGCGAAGACCGGCTCTGTGTGAACTAAGGTACTCAAGACGAACTGGATCAAGAAAGTCAGGCCGGTACCAACACCGGCAGTCAGGTGGAAGCGCAGGCAGCGCTGAATCCAGGGGCGGCTGGCTCCTGGGAGCTTGTTGAAGGTAAAGTGATCGTTAGGAATGAAATTTGCGAGGATGGAAAGCTCGGCGGCGACAATGTAGCTGAGCGTATCTCGCAACATCATTGAATTCGTCCTGGCGAACGCGTGGTAGAACATGACATAGAAAACGGCCAGGTTAACCAGTGCAGCCAGTCCCCCGAAAAAGAGGTAACTAACAAAGCGTTGTATCCAGCCTGCGCGCCCGTTGGTTTTCTGGTCAACGATATCCAGGATCTGGTTGAGCAGGCCCCAGGAATAGGGTTGATAGCTAGGCAGCGAATTTGCCGGAGTCAGGGTGGCGCTGGACGAGTCAGAGACGCCCCGCGATGTGGAGTGAAGAGAGGGCTGTCCATCCAGGTCGGCCAGTACAGGAGAGAACTCGTCCACATCTTTCTGCACTACAAAGTTATTCATGCATTCTCCTAATGAATTTGTACTACAAGGTCACTCTGCGGCGTTTATTAGAGATAAGCGTCGCACTTTTCTATGTATGCTTGTCAAAGCGGATTGAAATCGATGAAAACGTTAGGTAAAATTACCAGTTACGTTTGGAACGAGTAGGGATAAAGAAAAATAACAGAGGGAACAATATTCGGCCAACTTTCTTATCTGTTACCAGGCTCCTTTGTTTTAGCTTGTGTTTTCTCCAGGCACGCTGGCTTGATAGGTTGAAGGGAGAGGACGCCTGTGATATTCTACAAAGGGAGTTACATGCAACATATCCATTTTTGTGTCAGCGTACCGGGTTTTACCAGCTCTGGTCAAATCGTGTCAAATTGTCGGGTTGGAATGGCTTTTTGGTGAGGCCGGGTGGGGTAGGGCAGATGCCATCACGCAAGGATTCGAGGAAAGTCCAAATGTCTAATGCCGTCTGGGGAGATCCAAAACCAACAAGCGACGAGCTCTATCCCTTAAAGCTCCTCAAAGGTCTCTTACAAGATATGCTCAGGCTAGTGCCAGCTTATGGCGGCTGCCTCGCGCTCTATGATGAGGGAATTAACCAGATGGTTGTGCGCTTGCATATAAGGCGCGGCGAGCATCCCCAAAGCACAGGTGAGTTGTATGAACTACCGACGGAAGAAGGCGGCGCGTGTGGGCGTCCACCTTTGCGCCGCAATACGATGGAGCTTGCCGATAGGCCAGCGCCTTTGCCCGCTGCTCCAAGAGGTTCTGCCGGCATGGAGGAGCGTTTCGTTCTGGTCAATACGGTGCGCGAAACGGCTCTTTTTCCTTCAGGGAGCTCATATCCGCCTGGGCAGGATATGATTGGAGTGACCTGGCGTAATGCACAACCATACCATTTAAGCCATGAACAGTATCAAACCCTGCGCATGGGAGCGCGTCAATTACCCATTTACGAGACCTTTACTCCCGCCTGGTACTTAACGCTCCCGCTCAAGGAGCCTGAACAGGTTTACGAGGAGAATGATCGCAGGCCGCCGCAAAGCCGTATTCTGGGAGTGGTTGTGTTGTATCAAATTGCGCCCTCGGCTGGTTTTCAAGCGCCGCAACGTCAGGTCGCCCAGCAGCAGGCCGAGCGCATGAGCCTCTACCTGCAGAATGATCGGCTCATGCGCTTGCAAATGACCACACGAGACCATATCAAACACTTGCAGCAGATCAGCACGTCCTTTCCTAATTCGCTCAAACTCTCCGACCTGGTTGAAGAGGTCTACCGCTTTGTCCTGAATACAGTAGATGTTTCTTCGCTGTTGCTAACCCTTTATGATCGAGATACCAAGAAACTCTACGATGTCTTTGCGGTTAATTGTGGCAGGCGCGTTGAAGGGCTAACAGATCGGCCGGTCATTGCCAGTCCAGAGGATCGTCCGTTCTGGTGGCAAGTAACGCAGAAAGACAAACGCACACTGCTGCTTTCTTTGAACAAACGCGAGATCGACGAGAAGCGGGCCTACGAGGAACTGCTCAGCGGGACGTGGGGAGATCAGACAAATGCTGAAGTATTTCTGCTTATTCCCATGAAGATGTTCACGCGTGTCGTGGGTTCGCTCTGCCTTACAAGCCAGCGGCCGCAAGCGTATGGTCCCCTGGAGATTCTGGTTCTGGAGACCATGGTGCAGATCGTTACAGTGGCTATTGAGAACGCCAAATTATATGAGCGGCCGCGGATGGCTTTGCGGCAATCGAAGCGCCGTGAGGAGGCGCTGGCCGTCACTGTCAGCGCGCTGCAAGCCATCAGCACTGTGCTAAACGTGAAAGAACTGCTGCATAAGCTTGTTGAAACGGTGGCGAACCTTTCGCAGTCGGAGATGTGCGCGTTCTTCCAGCTTATGCCCGATGGCAGGGAACTGGTCGCGCAGACAGCCTTCGACAGAACGGGTAAGTGGAGGGAGCATGATCGCACGCTGGCTAACGGGCATGCCGATCACGACGAGCTTATTCAAATGATTCATCTGCCCTTTCGCGGCTCGCCGCTGGAAAAGCTAGCCGATGAAGCGTTTTTTTATCTGGACGAAACAACAATCGAAGAGATCGCGCGGGTCAGCGACGAAAGTGGAGCGATTTTCTTGAGGGAGACCGGCGATCAAAAGATGCTTATTGTGCCGGTGCGACGTTATCAAACGGACATCGTAGGTATTCTGGCGATTCGCATCCCCCAGCCGAGTCGCCACTTCCATCCCGAAGAGATCGGCATCCTGATGGCAATCTCAGCCCAGGCAGCCAATGCTATTCGTAACGCACAACTCTTTGAACAGATTCAGGAAGCAAACGCTGAATTGAAGCGCATGGACAAGATCAAGGATGAATTTATCGTGACCGCTTCTCACGAACTGCGCACCCCATTGAGCGCAATCAGCGGCTATTCTTCGTTGCTGAAAAAACAGGGTGAGAATGAACGTGTAAATTCTCAGCAGGTGTTGAAGTATGCTAACAAAATTGTCGGTTCAGCTCAGCAGCTCAAGGATCTGATCGATAACATGACGCAGGCGGCGAAGATGGGAGCGCTGGATAACGATCTAAAGTTGGAGCTTGTGCCAGTGCAGTTGCTGGCAGCGGCAAATACGGCTGCATCTATGCTTGATGTCCATCGAGCGCAGCCAATCGGTGTGCATGCTGCCGCCGATCTCTGGGTCAACTGCAATGCTCTGCACCTGCGCGAAGTGCTTACCAACTTGCTGGATAACGCGGCCAAGTATTCGCCGCCGCAGGGCCGTATCGAAATTATTGCCCAGCCAATGAAGCTTTCTCAATTGCCGGAGGAGCAGGCCGATTACAGCATCCTGGTCAGCGGAGCAGACCCGGAAATTGTCAAAGTAAGCGTCTGCGACGAGGGCGATGGAATCGCGCCGGAGGATGCTGAAAGGATCTTCGAGAAGTTTGTGCGCGCGCCGCGTTCGCTGACGACGCCGGTGCGAGGGACCGGGCTGGGCCTGTTCATCTGCCGCCGCTTTGTCGAGGCAATGGGAGGACGCCTCTGGCTGGAGCGTAGTATTCTGGGCAAAGGTTCGATCTTTAGTTTCTACTTGATGCGCGTGCCACAGCCCGCTGGAATGAGAGAACAGGATGACACAGAGCCGGAATCAGAAACGGGGAACACAAAACCCGCCGGTCCGACCCCAGAAAGTGTTGGTCGTTGATGACGACGCGGTTATCCGCGATATGATGGTTGATATTCTCGAAAGCGAGGGGTATACGCCGGATCTGGCTCGCAACGGACAGGAAGCGCTACGCCTCCTGCGTGGTCCAACGAGCTATCTTGTCTTCCTCGATCTAATGATGCCCGTCTTCAGCGGCAAAGACGTTTGTTTGGAACTGGAAGCACATCCCCAGGTACGCCGACGCCATATTATTGTCGTGATGTCTGCTATGGACTACATCGACGAGACGTACAACCTGGACATTGATATGATCATGCCCAAGCCATTTGTGGTAGGAGATGTTGAAGTCGCGCTGGAGACCTATATGCCTAAATAGCGCATTTTGCCTGCATTTCAGGCGGATCGTTGCCTTCTCAAGTAAAGGGGAATTCTGGTATGCTATCTGCGGGATCGCGACGGCGAACATTTCCACTTTCGCTACTGGAATGAAGAATAGGACAGCGTAGAGGGATACAAAACAAAAGTACAAATCTGTGCTTAAAAATGGGGGGTACACATGATCGATTCACAGGATCCCACGCTGGCGGCTCGCTTGCGGCGGCGAGCACCTGAAGGCCGCTATGAGATTGGTGAGATCGAAATCGTGCGGGCAATTCGCGGGTTTCGTGAACAGGGAGATGCACGTATGACGCAGATGCTTTGCGAGATATTGTTGGAGCGCTGCGTGCCGCTATTTCAGCAGCATAGCTGGGGCCTGCGCCATCGTCCTGAACTGCGCGAGGAAGCGATTGCCAACATGAGCGAGCACCTGCTACGCGAAGCTCTGGACCCGCAGGAAGTTTTTATGACTCAGAATTTTGTTCATTATGTGCGCTGCCTCTGCGTGGATGAATTCAATCGTATTTTACGCCAGGAAGGATTGAGATATCAGCGCGACGAGGAGGGGCGACCTGTTGGACGCCCGCATCATATCCCACGCTCTCTCATAGAGCCATTGCAGGCTGCGCCGCTAGATAGCGAAGGGCCACCCACAGCGGATGTTGCTGACCCGCTTGATCAATATGAGCATCTGCACGCGAACGAAGAGAGCCAGCGTATCCTGACGTTCTTGTCAGATCCTCTGGATCGTAAAATCATGGTCCTGCGCGCTGTGGAAGGCATGAAATGGGATGATATCGCGACAGTTTGCAAGCGTACCGAACGTACAATCCGCCTGCGCTACGAGAAAGCTCGCGCCTACTTGAGAGAATGCCTGGTCAAAGAGCGGGCGGCCTACATTCGCGCGGCCCAGTTCCAATAAACAGCGAAAGAGGAGAGCGAATTATGAAGAAGAATGAGTTGCAACAAGTCAAAATGGCCTGGCTGGCCGCGGAGGAAGCAGGAGATACGCAGGCTAAACTCATCCTCTTGCGCGACCATCCCGATTTGCAGGATGCGCTGATCGATTTTGCCGCTGCTTACCATATTACCAGTCCCGCCGGTGCGGAGCCGGAGATTCTGCCCCTGACGCGCCGGGCCATGGATGCCGC
>DATGKW010000140.1:0-4177 GCA_035294465.1 Ktedonobacteraceae bacterium | reverse complement strand
GCCTGGGCCGCGATCTGTTTCTCAACCAGCGCGGTGCGTACATAGGATGGGCAGATGGCGTTACAGGTTACGCCATGTTCGGCGCCTTCCAGGGCGGTGACGCGGGTGAGGCCGATAATTCCGTGTTTGGCTGCGACATAGGCCGCTTTGAAGGCGGAGGCGCGCAGACCATGCACGGAAGAGATATTAATGATGCGTCCCCAGCCGCGTGCATACATGCCTGGGAGCACTGCTTTTGTTAGCAGGAAAGGCGCGGTGAGCATCATCTCGATGATTTGCCGCCATTTCTCTTCGGGAAACTCGACGATTGACGCGACATACTGAATGCCTGCGTTGTTGACCAGAATATCAACGCGCCCCTCGGCCTCTATGGTCCCGTTGACCAGTGATTGTATATCAGCCGAGCTGGTCATGTCGGCGGCCTGGAAGCGCGCGCCTGGCAGTTCCGCCACGGCAGCTTTGCCGCGCTCTACATCAATGTCCGAGACCGTCACGCGAATGCCCTGGCGCGCGAAATCCTGCGCAATGGCCAGGCCAATCCCTGAGGCCGCGCCGGTCACGATGGCGACTTTGCCCGTTAAACTGCTCATGACAAATGGTGCTCCTTCCTGTGGCGCATGCTTAACTTCCTCCCAACGTCACCGTCGGTGTGACCGTCGGCGCGGTGCTTGTTGGAATAGAGGTCGGGATACTGGTGGGCGTGGTTGGTGTACTCGTCTCCTGAGCGCCGGGCAGCTTCACAATAGTCAGCGTAATGGCGCTTGCACTGCTGGGCATGATATCGCCGCTGGAGATGCTGATCTTTGCCGAGCTTACCCCCGTGTCCTGCCGAAGCCTGTTCAGCGCGTTCGCCTTTGTCAGCCTGACCAGCGATTGCTTGATGTTCTGTTGCGTCTGGCTGGTGAACTGGTAGACCCAGAGACCCTGCGCCTGCACTTCGACGACCACCTTCTCTGGAGTCACGTTCACCAGGGTAGCGCTGATCACATCGGCGACTACCTGCCCGTCCAGCTTATACTGCGGGGTAAGCGTTGGATCGCTCCGCGCGTGAGCCAGCAAAAGATTCACGCCCATCTGCTGCGCCGCCGCGAAATCGTAAACGATCTCGCTGCACTTCACCGAGACCTGTACCGTCACCGTCTTCGCCTGATCGCCCGCCTTGTGGTTCGCGCTGGTCGTCGCGGGACAGTGGAGCGTGCCATCCACTACGCGCTCGTTGCTCGACATCTGCTTCTGCAACGCGCTCTCTGTGCTCTGCGACAGCGACTTGATCAGCGGCTGCTCCGCCCCATCAATATCGCTCTGCTGGATTACACCATCGAGTATGGCGTTCCTGCCACCGCTGAAGGGGTTTGGATTTTTGACACCGATTCCTGCTACACAACATTGTTGAGCGATATCAAGGGCTGGAATGTTCCCCTGTGCTCCGGGATTGACAGCGTAGGCAGGTACACCTGGTAATGTAGAGAGTGCTGGAACATAGACAGGCCCATTAAATCTGATCTGGACTCCATCCTTTCCAGTAAGTGTGGTGGTACCAAGCGGAATAGTCGATCCTGTACTGTTTACAAACGTCAGTGTTCCTGTCGCCTGTGTCGCCTCGATTGATCCCGTAGCATTAGCTGTAGCCGACTGTGTCGGGGAGCTTGCGGTCAGGGTGCGGGCCGCGATCTGGCGCAGGCTGGGATCTGGTGTGCTGTTTGGCAGGGCCTGAAGCACAAAGTTATCCTGTTCCAGCTTGTTGGCGGGCGTGATCGTCACGGTCGCGCTGATGCCGAAAACGCTGCTAAAGCCGCCGCGCGCCTGGATGATGCCAATGGCCAGAAGGCCAATGAGCACGATGAGAGAAATGGCCCAGATCAGCGTGCGTTTCCACCAAGGCCGGCGCGGAGGGCGCGAAGATCCGCGTATCTGCGGCGCGGAGGGCGGCGGCCATTGTCTGACGCTACTGCCGGCTGCGCTCGCGGGCGTACCCTTAGCAGGTGCCATCGCGGCTGGCACCCCTCCGCCAGAGCCAGAACTCGCGGCCATAGCTGCTGTTCCCAGCGCCGCGCCTGCGGCCACAGCCGCGACCGCGCTGGCGTTGCCGCCTTTATCGGCGGGTGGATTCTGTGAACCTGCTGTGCCCGGCGCGCTGGGCAGTTTGCCGCTGTCGCGGGGTGTAGAACCCTGAACTACTGGCGTCTTGCCTGGCGTCGAACCGGAGGGAAGAACCATCGGTTTGGGTCCCTTGCGGCTCCCAGGCAGAGGCTTTGAGGATAGCCCGGCCCGCCCCGGTCCTACCGCCGGGCCCGTAGGTGTGGCGCTGCCCTGAGCTATCGGCGCAACTGGCCCGCCCTGGGGTGGCGCGGGCGTAGGCGGGGCAAGCGCATCATCATCATTTTCCAATCCGCGAGCGGCCAGCATACCTGCTGCCGCCCCGGCAGCCGCTGCTCCGGCAGCCCCCCCGGAGCTGCCCTGGCCCGATTGATCCATCTCTACCGTATCTAGCTCGTCGATACGCGGCGTAGATGGCACTGGCTGATTCTGTATAGAAGGCACGACTGGCGGTGGCGTTGCCTGCAGTCCCAGAGGTGCCGGACTCAGCGATGCGGGTGAGCCGGGTGAGAGAGGCGGTGGCGTGGGTGGAGGCGCGCCCTGAACTCGTCCCTCGGCCGGCCGGGCTCTGCGCGAACCAAAGGCAAGCAGGCCGGGCCTTCTCGCCGACTCTGAACTCGACTTCACACGCCGGTTCCCCGCCGGAAGCCCCTCGTTTGACAAGGTGGTTTTGAAGCTATCCAGCGAAGAATAGACGGCGAAGCGGCGCTGGCGCGCAAATTCGGCGGGACTGGAACCAGAAGGAGCGATAAAAATCAACTGAGCCTGCGCTCTGAGATCCTTGCGCACACCCTTCAAGCCATCGAAATCTATTGGCCGGCGGAAAGCCTTGCCTTGTTCGGGCAAAACAATGGCGATGATCTTGCGTCCCTGTTTTGCTTGCGTATAAATCGCGGTGACAATTTCCTGCCAGGTATCAGTGGACGCAACATTGAGGATGCCAATGTCCGAATTACGTGGGTCGCCTGGCCCCAGCAATTCTGTGCCGTCACCCTGTTTCATCCTAAAACTCCCCTTCATATCCCTGGTGTTTGACGTTCTAATGCTGCATATGACATTTTACACTATCACGACTGGCCCGACTAGCCCCTACGAAACCGGATTTTGGGACGCGCAGGCACCTGTTTTCGCGAGGTGCGTCAGGGTCCATTGAGAGCGCGCATCTCGTCGCCTTCTGGAAGACAACGCTTGCAAATCAATCGAGATTCTTGCATCTTCTTTTTCACAGTAGATTTTTGGGATGGGATATGGTATAATGAGACCATCCAATCATAGGGTCTAGCGGACATACACATACATATTGACTTCAGGGTAGGTGTCTATGGATTTGGCGTCGACATCATTCCGAGCGCCGTTGCTCATGTCGGCAGCGGTGCGAGCAAAGACGTAAAACGAAAACACTAGGAGCAAGTTGTCTTCTGGTGTTTTTTTTCTGGCTTGATGATTTATTTCTACGCACTACGGTGCCGGGCTCATCGATTTTTCGTCCATTCAGAGCCAGGCGCCTGTTCCAACAGGTGCCTCAATCAAGCAAACAACGTTGGAAAGGAGGAGCCGAGTTTCTGCCAGGCGAGCATCCGGCCCGCTCGCTCACAAATGCAGCGAATGCGCACTATGCGTAGACCCTCCAAACATTGTGGTCGCGGAGTGGTTTTCTAGATATCAAGGAGAATATCGACAGTGAATTCAAGCATGATCAACAAGATCGCCAAAGCCAAGCGTTACGCAGAAGAACCCGAACGTATTCAGTTTACCCGCTTTGAAGCCACGTTTCGGGGCGAGAACGATGTCCACACCACCCACTATAACAACGGTGAGTGGAGCTGCACCTGTCGTTTCTTCCATGATTGGGGTGACTGTAGCCACACGATGGCTATGCAGAGAATCTTAGGGGTGACAATCCCGGCAGCCCATCGCCACGGGATTCCAGCGGGTCTGGGTACCGGCCCGTTGGTACACTAGAAACGCTTTTTCCCTGGCTTTGAGGTTTGTGTAAAAGCCACCCGGTTACGATACACGAAGAAGAGAGATGCTGAACAGGTAAACCCGAAAATGTCAGTATCTCTCTTCTTTACCTTTT
>DATGKW010000139.1:0-17536 GCA_035294465.1 Ktedonobacteraceae bacterium | reverse complement strand
GCCCTCATAGGCATGGCGGACGCGGCTGGAGCCACAAAAGGTTGCGGAGGAGTGTGGATGTCCAGATAGCGTGGCTCAAGTTCAGGAAGGATAGCGCTCTGGCTGGGGCGCGCTGTGGAGAGCGCCAGGCTCACCTGCTCCCAATTCTCTCCGGTTGACTGCCGCACCAGGCCCGTATAGGTTAGCTCGACCTCGCCATGATTGCCATCCTCATCCATCGTCACACGTACATCGTACTGCGGCTGCCAGCGGGCTTGCGTGACCAGGTACGAAAGTTCAAGGGTGAACTCGCCCTCTGCGGACATATCTACACTGACTACAGCGCTCAGACGGTCGGGCCGTCCGTATCCTCGTTTGCTGACTAGCTCGCGCTGCTTCGCCGCCAGTTCCTCTCGCACCTGCTTGAGTTGCACATCCAGGTCTTGCGCGGCTTCGGCATCCTGTAGCGCCTGGCTGGCGGTAAAGCTGAAGAAATCGGCGCAATCCTGGGGCTTCATCTGCCCACGAGCCAGGCCCCGCGCGAAATCGCGCGACCGCTCACCTAGAGCGCGCAGCCACTCGCGCCTGTCGTTAAGCGCCTGCTGGCGGGCCTGGATGAGATCTATTTGCCGCTGGAGCAGATCGCATTGAGTTTGCAAAGCCAGTATTTCAGCTTCAGGCGGACGGCTATGAAAAGCCGTTGCCACATCGACATCAAGAATACGCGTTCCCTGTGGTCCCCGGCCAGAGGCCCGCAACGACTCGCGCAAAAACGAGGGTAAATCATTGACACGCAATTCGTGCTCGCCCGCTGGCAAATGCAGGCTTCCCACACGAGTAATCAGCGCGCGATCAGCATAGACAGTTACTTCTTTAATCGGGGCCGCGAGATCAGTCATTAACTTCCTCCATGATTTTACCTATTGCTGAGGAGAGAAAATCGAGAGTCCTCAAAGCTTTAACGATTGACACGGAGAAAAGTTCTCTCAATGCTTGCGTTTGGCGAGAGAAATGCCTTATAGTATAGGATACATTGATACATATTTATCTATTTTGAAAGGCAGTGTGAGCCAGCATGACGGCACCCGATCACGAAACCTTCTTAACAACCAGCGAGCGTGGATTGCGTCACGACATCTTGCCCATGCGCCTCTATCATAAAGCGAAGCGTCTGGGAACCTGGGACCCGCGCAACATCGATTTCTCGCAGGATACCCAGGACTGGCAGAATTTCACCGACGAGGAACGCGAGGCAATTATCAGCCTGACCGCTCTCTTTCAGGCCGGCGAGGAGGGCGTCACCCTCGATCTGCTGCCCCTGATTATGACGGTTGCTCGCGAGCAACGCCTGGAAGAAGAGATGTTCCTGACTACCTTCCTCTGGGAAGAAGCCAAGCACACAGAGTTCTTCCGCCGCTTCCTCGATGAAATCGCCCACGATACCAGCGATCTCTCGCGTTATCACACGCCCAGCTATCGCGCCCTCTTCTATGAAGAACTGCCCAGGGCCATGCATGCGCTGCTTACCGACCACTCGCTGGAGGCCCAGTTGCGCGCCAGTATCACCTACAATATGATTATCGAGGGCGTCCTGGCCGAGACAGGCTATCACAGCTACTACAACATGCTGGAGCGCAACAATGTCATGCCGGGTCTGCGCCAGGGCATTGGCCTGCTCAAGCGCGACGAATCGCGGCACATTGCCTATGGCGTTTTCCTCATCTCACGCCTGATTGCCCAGCAACCAGACCTCTGGGAAATCGTCGAGCAGGAAATGAACCGTCTGCTTGCCTTAGCTCTGGGCGTGGTAAACGAATCCTTCGAGGAAGCACGAGATCTTCCGCCCGAAGAGATACCTTTCGGCTTCCAGGTCGAGGAATATCTCGAATTCGCCACCACGCAGTTCACCAAACGCCTCGCCCGCATCGAACGCGCTCGCGGGCAAACGCTGGAGGAGATCTACCAGGAAGACGAAGAATAAAGCTCACCAACAGATCAATCTGGCTTAGTTCTCTCCAATGCGTTGAGCACAGAACAGGCTTGCTCAATCGAATGAGTGGCGATCAAATCCAGAGCCAACCTGTTCAACGTATCTCGATCGGCAATCGGCCTGATACGTTCGCCAACCAGCATAGCCAGTTCTGGAAAGCGCGTCAGAAACCCATGCAGGATGAGTTACAGCAGGTTTATTACATACTGCGCATGCGCAACTCTTGCAAACGGGCCAGGCGTTCGCGGGCGATAGTGCTGCCAGGGTTAACCTTGGCCAGGTTTTTGTAAACGCGGCTGGCCTGCTCGTACTCGCCGACTGATTGATAGGTCTGGCCGAGCATATCGTAGGCGTTGAGGTTGTTGCGATTGAGGGCGATCAACTGCTGGAGAGCTGCTACGGCTTCCTTGACCTGATGAGTGTCATAGTAGTAGCGAGCAATCTTCTCCTGATAGGCGTTAGCCTCTTCGGGGCGCTCAAGCTGATAGCAATAGGCAACAACCTCGCGCAGCAGATCCATATTGGTGGGATCAAGATCAACCGCGCGGCGCAGGTTCATAAAGGCTTCTTCGGGACTCCCCGTTTCCGCATAAACATTGCCGATGCGGCGCAACGTTTCGCTGGCCTGCTCCAACTGATTGCGGCGCAGATAAATGTCGGCTAACTGGCGCAGCTCCGTCACACCCTCGTCAATCATACCCCGATTGATATAGATATCGCCGAGTTCAGCGTGCGGGCGCGGGTCCTGCGGCGCCAGGCGTACCATCTCGTTGAGAACGGCCAGAGCATTGTCGGTCTGGCGTTTCTCGCGATAATGCTTCACCAGTTCGGCGTACTCGTCCATAGCGCCGGCCACGTCGCTGCGTCGAGCTGAAATCTCGGCTAGAACCGAGGAAACCTCGTCTTCATGCGGTGTCTGCTGCTTCACCTGGCGCAAGATAGCCTGCATCTGCTCCTGCTTGCCCACACGCCCATAGATCTTTGCCAGGAGCAGGGAGATCTCTAGCTCCGGGGCCTGGTGTTCTTCACCCTCTTCGCGCGGGCGCGCCGCCCATACGGTGGGATCTACCGAACTGCCGGAGAGCCGGACGGCCTGCAACGCCTGCTCCAGTTGCTGGATAGCGGCCTCCGGCTTGCCCTGTTTCAGCAAACACTGAGCCGTGCTGCAGCGGGCCAGCACTTCGTAGGAGCTGTCGCGCATGGCCAGTTGATAAGCGTCGATAGCCTGGTCAAAGTATCCACCCTGCTGATGAATCTGGCCAAGCGAGAAACGCACATCCGCGTTATTGGGATAGGTCTCAGCAGCCTGAGTATACTCACGCGCCACAAATTCGTAGTTTTTCTGCCCCTCGCCACGCAACTGCCAGCGAACGCGGCCCAGGACCTCCAGAGCTGTCGCGCGCGTTGAGCTTACGCCGGTGATCATCGCTATGTGCCAGCGCACCAGAGCGATCAGGTTGCGCGGATCAACCTGCAACACACGCTGGTACTCGGCTGTGGCCTGCTGCGTGCGGCCGAGCTTTTGTAGAGCCAGCGCATAGTTCAGGCGCGTCGGCACGCTGGTCGGGCTTTCCTGCAGCGCCTGCTCCAGTTCGGTCAGCGCACGATCCATATATCCCAGTTTGAGATACGACTCCGCGGCCAGCGTGCGCTCACGCAGGAGTTCTTCTTTATCTCCCTGCGAAGCCAGCAGGCTGATCAGGCGCACGCGGTAGGTCAGATTATTCGGTTCCAGCTGGAGGATACGCCGATAGGTTGCAATCGCATCACTGACGCGCCCATTAGCCATGTAGGTCTCGATCAGGATCGCGTACTTGGTGATGGCCTGCTCAATCTTGCCCTGGCGCACATAGATCTCACAGAGAACCTGGTGAATATCCAGATATTGCGGAGCCAGATCGATCACCCGCAGGCACTCTTCGGTTGCAGGCGTTAACAGGCCATGATTGATGTAGCGCTGAATATCCTGCATCGACTGGATAACCTGCATACGAATATTTTCCGGCAGCCCTGCTGTGCTCGCAACCACCGAATCGGCTACCTGCTTCAACAGCAGTTCATCGCGTGAAGTCCCGGCGATTTCGTTGAGCAGAGCCTCGGCAGAAACCTTCGACGCGGGAACTGGCGGCTTCTGCAGCACCGGACTCATTTGCTCAAGAGGTATCGGAGCAGGGGCAGGAGGTGGCGCGGCTGGTGGAGCAGGCGGGGCAGCGGCAGTAGCCTTCGCTATCTGTTCAGGCGTGAGCACCATCGTCTGCTCGTTCGAGGCAGCGGACGCGCCGTTCAGCCAGTCGGGAGAAACAACGGACTGTCCCGCTACTGGAGATTGGGCCGGGGCCCTAGACGCTGGCGGAGGCGATTCTGTCTGGACAACATTTTTTGCCGCCTGAGCTTTATCAGCATCGCTGAGAATGCCCGTCAGCCAATCAGGGAGATCGCCCAGCGAATTCTGGCCGGTGGGAACCGGTTGCTGCGCGGCTGGTGCCTGGGGCACATTCTGCGCTTGTACCGGTGCATTCTGACCCGAAGCCATCTGAGCCTGCATCGCCTGCACCTGCTCTGGCGTTATTACCTGTGTCGCGCTCATCTGTGGAGGGATCGACTGCTGCGCGGGCGGAGGAGTCTGAGGCATACTCTGCGCCTGTTTCAGCATAAGTTCAACCTGGGCGACCTTATCGTTCCAGCCGCGACTACGTAAAAAGCCCAGCAGGGCATTGAAGACCGTGAGCGCCTGTTCCTGCTCACCCAACTGGCGGTGGGCATCGGCTGCTTCCTGGCACAACTGCACCAGCTGGTCAGATTCTTCAAGGGTAAGGGCATCGAGGTTGACCCGGTCGACCGCTTCGTCAAAGTGCATTGTCGCCGTGCGCAGATCGCCACGCGCCCGATAGCACTGGCCCAGAGCATAATAACAAGAGAGCGCATAGTCGGGATCATTCAAGAGCGTCTGGAACTGGCGAATCGCGTCATCCCAGCGTTTTTGTTCCTGATACAACCAGCCCAGGAAATACCGCGCGTCAGGCCGGTCAAAACCACTTTGCAAAATCTGCTCGCAGAGGGCGATAGCATCGTTAAAACGACCCTGGGTCTGAAAGGCTTGTGCCTGTTTAAGTGCGCTTGTCACCTGTGTGGCTGCGATGCGTCCACGAGGGGCCGCTCCTCCGGCCATATTTGCCGCAGCCATTGCCGGACCCGGCCCTCCACCAAAGTTGCCTGCGCTACCCATATTACCCATGATGCTAGAATTACCTCCGCTTGAATTGTTCAACGTAACCGTATCCCCAGCAGGCGCACCAACACCTGCCTCGTGGGTTAGCGAACCCGAAGCTTGCTGTATTACTGCTCTGATCTGCGAGAGCAATTGCTGTGCCTGCCCATTTCCGGCATCGAAGCGCAGTACCTCTTCACATTGCGCCTGCGCCGCCTGGACATCCTTGCGCTGAAGATACCCCTGAGCAGCCGCCAGCCGCTCCTGGATCATCAATGCAACATCCTTCTTACTGAAATAGTACGCTGCCAGGCGCTCATGCGGTTCAGGGTTGCCCGGAGATAACTGCACGGTCTTCTGCCACGCAGCTTCCGCTCGCCCACCCTGACCTGCTTGTGAATAGAGGTCTGCCAGGTGCAGATACGCTTTATATGCCTCTTCTCGCCGGCCCAGAATCACATAGAGTTCTGCCGTCTTGCTGAGAGCAATGACGTTGCTCATATCGCTCTTGAGAACCTGCTCGTATTCCTCCAGAGCTCGCCGCCACTGCTTCAACTGCATATAACAAAAGCCCAGTCCACCACGCGCCGTTACATCATCTGGGAACTCGGCCAGGGCTCGCTGGTATTCCTGCGCCGCCTGCCCCCACTGGCTCTCCCAGCGATAATGATCGGCCGCACTCATTGCTGTACTGAAAACGTGTTTGTCCCCAGGCATGAAAGATTTTCTTCCTCATCTTGTGTGGCGCAGGCAAAATTAGTCTAGTAAAAACTAGGTTACAACAAATCGAGCCTGCTTAAGCTATCGCTTCTCACTTCTGGTACTAAAGTACCTTACAGGTATGCTGTTACTCCTGAATCAGTTCAAAAGATGGCCCTTAGCCTCGATAATTGATATACTGTAAGGCCACCGGATAATCCTTTTGCTTGAGGAAACCGATCACTGCCTGGAGATCGTCACGGCTCTTAGCAACAACTCGGATAGCATCGCCCTGGACCTGCGGACGCACTTTCGGGAAGTTGTCCCTGATTTGTTTGTTGATCTGCTTAGCCAGGTCTTGCGAAATACCCTGTTGAAGCTGGATAGACTGGCGGACCCGCCCACCAGAGGCTACCTCTTCTTTGCCATATTTAAGGATCTTCAGCGAAAGTCCACGTCTGACAGCTTTCGTCTCCAGAATATCTCGCACGTTCCTGAGCGTCATCTCGCTATCCGTCACAATGGTTATCACGCCCTGGCTATGGGAAATTTCCGTCCTGGTATCTTTCAGGTCGTAGCGAGTCTGCACCTCGCGCCTCGTTTGATCGAGGGCATTCACCAGCTCCTGCTCGTCGAACTGCGATACTATATCAAATGAACAATCACCAGCCATATATTTTCTCTTCCTCGCATAGAGATAGGACAAAAGGTCTATTTGTCAGCGCCATTGTGCTCTACATTTCAGATAGTGTCAGGGTGTCTCCATTACCCAGGGCATTGTAACGCATTTTGTTTCATATTGCCAACTTTTTAACCATGTGGGTGATCTTCAAACCGTTTGAATGGGAGAGAAACGCTGCGAAAAAGAGCCTGGGAGGGAAGGAATACTGCAAACTGCTCGATATATTCTTGTATTATATGGTAATTGTGTATTTCTATTGCAAAAGCCAGTATACTGTTTTTTACCTGTCTACAAAGTGCTTAGTAAGTGACGTTGTATAGGGACACATGGCTGGCTACACTAGTGACTAACCTAGATTTTTCATAAGACAAAACTGAATTTCTTTCTGGAGAAAAGCTAGTTTTGTTTACCCGTATCAAAACTGTGTAGAGATACTCCTTTAACTCCGTTCATAGATTTCCCTCGGGGGAAAAGAAAGGAGCAGTACAAAAGATGTACAGGAGACAACAGTTGAGATTCTCTTTCTCTTGCCCCACACCGTTTGCTCCTCGCACACAGGCGTAGTTCACCAGCATTTTTATCTATTGATGAACATTCCTATGGACGCAGGTTGATGCGTGCTTGCGATCATTCTTGCTCTGCATGCCTCTGCTTGCTGAGCAGAAAGAATCTTGTTCGATGCATTCTCAACAAACTCATCGATGAGGAAAGGGAGGCACAGGATACCCCTCTGCATGTCAGTCTTTGCAGGAAGATCGCTACAGCATGTAGACCATACAGGCTAACGTCATATTGTGCAGATGTAGTTAATTAAAGGAGAGAAAAGGCGATGGATGATCGACACCTCCATCTAAGACCTGTTGTTCGTGCTGAAGACATTGTTAAAATCTCGAAGACGCCTGTGAGCCGTCGTGAGTTGCTCAGGCTTGGTCTTTTCGGTACGGCAACGGCAGCCGCAACCCTCGCAGGCATCGATGCTCTGGTTTGGGCACCCAAAAGGGTCGCTATGGCCGCGACCAGCTTCCCTGACATCCAGTTCGATATCGGAAATTTTATCAATCCGGTGGAGACGATTAACAGCGTTCCGGTGCATTTCGGGCCGATCTATACCTTTCTGCTTCCGGCAAAACTCAACCGCAATCCCACGCTAGCGGATCAAACGGTTCTGGCCAATGCACTCAACACCATTGAGGCCAACTATGCTTTTAGCCCAAGCGGGATCTTTGTATTCGTTTCTTACGGTCTGCCCTACTTCAATCGTTTGCCCAGCAGCCTGGTCGCCAGCCATATGCCGCTGCGCAACGATGGGAGCAATCAGCCGGTCCTGCAAGAGGCCGTACCGAGCCCGACCGACGTTTCACCGCTTAACCCGGGCATCAGCAAGCAAACCTTCAACGTGCCCGTCCAGATTGAGTCCAATGACGTGCTCTTCACTCTGCGCAGTGATATCCTGGGCCATGCGACCGACGTGGTAGCCTGGTTCCAGGGCAGTAACAGCCTCAACGGTGCGTCGGTGCCTTCGCCAGCTTTTAATGGTCTCTTCAGCTTTGGTACGCCACGAGTGAACTTTGTGCAGCAAGGATTGCCGAGGACGCTGGCAAACCAGAACAACTTCCCCTACGCCTTCGAGATCAATCCGGCCTCTACGATGTGGATGGGCTTCGTAGATCAGCAGGTAGGAGGCAGCGCACCTTCGGGCGCCACAGTCACGTTCGCCGGCACCAGTTCAGCAATTCTGACGACCGCCCACGCCGGAGACTACTTCGACAACGGGGCGATCCAGCACCTATCCCACGATATCCAGGATCTGGCTCAATTCTACGCTGACCCAGATGAGCCGTTTTCGGAACGTGTACAGTACATGTTCCGCTCTAAAATGAACAATGGGCAGCCGGGTTTGCCGTACTTCGAGGACCCCAATGACGCCTTCACCGATGGAGGCGGCCAGAACGCGCCCGAAGGCGACATCTTCCAGAAAGAGCAGTCGGCGTACCTGTTCGCTACCAACTTTGGGCCGAACGACCAGGCGACCAACTATGATCCCGCAGTGCTCGTGCAGGTAACGAACCCTCACAAGAAATATCGCGTTGGACATCTGTGTGGGCTACAGCGCTCCTCGCGAGCCGGTGATGGCACGCCGCTGCACATCCGCATGGACGGACCGGGCTTGAATACGCTTGATGTCCCCGGTGGCGCTCTCCAGCCAACCCTGGAATTTACCATCTTTGTTCCGACCGCAGAGTTCTTCCGCGTCATGCGCGTCAATGCAGCGTCGCTGGATTATGTCAAAGCCGGTCAAGGAGGGGGCACGGCTGCCAGCGTACCCCCCGGAGTAGAAGCGGCAGATGCTGACGACGATGGGCTGGAGCGCTTCCTGACGGCGACGCGCCGTCAGAATTTCCTGTGCCCACCGCGCCGCCATCGTGCCTTCCCGCTGCTCGAACTCGCATAAACTTCCTGGACATGTGGGAAATGATGCGAGTACGAAACTCAACCAATATGGGAGGAGACCTCAAATGGAAGAGATACTACAACTGATCACCTGGTTAAACGTACGCGAGCAGAGCGGGGCGAGCCCTGCCGAGATCAGAGAGCGAACTGCGCTGATCCAACAACTAGCCCCAGGTTTTCAGGTGGTGTATTGGAACGAGATAGGCTCATGGGTACTCATTCCGATGAGCGCTATTCCAGAAAGGTTTCATCCATAGAGTGGCTTTTCCCAGGGAACAGGAGGGGTGACAAAGGATGGGCGAGTGCGGATCAAGACCTGTACTTGCCCATCCTTTGTTACCCCTCCTGTTCCCTGAAACGGAAAGATTTGGTATGATAACAGCAAGAGGAGGGGTATGAAGCTTATGTCCGCAACTATTTTCGATAGCCGCCCACTTATGGAGCGCCTGACCAGAGAACTGCAGAACGAGGCCGCACAATTTCGCAAGCAGTACAGGCGTTCCCCGCGCCTGGCTCAGATCATCGTTGGGCACGATGCCGCCGCTGAGGTCTATAGCCGTCAGTTGATTCGCTCCTGCCAGCAGATCGGCCTGGGCTGTGCAACCCTGGCGTATCCTTTCGAGATCAGCGAAGACGAACTGCGCGCGGAGGTTGCCACGCTCAACAACAATGAGCATACCGACGGCGTGGTTTTGCTTCTGCCTTTGCCGGAGCATATTCGCCAGCGCGTGGTGACAGACGTGCTCGCACCTGAAAAGGATGTCGATGGACTGGGATCGCGCAACGCCGGCAATCTATCGCTGGGCTTTCCGAGCTTCATTCCCTCCACAGCAGACGCGGTATTGACGGTTCTGCGCGAAACCGGCCTGCCTGTTGCCGGCCGACACGCAGTCGTCGTCGGGCGCAGTAATGTTGGCGGCAAGCCAATCGGGCTGGTACTCCTGCGCCAGGACGCGACAGTGACAATCTGTCACTCGCACACGCGGGATCTGGCCAGCATTACACGCAGCGCGGATATCCTGGTGATCAGCATTGGCCGTCCGCACAGCATCACCGCTGATATGGTCAAGCCCGGCGCAATCGTGCTGGATGCAGGTATCAATCCGGTCAATGGCACGGTCGTAGGCGACGTGGATTTTGCAGCCGTGCGCGAAGTCGCTTCGTTCCTCACACCCGTCCCCGGCGGTCTTGGTCCATTGACCCGTATGATGCTGATTCGCCATACGCTGATAGGACCGCAGTAAAGCCATACCGCGGCCATCTCCCTAATAGTCATCTTGACTTGAAACAGGATGATCATATCCCATACAAATAAGGAAGGCTGCCGCTGCTGTTTTGCTGGCTGAAACAGGGTCGAGAAGCTGGACTCTGATGCACAGATGTTGAGTAGATGCGCTGGTAGAAAGCGACTGTTTCCCCTTACGCTTTGAACAGCGAACAGCCTTGAGAAAGTTGAACAATGACATACCCCTTTTCGGTGATCAGTCGAATCCTGAAATGCTTGCTTCTCAATACAACATTCATCAGAATGCAACAGATGTATTACATTTTTTTATCGCCTTTCAACGAAAGAATGGGTTAGACCGAGCAGTGTTCGCACACGTAGGGAAAGATATATTCCCCGCATGTGCGAACGAATCTGAGAGGCACATCAGTACGGTTACTCTGGACCGACCTGATGGATCTTTTCTTGCGCTACGAACCCAACGCTTCTCTGTTGCAGACAGAGGCAGTCAGATCAGCTATCCAACTTGCTTTCTCACCAACGCCAGGCCACGGCAAAGCGATCCCGCGCCAAGATCTGAAACCGGATATCATGGCAACGCTGGCCGGTGGTATTTCGGCAAAAGTACCCATTTTGGCTAGCTGAGAAAAAGGTGAGAAAGGTCCCGAATACGCGCTACTCCGATGCTCATAGCCTCTTTCCCCCTTCTTAAAGCTCAACATTTTCCTGGTACAATGTCTTGCAGAGAATAGATTAATGCTTATGTAGGGATGCAACGTATGCTTTTTTTTCCTTATTTTGAATTGGCAACTGCCGAAGAGGGTGGTTGCCAATTCAGAATAAGAAAATCGATTGTATCGCAATATTGAGGGAGATCCCAATGAGCCTGAGCTCTGATACTGACGCCAAACTGCAAGCCGCCAGGTCCCAAGCCCGCACTCGTCTTGAACATTTTCCCATCGACAGCATTTTTACTTCTCAAGAACAAATGCAGCGCTTTGAACTGCTGCGCCTGGCTTTCTTCGTTCTCAAGCTGCGCAAGCTCAATGAGCAAATAGCCCTGGCAGACGAGGAAGGCATAAGCGAGTCGGAGAAAAGCCAGATGTCTTTCCGGCGCAATTTGCTGCATCACATCATTTTCCAGCAGATTCTGACCTTGACCAGGCTGGATGCTCGCGAGCAGGCCATGCAGATTATTTCCGCCTGCCATACGAAGAAGTAGAGGTCGGGGCAGCTTCGTACGCGGCGAATATCGCCCTGCACCACCTCGTCAATCCTTCTGCAACGAAGATTCCTCGCTCGCCGGCTCTGCCTCTGGTTGATACTGTTCGAGGAAGCGGATCACCTCGCGGGTCAACTGGCTCGGCGTGGAAGCGCCGGCTGTAACCGCTACGCGTTTCTTGCCTCGCAGCCACTCGGTCTTGAGTTGCGAGAGATCTTCGATGCGGATGGCCGGCACCCCGGCCAGTTCCTGGGAAACCTGCACCAGGCGATTGGTGTTGTTGCTGCGTGGATCACCGACCACGATGGTCAGATCGGCCCCCTTCGCCTGGGCTACTACGGCCTCTTGCCTGCTCTGGGTGGCCGCGCAAATATCAATGTGAACTTCCACCTGGGGATACTTCTGCCGAATATACTCGATCACGCGCCGGGTGTCCCATTGTGAAAGCGTGGTCTGGGTAGAAACAGCCAGGCGGGCTTGCTGCTCTGGAGCTAGTTGCAGGGCATCGACATCGGCTTCAGTCTCGACCAGGCTGATATGGCCGGGCACTTCGCCCAGCACGCCCTCCGGCTCAGGATGGCCTTTCTTGCCGATATACAGAATATAGTACCCTTTCGCCACAAGCTCGCGTACAAGGTCGTGCGTTACGGTAACATCGGGGCAGGTTGCGTCAATACAGTTCAGACCGCGCTCCCGCGCACGCTGCTTGACCAGCGGCGAGACGCCGTGCGCAGTGAAGATGACGGTGCCGGCCTCGACCTGTTCAAGAATGCTGGCCCGGTCGGGACCATCCAGCGTAACCACGCCCAGCGAGCTAAGTTCTTCAATGGCGTGGCGATTATGCACAATCTGCCCAATGACATAGATTGGTCGGGGATGCTGCGGATCTTTCGCTACCTGGCGCACCATTTGCAGCGCATCGACAACACCATAACAATAGCCACGAGGCGAGATTTTAACTACTTCCATTTTCCACTATACGTTTCTTTTTCTCTCCTGTATTGCTGACTTATTGAAACAGGCAAAACTTTCTCTTATTGTACCATGAGTCTCAAGCAATCCGTACACTCACCTGGGCGTCGGAGTAGAGAATTCGGCGCAGGTCGTCGGGAGTGTAGAGGCAAACAGCGGGGAGCAGACCGGCCAGTTCTTCAACCGAAGTTGAAGGAGCCAGGTCGAAGATCAGCAGGGGTGTGCGCCGTCCAACGCAGCCTCCGGCAATCGTGCCGGCCGTTAAGAGAGGAAGCGGCGAGCCAGGCTTCGCTATGTTCATCAGCAACTGCACATGGGGCAGCAAGCTGGCAACCTTACTGTAATCGCTCTCCTGAAAAATAGTCTTCATACCTGCCTCCAGGAGCAGCGTCTTATAGGGCTGGCTTACCTCGCCAGGCCCGATCAGCAAGGCCGAGCGCCCGCGCAGCCCTCCCAGGCAAGCCTCGGCGATAGAAATGATTTTTGCCTGTATACCCTGCAAAGCAGTTTCCCCTGGTTGTCTTATTCCATCCCAATATCAATCTGTGACCTGATTTTAGCGCGGAAGGAAGCTAGCTACATCGGGTAATCACCGTATTTTATCTTGTCGCATACTGTAGGGAACATGAGTTTTTCTCTTACTGCTTCGTGATCGCGATATTTCCCGTGCTGGTGGCAACGTAAAGCGAGGCCGTGGGATGCGTGTTGGGCAGCAGCGGGCCGTGATAGGTAGCCGAGCCATCGCTGGCAGTGGGAACAGTCAGGCCAAACTGAGTGGTGATCTTGCCGCTGTTCGTATTCGCATCCAGCAACAGGTTGGTAGAATTCGTGGTCAGCGCGATAGAGACGTTGCCGACGCCGCTGCTGATGTTAAACCAGGGATGCGTCTGGCTGCTGGTTGTGCCGTTACAGGGAACCAGATTCGAGGGCGTGGCAAGGTCAAAGATGCTCTCCTGACCTATTACGACGTTGCCGTGCGTGGTCTGCATGCAAGTGCCGGCGTAGATCAGGGCGTGGGTAATGCTGATATTGACATTGCCCACGTTGCCCGTGAGGTTGAGCATACCGACGAAGCCATTGACGGATATATTCCCGGCAGCGGTGCTGGCGCTGATGGCGTAGGGAGCCGAAGGGTTAAGCGAGTGAAAGCTGGCCGGCAGGGTAATAGTGAGACTCACTTCACTGCCATTGCTGCTGCCAAGCGCGCTCCCGTTCGTCGCCGGTACGGTCGTGGCGATCAGCAAACAATTGCTGGCTGTGCAAGCCGGGTTCGCCCCCTGGGTAAGCGGCTTTACGGTGATCTTGATCTGGTTGAACTGGCTGTCCGCGCCGCTGCTATTGCTGGCCTGAACCTTCTTGACGCTGCTCAGAGTAGCCCCGCCCGCGTTCTGGTCAACATTCACCGCAACGTCGCCTGCTTGATTCTGAATAATCAATTGACTCGCATTCCCCAGATTGAGCGCCTGCTGACTTGTCTGCGTATAGGTCGAGGAGCCGAGGCCGAGATTCTGCCCCAGCGGCGTGCTACGCAGCGCGAGAACGATCAGGATGGCCGCAATGACCGCCAGGGTGAGCAGACTGCTTGCGCAGCCGATGAAAAAGGTCCGCAGAGCGCTTCTGCCCCGCCCGTGTTCGCCCCGGTGACGGCGGCCCGATCCGCGCCTGCGTCCCTGGATCTCCTCGTACTCTTCGTATTCGTCATACTCCTCGTACTCATCATATGATCTGCTCGCGCGGCGAACGGAGCCGGTGGATCTGGCTCCGCGCGAGGCCGGGGGCATTCTGATAGGAACGGGAGATGGCTGGTGGTAAGGATAGGCATCGTCTTGCCCATCGCGCGACCGGCGCGGCGGAAGCTGGCCGGGCCGCCTCGCCTGGCCCGGCGGCTGAATGCGCTCCTCATCTTGACCCTGGTAGCGCGCAGACTGACGCGAGCGCTGGCGCAGGCGTGCCTCGACCTCTTCGCGTGATTGGCGCGTCGGGCGAGGACGCGAAGGCCGCTCATCACCCTCTTCATAGATGCGACCGCCCCCCGACGTGTTGCGCGGTCGCGCGCGCCTGCCCGGTGGCTCGGACATATCATTCCCAGGCGTACCGCCTGCACGCGGACGGCTCCGATTGACAGCATCGAGATAGGCATCGCGAAACGTCCTGGGAGGCTGCCATTCGTCTTCACCATCCCACGTATTGTTTGATCGGTCGTTGTCGTTACTCATACGGCACATCCTTGTCGAGCGGCCTGAATTTTCATCAGTCATGCTTCTGGGCGCGCACGACAGCATACGGTGATGGTTCGCGCCCTTCCAGCAAGCAGGCAGGCACAATAGCCACAAGACATAATACACCAGCGGCCAGAAAGATGGAAGTAAAGACATCGTGCGCCGCCACCGTCGTCAGGTGTGCTTCGTAGGCCGTGTAAGCGGCGCTGAAAGGTTTGATATTCGCGGGCAATTTCGCAGAGTTCACAATGTTATAGAAGCGGCCGAGGCCCCACGAGGTCAGCGCGGCCAGTCCCAGGATCATGCCTATCATTCGCAGGACAGTGACAATTGAGGCCGCCATACCCATCTGGGAATGGCGCACGGCGTTGATAGCGGTTGTGCTGATGGGTGCGATCACCAGGCCAAAGCCCAGACCGCCAATTAGCGTGCCGGCGCTCATCTGGCTCGCGCTCACCTGGATCGGCCAGAGGTGCATCAGCCAGAAGCCCAGCGTAGCCAGCAACAGCCCCACGAGCGCAGTCAACCGGCAAGTAATGCGCAAACAGAGCCAGCCGCCAGCAGCCGCCCCGATGGGAATCATGACGGTCAGCCGCAGCAAGGCCAGGCCACTATCCAGCACGCTCCCATTCTGCACGCTGGCCACGAACAGAGGAATATCGGCCATAGCAATGATCAGCGCCGCGCCAACCAGCAAGCTGACCAGCGAACTGGCAGAGAAAGCTCGCCGCCTGAAAAGCGATGGCTCGACAATCGGCAAGGCTGACCCGATTTCGTGCGCTCTCCGCCATTCAATGACAACTTCCAGGGTGATGAAAGCGAGAAAGAGCGCGATAGCGGCAGCGATCAACACAGGATTGTTCTGGATGGGAGCCGAGCCGCTCGCGCCCGCCAGATTCGTTGTACCGATAACTGCTTCCTGCGAAAGGCCCAGGCTCAGGCAGATCAGAGACGCGCCCAGCAGCAGCGTACCCGGCAAGTCAATAAAGCGCCGCATTGCCTGCGCCGGTGTGCTCGCCGCGCGCGGTTTGAGCAAGAGCATGATCAAGACAACCAGAATGAGGACCAGCGGCACATTGAGATAGAAAATCACATGCCAGGAAGAAGCCTGGATAATGGCCGCGCCGTAGAGCGGCCCTAGCACACCGCCGGTCTCTGTAACCATGCCGATCAGCCCCAGGGCCAGCGCGCGCTGCCGCTCGCCATAATAATCGCCCGCCACCGCCATCGCCACCGGAATAATCGCGCCACCGCCAGCCGCCTGCACAAAACGCGCCGCGACCAGCCAGACCAGGCCCGGTTGGAGCTGCGATGGATCACCGATTGAACCCGGCGCGGCCACATTGATGCCGATATGCTGAAGGAAGGTGATATCAACCTGGTTGCCCAGCATCGTCGCCAGTCCGCAGAAAAGCGAGGCCACGCCGAAAACGCTCAGGCAGATCACAAAGACCAGCCGCCGCCCGTACAGGTCCGAGACGCGCCCCATCAGCGGCATAGCGATCACGTAGCCAAGCAGGTACGCGCTGATAATCCAGGCGGCGCGATCAAGCTGCTGCAGCGGGATTTGCAGATCGTCGCTTATGCTCGGCAACGCTGTGACCACCACCGTTTGATCCAGGGCCGTCAGAAACACTGCGCCGCACGCCGCAATCATTGCCAGCAGCGCGGTTGAAGCCCCGGCTTTGCGCGGCGTTTCGCCCGGCCTGGTCGCCGGTGGTCTCTCAGGGACGCTCTGCATATGGCCTGGAACTCCTTTCGATTCTAGCTTGTAGAGGTGCTGGCGACGGTTGGCGCATTAATGGTAATATGCTCGTTAAATTTCGAGAGCGTAAATGTACGCGTCGTCTGCGCCGTATCACCCTGAGCTGCTATCCCTTTGATCACGATCACGTAGGGTAAATTGTCACTCTGGCCGATGCACACGGTCACATCATCCACCGTGCCGGCAGGTGCTCCCCCACCGGTGATGCCGCTGAGCAGGCTGGCGTTGAGCTTACCATTGATGCTCCAGCAGGGTGTACCATTGCTGCTGGAAGCGGTGGGCGCGCTGGGATTCTGGATCTGACCCAGGATTGCGGCCACGCCCGTCTGCGGATCTGAGAGCGAGCGCGGATTGAGCAGCCCGGTAGTCTTCTGCCAGCCGCCCAGCACATTAATATACTGATCGTTGCCGATGGCGATAATCTCCGCCTGCACAGTAGAGTTGCTGAAGAGCACATTGGCATTGGCCTGAAGCTTATCGGGCACCACAATATCGCCGTCCGCGCTCTCAATGGGCAGTTGGCCGCCGGTGCCGATATTCTGAGACTTGAGGTCAAAATGATAAGCCGTCACCTTTTTGATCGCAGCCTGCGCGTTCTTAATGAGCGTTTGCGCTGATGGAGCATTAGCGGACGTATTGCCGCCGCAGCCAGCCAGCAGCAAGAACAAGGCCAGCGTTCCACCAACGGCATAGATGAAACGTCGCGGAGAGAAGCGTTTTGCGTGCATAGAAAGTGCCTCCATACTATTGATGCGGAGCCTTGATTGCGCCACGACGCGCCGGGGCATGCGCAACGACACCCATTGTACCATAAGAAATCCTGTCATGAGCTCTCTGCCTTCTTTCGCTAAGTCCTGCGGCTCGCTTTCAAACCGGCTTCGTCGCAAGCGCTCCGCCGAATTTGCCAGGGTTTCCTTGAAAGACACGTGACACCTATACTAACGAATCGCAATGGTTTTTCGGGACCTACCCAATGGGTCAGAGGTATGATATGCTTGTATGAGAATGTCGCATGAGAGATGCCAGGGCGAAAGGCGGTGTAAAGAATGACGACAACCGATAGAGTGTCTTCTGTAGTCCCTGCCGATTGGATTCCTGGACCGCCGCAGGGGCGGTGGACCTAC
>DATGKW010000138.1:0-9453 GCA_035294465.1 Ktedonobacteraceae bacterium | reverse complement strand
GCGCGCGCCCTTTCGCATATTCTGGCTCCGGCCACCGTTTCCGTCCCTATGATCCTGCTGGTCGCCTTCTACCACGCGAAAAGCACCAGTAGCGCTCTCATATATGCGGCCATTACGCTTTGCTTTGCTTGTATTGGCCCTCTTGCTTACATTTTGCTTGGGGTACGTCTGGGCAAGATTTCCGATACCGATGTCAGCAAACGCAGCGAGCGCATCGGGCCATTCATCTTTGGCCTGGCCTCTCTCAGCCTCGGCTGGCTTGTACTGATCCTGACACACTGCCCCGTCGTGCTCACCACGGTCACGTTTATCGCTCTGGTCAGCGGCTTGCTGATGCTGCTGATCACATTCTGGTGGAAAATCAGCATGCATGCCTCCACGCTGGCTGGCGCGGCAACAATCCTCACCGTTCTCTATGGTACCGCCATGCTGCCAACCTTTGCTCTGGTCGTGCTGGTGAGCTGGGCACGCGTGGTGCTGCATCGCCACACCGTGGCCCAGGTTGTTGCAGGCGCATTGCTCAGTACTGCACTCTCAGCATTTATTCTGAAGTTGCGTGGCTGGTAAACAATGACAACCATCGTTAGCGCTGCGCGAAAGCCAGCCGCACCCCAAGCGCAATCAGCACAGCGCCGGCGACTCCTTGCAAAATTTCACGCGCGCGAGTGCCAAAACGGCTCCGTCCGGCACGGCTGACCAGGTAGCCATAGAGGTTGAGCCAGCTCAGAGCCATTATCTCAAAGACCAGCAGCATTAGCAGCAAGCGCAAGGGAGGATCACCTTGATTGATGAATTGTGGAAAGACGGTGACAAAGATAGCACCGGCTTTCGGATTCAACAGATTGTTGAGAAAGCCTTGCCGAAAAGCTACGAGGCCAGTCAGTCGTTGCGCCGGAAAAACAGGTTTTGCCTCGGAAGCGGGCCTTTTCTTTCGAAAGCTGGAAATCAGACTGCGCAGGCCAAGATACACCAGGTACGCTGCGCCAATAAACTTGAATATGGTGAAAGCAACCACCGACGCTTCAAGGAGGGCAGCAACGCCGAGCACTGATGCCAGTGCCCAGAAGACGCTTCCTGCCCCAACGCCAAAGGCAGTGAAAGAGGCCGCGCGCCTTCCGGCAAGGAGCGCGTTTCGCGTTACCAGCGCCATATCCGGCCCTGGAGTGATGATCAGCACCGTCGCTACAGCCACATAGGCCCCAAATCTCGCGTCGAAGAAACTCATGGCCGTCTCTCCTTCTTTATTAAGCTCTCGCTTTCAAGTGGAAGTATAGAACCGGCTGCGAAGAAGGAACAAGCACCAATTTCTCGTAGTGAAAGAGCCATTTCGCCTGTATCCCGGCGTTCTTCTATACAGGGTCGCTCTTGACCGCTTTCGATGCTATCATAGCGAGAGAAATATGAGAAGAAGGAGCAGCATCATGTCAAACACAGAACACACACAGACAGGTTTCGCGGAAGTCAACAGCACGACTCTATATTATGAGGTCGCCGGTGACGGGCATCCATTTATTCTCATTCATGGGCATCTGTTGGATAGAAGATCGTGGAACAGGCAGTTTGGTTTTCGCCCAGCGCTATCGGGTCGTGCGTTACGATCAGCGAGGCTTCGGCGATTCCGGGTTGATTACGAAAGGGGAACCGTACTCTGACCGCCAGGATCTCTATGAATTGATGAAGTTCCTGGGCATTGAGAGCGCCTATTTAATGGGCATTTCTGGAGGAGGCGCGCTGGCTATTGACTTCACGCTTGAGCATCCTGAGATGGTTGACGCGCTGATTCCGGTGACCGCCGGTATCAGTGGATTTCGACCATCAGAAGAGATGATGAAAAAGTACCCGGACGTGACACGGATGTACGCGAGCTTGAATGACGCCTTTGAAAAACACGACATTGCGCGCGCCGTTGAGATCTCGCTCGAATTGTGGACGGACGGGCCAGGACGGCTTCCAGAGCAAGCAGATCCCGAAGTGCGCGAACGAGTACGCGAGATGACGACGCGCAACTGGTCGCGGCCAGACGATGAGACGCAGGCGGAGACGCCGCCGCTCCCCTTAGATCCGCCAGCCATTGGACGTCTCTCGCAGATCAAAGTACCAACGTTCGTCATTCTCGGAGAATTGGACGGGCCAAATCCGCTGGAGCAACTGACCTCCGAGATCCCAAGCGCGAAGAAGGTAGTTATGGCAGGAACCGCGCATCATCCTTTTATGGAGAAACCTGCCGAGTTCAATCAGATTGTGCTGGATTTTCTGGAATTGCTCAGGTCGTAGCAGACAAGCAGGCGACCACATTCCATAACCGGCTTCAATGGCCGGTGCAGAGGAGCAACTGTGACCAATTTGAGCATTGCACAGCAGCGCCTTTATACCCAATCCATTGCACCTGCTACCCTTGAAAAGCCTGAAGACGTCGTGCAGTGGCTTGGCGCTGTCCAGGCACAGGACTATCTCGCCGGGCTATGGGCAATTGGGCTGCGCATGCGCAACGCAACCGAGGCGGATATTGAGCAAGCAATCGTCGATAAAACCATTATCCGCACCTGGTTTATGCGTGGTACCGTGCATTTTGTACCGGCAGCCGACCTGCGCTGGATGCTGCGGTTGATGAGGCCCCGCCTGCATATGATCTCCCAGAACAGTATTCGCTACCAGCAGCTCGAATTAGATGGCGCGACCCTGGCTAAAAGCTTTAGCGTGCTCGAAAAGTCTCTCCAGGGCGGCAAACAGCTTACTCGTCCCGAATTGATAACCAGGTTGGAACAGGCAGAGGTTGCCAGGGGCGGATTGGGGCCGACAATCATTTTGCACCAGGCACAGGCAGATGGGCTTATTTGCCAGGCCCCGAGACAGGGCAAGCAATTTACCTTTGCCCTGCTAGATGAATGGCTGCCGCCAGGCAGAAGGCTGGAGCATGATGAAGCGCTGGCCGAATTCACCAGGCGCTATTTCACCGGTCATGGCCCTGCGACCCTGCAAGACTTTGTCTGGTGGTCTGGGTTGACGATAGCCGAGGCAAGAGCTGGTCTCGTAATGAGCAAAACCCAACTCGTACAAGAGGTTATAGATGGCCAGACGTACTGGTTTTCGTCATCGACGCCATCGATGAAAGAGCCTTCTCAAGTTATCTCTCTGCTGCCAAACTTCGATGAATACATTGTTGGCTATAAAGATCGCAGCGCCATCTTTGACGCGACATCGCACGTGGACAAGCTTGACTCGCGGGGCAATGTTCTCTTCAACAATACAATCGCCAGCGCCGGGCAGATAGTAGGCACCTGGAAGCGTACCCTGAAAAAAGATACGGTAATCATTGAGGCAAACCCCTTTGCTCCCTTTGATGAGGCCGAGGCCAACGCTCTCACCACAGCTGCTAACCGCTACGCCGCGTTTCTTGGTATACCTGTGACCGTATTGCCGTAAACGATAGTAGATGAATTCTTGACCAATGCTCTGGCCACAAGAAAGAGGCAGCCTGAATGACCGCCTCTTTCTCGATACCTTTCGTAACGCCTCCCTATTGCTGGCTGCTAGCTGCAATAGCCGTGCTCGTTTCAGCTCGCGCAGGCAATTGCGGCGCGGCAGCACGTCGTTGCGCGCGAATGGCTGGGGCCTGGGCACGCCGGGTTGTCGCCACCGTAGCCCGGCCAACAATCCTGATAAAGAAGAACAGCATAATCCAGTTCACGACGCCCAGGACAATCAGGAAAGGCAGGGTGTTGGAACTCAGGAGGCCCAGGGCATTCATGATCAGGTAGATCGCGCCTGTAATCAGGATATTGAGCAGAGTAGTCGGGATCAGGATCAGCCAGGCAAACTGCATGAGCTGATCGGAGCGCAGGCGCGGAAGCGTGGTGCGCACCCAGATAAAGACAGAGCAGAGGCCATAAACCTTCGTGATGAAGTAGAACAGGGCCAGAATGTTGCCCAGGAAGCCCCAGCCCAGGCTACCAAGGCCGGTCAGGTAGGCCACGCCGGGACCAGACCAGCCGCCCAGGAAGAGCATGGAGGCGATAGCTGAAACAATCGTCATATTGCCATACTCGCCCAGGAAGAACATAGCCCAGCGCATGCCACTGTACTCAGTCAGATAGCCAGCAACCAGTTCAGACTCCGCCTCTGGCAGATCGAAGGGCGCGCGGTTGGTTTCGGCCAGACCGCAGGTATAGTAGATGATCAGCATGAGCGGCTGCACCAGGAAGAACCAGGCCCAGGGAGTAAAGCCCTCAAAGACGAAATCCCAGAAAGGAATGCCCTTGCCTGGATAGATGCCCGAAGCCTGGAGCTGCATGATGTCGCGCAGCGAGATAGTGCCGACGCCTGAACCACGTGGATCGAGAACGCTGGTCAGCATGATCACGCCAACTAGCGCCAGCACAAGCGGCAGCTCATACGAGATCATCTGGGCAGCGGAACGTAAGCCACCAATCAACGAATATTTATTGTTAGAACTCCAGCCGGCCATGACCACCCCGACCACGTCCAGCGAGCTCATCGCAACCAGGTAAACGATTCCGGTAGCCAGAGCCGTGCCCGGCAGGCCAATGTAGGGCGAGAAAGGCAGCACAGCAAAGGCAGCCATTACCGGGGCAAGGAACACTGAGGGCGCGAACAAAAACAAGGCCTTGTCGGTGTTGCCAGCATGGATATCTTCCTTTAAGAGTAACTTCCCAACGTCGGCTACTGTTTGTAGCAAGCCCCACGGGCCGGTATGATAAGGGCCAAAGCGGTCCTGCATCCAGGCCATAATTTTCCGTTCGGCCAGGATCAGGATGATCGCGCTGGTCAACACAAACCCTATGAAGGAGAAAAACGCAACAACGAATTGGAGAAACTGCCACGAGATGATCCCATGCCAGAGTCCGGTCCAGAAGCCGACCCAATCGCTTACGATGTCTCCTGATATCAACATACTATACATAATGAAATAACTCCAGAGATGGAGGGACGGCCAAAGCGCCATCCCTCCATCGTGTCTTACCGATCAACCTCACCCAGCACGATATCGGTGCTCCCCAGAATAGCGATCACGTCGCTCATCTTATGGCCACGCAGCAGTTCGGGTAGAATTTGCAGATTGACGAACGAGGGGCCACGCAGCTTGGCCCGCCAGGGATATTCGCTCCCATCACTGATGAAGTACACCCCCAGCTCACCCTTGCTGCTCTCAACCGCGAAGTAAGTTTCACCGCGCGGCGGACGCAACGCGATCGGCGTGCGCGTGCAAATGGGGCCGCCGGGCATTTTATCGATGGCTACGCGGCAGAGGCGAATACTCTCAACGATCTCATCCATGCGCACTTTGTAACGAGCGAAGCAATCACCCTCCTGGCGCACCACCACATTCACCGGCACCTCGCGGTAAGCACCATAGGGACGATTAACGCGCAGGTCCCACTTAACGCCGCTGGCGCGCAACATCGGACCGGTCAGACCATAGGCAATCGCCTGCTGCTGGTCGATATAGCCCACACCTTGCGTGCGCGCCTCGAAGATCTCGTTGTCGGTAATCAGTCCTTCCAGCTCGCGCCTGTTCTTCTCGAATGTATCCAGAAATGCCTCGCACGAGGCCAACCAGCCTTTAGGGAAATCGTGAAGGACGCCGCCCACGCGCATATAGTTCACGTTAAAGCGGCTGCCACCCAGCGCCTCAAAGAGCGACAGGATCCCCTCGCGATCGCGGAAGGCCCAGAGGATGGGCGTCACGGCTCCGAGGTCCATCAGGTAGGTGCCGATACCCACCAGGTGGCTGGCAATACGCTGCAGCTCGCTGGTCAGCAGACGAATGTATTGCGCGCGCCGTGGCGGCTCGATGCCCATCAACTGTTCGACCGCACCGACGTAGGCCGTTTCATTCAACATGGGAGACAGGTAATCCGCGTTATCCATATAGCGAATACCGGCCATGACTGTACGATTTTCCAGAATTTTCTCGATGCCGCGATGGAGATAGCCAATCACCGGGGTACAATTCACCACAGTCTCGCCCTCCAGCGTCATCATCAGGCGCAACACTCCATGCGTGCTGGGATGCTGGGGACCCAGGTTGAGCAGCATCTCCTGGGTCTTGAATCCCTCTGAGAACTCTCCCAGCGCGGGAGATATGCCCTGTTTCTGATTTGTCACCATGAGTTTCCTCTTACTCTACTGACATACTTTGCCGCACTATTCCATTTTTCAGGAAGATGAAGATCATCCTTACGAGCGCTGGTGAAAATATCTTGTCCATCTGATCCTCAGAAGGATCAGCCAACCTAGAGCCGTCAGGCCCGCGATGCCAGAATAAATAAAATGGTTCGGGTCTCTGGTATAGAAGAACGTGAAAAAGATCGTCAGGCCCAGGAAGCCGAGAGCCAGCAACGCGGCAAAGAGCACGCTCTGCCCGCTCGTTCCTCCTCCAGCGCTGGGAGAACGCCGTACCGTGCTGGCAGGCGCTTCATCTGCCACCCTCGCCTGCGTTGCCACGTTTCCAGGGGAAACGTGGCCCGTCGTTTTCTTGCGTTTCTTCGTCTTGGGCATACGTTTGGCTTACCTTCCAGGCCCGCGAGTTGTCTTATTCTCCGGTCTCTTCTTTATACCCTTCAAAAGCATGGCCAAAGGTTGGCGTGCCCGGATGCAGACGTTCCTCTTTGCCCTGACCTACTTTCTTATACAAAGCCTTCTCAACACCCTTCTGCTGATATTTATCGGAAACGGCCATATTCGGGTCAACCTGCGTTGTTGCGGGATTCTTCACCGTATGGGGCACTGGCTTGAAACTCTTCAGCAGTGGATGCCCCTCAAAATCATCATCGAGCAGCATACGGCGCAGATCAGGATGGCCAATATAACGAATACCAAACATATCATAGGTCTCACGTTCAAGCCAGTTCGCCGTTGGCCAGACCGAAACCACGCTATCTACCTCCGGCTTCTGCGCGTCCAAACGCACCTTGAGTTGCAGCAACTGGCCACGTGTCAGCGAACGCAGGTGATAGACACTCTCCAGGTGGTCAAGCATATCGACTCCGGAAATACAACTGAGCAGATCAAATCCCAGCTGATCCCGTAGAAAACGGCAGACGGCTACCAGGTTCGTCCGATCTATTTCCAGGCTCAGGAAATCGCCTTTCAACGTCTGTGGCTCAACTTTGCGTCCAGTAATCTGAGCAATTGGAGCGAGATCGCGAGCCAACGCGGCATTCTGGTCACGGTAGCCACCGCGCGGGGTGGTAAGACCTTTCCCACTGGGCACTAAATCCATCGGATCACCCCCTTGCGCCAGGCATACACAAGGCCGAGCGCGAGCACAATGATGAAGAAAAGAATTTCAATAAATCCAAAGAGGCTTAATTGCTTAAAAATGACCGCCCAGGAGACAATAAAAACAATATCTACATCAAACGCGACAAAAAGCAATGCGAAGATATAGAAGCCGAGGGGATACTGGACCCAGGCAGAGCCGATAGGAGTTTCGCCAGATTCGTAGGTCTGTAATTTCTCTCTGGTTCTTTTATGGGGAGCCAGCAACCCGCCCAGGGTTGCCGCGATCATAGCAAAGACGAAGCCGGCAGCCAGCAGGATAGCTGCATATAAATAACCGACATTGATAGGTGTTGACAACGCCCTTCCCTCCAAACAGTTGTCGTTGTTTGATACAACTCTGCATGTAGAGCGGTGAACTTGCCTCCGCCCTCGTTTTGATTATAGCACAGGGGCGCAGGAGCGACAATTCACTGTACTGGAAGATCGGGGACGGTTACGCCTTCAGGTTTGGCCAGCAATTGAACGCCGGTCAGGCCGGTGTGGGTATCCATTTCGGAGAACTGAGCAATAATCACCGAGACATTATCCTCGCCTCCACCATCCAGGGCGGCCTTGATCAGCTCCTTACCAATTTCGTCGGGATCGTTCGGCTTGCTCAACACTCGTTGAATCAAGGGATCGCGCACCATATCCCAGAGACCGTCGGAACAAAGGAGAAGCTTGTCACCGGCCTGCAAATCTACGCTGAAGGTATCAACTTCGACCACAGGCTTCTCTCCCAGGCTGCGATAGATCTGGTTGCGTTTGGGATGAGTATAGATATCGTCAGGCTGAATGATGCCTGCCTCGACCAGACTGGCGACAACCGAGTGGTCATTGGTTATTTTGCGCAGACCCTGGCCCTCGCGATAAAGATAGGTGCGGCTATCACCCACGTTCGCAATATAGGCGGTCGCGCCTACGACCAGAGCTGTAGTCATCGTCGTACCCATATCGGCACGCTCCTCCAGATTGCGTGCGTGAACGGCCTGGTTGGCATGCTGCACACCGTCGCTGAGAAGCCGCAAGAAATCCTCGTCGCTCATCTGCTCGCCGGTCGTCACCCTGGGCAGCATAAAATCGATCATGGTCTGAATGGCCAGAAGGCTGGCGTCCTGACCATTCGCGTGGCCCCCCATACCGTCTGCCACAACGAACAGGCCGAACTGCTGGGGCTGAGAATCATTGGTTCTGGCTCCCTGCATGGCAAAGAGGCTATCTTCATTCGGCTTATGTTTGCGCTTGATACCACGATCAGAACGTGTACCCACCGCCAGACTGAGGTTGCGTCCGCGTACTCGCTGCACCTGATACACGGTTTTTTCACCATCAACCGGCTGCATGCGTCTTTGCGTGATCTCGCTGCTGCCGCCATTTGGCGTGCCGGCGGGAGCCGGTGGAAACTGTATCGTCGGTCGTTCGCTGATGGGAAGCGCGGAAGGTGGCAAAGGCGCGGCACTGGACTGTGTACTGATGCCGGAAGCGCTCGGAGCAAGCGGAAAACGGCAGGACGGGCAGAGGGTGTCGCCCAATCTCACCGGGCGGTGACAACTCGGACAGAGCATCTCAGACCCCTGCGCTTGCTGCTTACGCTGGCGGTTGACCTCCTCCTCGGCCAGCCGTTGCGCTACCAACTGCTCATTTGCGAAACGTGCCAGCTCGCGTCGCCGTTTGCGCACGCGCCCGGCCAGGAGCGTTACCAGAACGAGCAGCACAATCAATACAAGCAGGATCACTCCCAGACCGACTAGCGACAACAGGCTAAAAATGGAGCTAGAATGAGACGCCACCGGGACAGTTGGCGGCTTTAAAAGCCGCGCGGCCTGCGTGCCAAAGGCCTGTGGCGCTTTGAACCGAGCATTCAGCGAAGTCAGTTTAGTGAAGTAGCTTTGAGCCAGCGCGTAGCGGGGCGAATTCAATGATGGCGCACCATAGAAAGCATCAATGCCGGCATTCCAGCAAGCCGCAACATACGTCCCCTGGGTACAGGCTGAGGGGGAAGTCACCGATAAGCCGGCAGAAGGCAGAATATGCGTAGTCCAAAGCGTCTGGAGAAAAGTCATTCTCAGGGGCATCGGACCATCTCCATTGTTCACCGCCATCCCCATAAGCTGGCCGCTGGCGCTTACCAGGGGCGTACCACTCTCTATCGTGTTCAGTGGTGCAATG
>DATGKW010000137.1:0-7951 GCA_035294465.1 Ktedonobacteraceae bacterium | reverse complement strand
GCTGCAAATACGAACAGCAACCTGGCTGCCGGCGTGGTCATTCCGGCAGGCACCTCGGACGCTGTAGAGCAGGCCGCGCAGAACAATCGGCCAATCAGCAATCTCGTGCAGTTTTACTCACCGCCCAACAACAACGACGCGCGTGTAACCATTATCCATGATCTTGTCGCCTCGACGGTGAACGGGCTAGTGAGCGCTACGTTTGCAGGTACAGCTGCTATCAAGCAGGTCGAGGCCGTTTGTAACCAGCCTGGCAACCACTGCGCCCCAGGCACCATCAACGCAACTGAGATCGCTCAGATCGTCGGTACCAGCGGGGTGAATGCAACTAACCAGGCCCAGGTGGTCCAGCTGACCGCGGGACAGGCCGCAAAAGTCAGCAGTTTTGATTTCTACGTGCCTGGCTACGCCATCTTCTTCGCCATGTTCGGCCTCAACGCGGTCGCCGGCTCGATCTTACAGGAGAAAGAGGACGGCACCTTCCGCCGCCTGCTGATCGCTCCAGTGCGGAAATATTCCCTGCTAGGCGGCAAGGTGCTGGCTCAGTTCGTGCTAACCGTGATTCAAATTGCCCTGCTCTTCATCTTTGGCTACGTCTTCTTCCATATCAACATTGGCAACTTGCTCGCCGTGATCCTGATCATTCTGGCCACCAGCTTTGCGGTCACTGGCCTGGGTATCGCACTGGTTGCAGTGGTAAAAACGCGCCGCCAGTTCAATCCTATTGTTTCGCTGATCACGATCCTCTCCGGGGCCATTGGTGGAATTTTCTTCCCGTCCTGGATAGAACCAACCTGGCTGCAACAGATCTCCAGGATCAGCCTGTCGTCCTGGGCCATGGATGGCCTGAACAACATCATGATCTATGGCCGGGACCTCGGCTACGTGCTGCCAGATCTCCTGGGCCTGATCGCCTACGGCTTGATCTGCTACCTGATCGCCCTGCGCTTCTTCCGCTTCCAGGAGCACGTGAGTGCGGCATGATCTTGTCCGATCTCCCCGCTCTGCGCTGAGAGCCAGACAGGCATGTTAAGAACATTTCTTGCATGTCTGTCTGGCTCTCAGCGCAGCTCCGCCCTGTGAACACCCGGCAAGAACAGGCGAAGACTCACGCGCATTGCATACACCCTGCAAGTCCAGCCACATCACCATGAAACGCCGCTACGCGCCGAAACGTGCTTGAGCTAGGAATATTGAACAATCTATAACGAAGACTACCTGGGATGATAGTATAAAAAGGGATAGAAGTATGCAAAACGCTCTGCCACAGACGAAGAAAGTCAGCTCCCGGCACGGCACGCTCAATACAATGCTCAACCACGCTCAGGGCTTCCTCACCAAATTTAACAATGACTGGACAATGCAATCTGCAGCCGCACTGGCCTATAACTTGATAGTGGCCATTGTGCCCATTATCTTTGCGGTCATCTCGATCTTTGGCTTCACCGTGGGATTACTCGATCCGGCAGCGAAGAGCGAGCTGATCACCAGGATTGAACAGATTCTCCCTGCAAGCTTCTCCTCGTCAAAAATCCTGCAAGTTGTCTTCATATCCCTGGAGAGAAACACAGGCTTCTTACTGATCATTGTTACCCTCGCCTCCATTTTCGGCGGTTCCCGCCTGTTCATTGCCATGGAGGGATGTTTCGATATCATCTATCAGACCTATCCGCGCAAGCTGATTGCCCAGAACGTCACAGCAATCCTGATGATGCTCGCTTTCGTTGTGCTGATCCCCCTGCTGGTCTTTACTTCCTCTATTCCAGCTCTGCTTCTTTCGCTTATCGAGAATTCAGCCGTCAACCAATTGCCTATTATAGCTCATCTGGTGCAGAATAGTTTCTTGCTGGGTATCGCAAGTATCTTGAGCAGCCTGTTTTTCTCATGGATTCTGTTTGAGGCCATCTTCTCTTTCGTGCCCAACATGAAGGTGAGCTTTAAAAGGAGCTGGCCTGGCGCATTACTCTCCGCGATCTTGCTGGTACTCTTCCTGGCGCTCTTCCCACTCTATATCACCCATTTTATGGGAAGCTATCAGGGCGAGGCCGGTTTCGCGATAATCCTCCTTGTCTTTTTCTACTACTTCGCCGTGATCCTGCTGCTAGGGGCCGAAGTCAATGCCTACTTCGCCGAACATCTTCAGCCCCTGCCAAACAATATGGCCGCTGTGCTCCACAATGTTGCCAGGCAAGTAGATGACAAGCGATGAGATCATTCGCGCGTCGTCACCCTCAGAATCTCCGGCTCCGTCGCTAGCATACGCCTGGCCGCAAGATTCGTGAGAAGCGTATAGAGCACGAGACCGTAGATCAAACCAAGCGGTATACTCAGCAGCAGTGCCCATTGAATATTCATGAAGAAAGGGATGCCAACGCCTAGGGCAACAGGGATCAGCAGGATAATCGTGGTAAAAAGCGCGACCAGCGACATCAACTGGTTTAAGCAGCCGCCCGTCTGCGCCTGATTGCTCGTACCTGCCAGGCCGCGCCTGCCGGTTGATGGCTGATAGCGGGGAAAGTAGACCGAGGCCATATTTCCACAGCCAAGCGCGACCCCCATACCCGCCAAGCCGATTGCTACCGCAGGCAGAATCATCTGCACCTGGCGCGCGAGGGCTTCACAAACGATCATAAGCACAACTAGCCCACCAAAGCCCATCAGGAAGACGGCCAGATTCTTGCCCCAGAGTAATCTCTTGCGATCAATTGGGAAGAGGAATAGCGTGGTCAGGCTCTGGCGCTCCATGCCCAGCGTATTCAGACTGAGGGTCAGTAGAAAAAAGAAAACAATGGCCACCGAGACAAAGGGCGTATACTGAGCGTAAAAGCTCATGTCAGACTTGCCCGAACCGGCGAAGGACGGATACACAATGAAGATGACTACATAGATGAGGGTCGGGAAGAGCCTTACCTTCAACAGCGGATCACGCCAGAAGTAGATCAGTTCTTTTCTGACCAGCGCCTGGAGTTGCTCGACCAGATTGGCTTTGAGCGGATCAGCCTCTGCCCTGGCCGGGGAGACGGTTCGAGCTACCGGTGTACGCTCAGCAACAGGGCGTGCCACGGGCGCTGCGGCAGCAGCAGGTAGTGTTGAGGGAGCAAGCGTAGCAGCTTGAGCGGCTACGGCAGGAACGGCGGTTCCTGTTTGCCTGGGTTGCCGTGCGCGCCGCGAAGCGCTGCTTTCAGAGGCGCTCATGCTGCGCTCAAGCACCAGTTGCCAGAGATACAGGACCAGCGCGCAAATCACCAGCAGCAGAGCCAGCATAAGAAAGCTCATCGCCCAGTTGCCCTGCGTGGCAGATCGAATAGCGCTGGCAGCTACGCCCGATGGCAACCACTGCAAGTAAGATGAAAAGTTGCCTCCATTAAGCAGGTTGCCAAAGTTACGCAGATTATTCGAGCTAAAGATGAAGCGATCAAACAGGTAAAAGGATGAGCCGAACAGGGCAAGGATGATGATGCTCAAATCGCGGAAACGCCGGCTCTGCAACGTGCGCATCAGCAGGGCCAGAATGAGCTGACTGATCCCCACCATCACAACATAGAAGACCACAATCACCAGCAGAGTCATCAACCCTAGCGCTAGCGAATGCATCCACCAGGCCACAATAGTCACACCGAAAAGCAGGAAGAGCAGCAGCGTCCAGATATCAAACAGCGACGAAAAGAGCAGGCTGAACATCAACTCCAGCCGTGTGAGCGGGAAGAGCTGAAGTTTCGTCACATCCAACCCCTCGTTTGTCGAAAACGAGAGGAGCGGCAGCACAATCCAGAAGCAGAGCAGTCCGCTAAAGAGCAGGTAGAGCACCTCGGTATTGGCCGGAGCAGAAAGGTCCTGAAAAGCGACAAAAAGCAGAATGGCGAGGTTGCCCCCGATAAAAAGCAGGACAAGGATACCAATAATCGTTAAAATCAGCATTCTGGGACTACGCCGGAATCCGCGCAGCAGCATCTTTACACGCAGCCAGGCCAGCCAGCGCAGCTTATCAGCATGTATAACCATACGTTTCACCTTCATTCCAGCCAGCTAAGATTATGGCTTTCATCCTGCACGCCGATAACCTGCATAAAGACATCCTCCAGCGTTGCATTGCGACCAGCGCGCAGCTCCTCCAGAGTGCCTTCGGCAACCAGCACTCCCTGGTTAATAATCCCAACACGCGTGCAGAGACGCTCGACTACTTCCATGATGTGCGAAGAGAAAAAAATGGTTGTGCCGTGGCGCGTCAGGTCATTCAGAATATCACGGATCACGCGCGAGCTGACCGGATCGATGCCCTCGAACGGCTCATCCAGGAAAAGCACCTGCGGGCGGTGGATCAAAGCAGCGGCCAGAGCAATTTTCTTACGCATACCAACCGAATAATCGATCACCAGCTTATCGGCATCATCGCTGAGCGTCAATACATGCAGCAGTTCCTCAGAACGGCGCTGGATCTCGGCCTTTGGCACGCCATACATATGTCCCGCGAAGGTAAGGAACTCGCGCCCGCTCAGGCGCTCATAGAGGTTCAGGTATTCAGGCAGCACGCCCATCAACGCGCGAGCGCGCAATTGATCCTGCCAGACATTCACGCCGCCCACAAATACCTGCCCGGCCGTGGGCCGCAAGAGGCCCGTGAACATCTTGATTGTTGTCGATTTACCAGCGCCATTGGGGCCTAAAAAACCGAAAAATTCTCCACGTCGCACAGAGAGATTCAGGCGGTTCACCGCCGTCTTTTCTCCAAAAACCTGCAACAGATCGTGAGCGACCACCGCCATCTCCGTGCCCTCAGCAGGCTGCGCTTGCTGTGACCAGGGCTGACCGGCCACTGTTGGTGTATTAGGTTCGGGAAATGATGTCATACGTGTCTCTTCCTCATCAATATAATATAACAAAGTGCTATAAAATCATAGCATGTAGCAAAACATCTGTCAAGGGAAAATAACGTACAGCCAGAGCCACTACAAAATTCGTGCCCCGGCTATCTTCTCTGGAGTATGTCTAATTACGCTATCCAGATATGGTTGATGAACATGAGCGTATAAGCCAGCAGCACGGCCCCGGCCAGCGCGAGATAGACCCGATTGAAACGGCGGTGCTCGCCCCAGAGCGCGAAGACAACGATGATCGGGAAAGCGCTCGCCATGTAGCGCGGCTGGGAAGTGAGCGAATCGGTTGTATCGAGAGAAAAGCTGAGCGAAAAGAGCATGACAGAAAGCGCGAAGAGGCTGTAATGAAGCGGCAGGCGCTTCCAGCCGAGGAACAGGGCCACAATTGGCAAGAGTGTAAAGAGAAGATCAATGCCATCTCTCACAGAGCCAAACGAGAAGAAAGGCCCCTTCATCAAGCTTTTGAGCACAGGGAGAAACGAGTCCCAGATAGGAGTAAAATGGCGATGCCAGTATGTCCACTCAAACGACTCGGCAATCAGAGGGTTGCCCTTAACGTAACCAAGATAGACCATATAGACAAGTATCCCGGCTGGAATGAGAAGTATAGGCACAAAAGCATTCAGCTTTTGCCGGAAACTGGATTGAGCGCGCCGGGAGGGCAGCCAGAAACGCTGAATATACACTACAAAGAACGGCACACTCAAGACCAGACCCGTTGAGCGCGTCAGACTCGCCAGAAAACCGAGCAGGCCCGCTAACCACCAGTCAAGCGCTCTCCCTCGCCGCAGTAAGAGAAAAACCGCGAGGCAGAGCAGGAGAAACAGCGCTTCGCTATAGCCCACGAAGAAGTATAGCACATAGGGATAAAGCGCCAGGTAGAAAAGCGCCCGCCGGGCCTGGGCAGGCCCGAAATCCTCGACTAGCAGGCAGTAGAAGAGCACCAGAGCAAAGAAAAAGCAGAAATTGGCCAGCAGCAGGCCAGCCAGGTAATACGATAAAGGATAAACTCCACCCAGGAGCAAACCGCCGAAGTGCATCAACAGAGGCCAGAGAGGATAAAAGGCGACAGATGGCGCGAAAAACCCGTATCCTCCATAAGCTATGCCCGTATAGATAATGGCATCCCAGTGATACCACATCAAAACACAGGAACTGGCCTGAATCCCCCGCGTACAATTCGCTACACTACCGGCGTTGAACAAGGGAATCAGGAGACTGCCGAGGATACTCACGACCAGGATAAGGCCCCGGCTGAGCAAAAACGCCCGACCCGCTTCTCTGAAAGCGGCTTTCACCTGATGTGTGGATATCGCAGGCATAGAGTCACATGTTTCTCTCTCTTCTATCTTCATCTCTTCAGCAATTCCCCTCTCGCAGATAAACAGAATCGTTTGTTTAAGACAGAAATCAGGCACCCCTGAAACATTTCCTACCCAATCTACGTACATACAGTAGAAATAATAACGAAGATACAAGCAGGGGCCGATAATGGCCAATGCGGATGAAGAAGGGCCACCTTGGGAAAAAGTCCTTTGGTTTATTTCTACAGACAGTTATCCTGGCAATCGGAGGTCCTTTGTAGAGCAAAAACGCTGGATTACAGGCCAATGATCTGCTATGATGACAGAAGAAAAGACTGAGAATGGTTAGTTACCCGATAGCTGGCTGACCAGCGACGGAGCTGAAAAGCCATGCAAATGGCCTCAAAGGAGAGTGTCAAATGAGCAAACGTGCCACAAAAGAGAAATCGCTCAAACCTCACGGGCTACCCCATCTGCGTAATCTTCGACAAAGGAGAGGGCTGAGCCTGGGTCAACTGGCAGATTTAACCGGCATTCGCCGCGATACAATCTTACACCTGGAGAGTGGGAGCGTTGATCCACAGCCATACCATGTACGACTGCTAGCCAGGGCGCTAGAGGTTCAGCAATTTGACCTTGTCTCTTAGTGCAAAAAGACCTGGCTGCTTTAGCTTTTCTCTATACAATCCTTGAAACAAGATGGAAATCGCCAGGCTGGTCGGATATCGACCTGGTAAGGATACTGTAAGAGGGTACTGCAAAGTGAACGACCATCAGGAAATGCAATTTGCCGATCCAGCCTGGCAGCCACAGACCACACAAACTTCTGGTGCCGCGCCGCAGGCGCAGGCCGAGGAGCCGGTCGGGACTTCCACCCCCGATGTTCCCAGGCAGGAGAACGAGACTGAACACGACTATAACCAGAGCTATCAGGGAGCGCGCACGGGAGATTTCGAGGCTCCCGGACGCGACGATGCGTTCCAGAGCCAGCAGAAACCCTCCTTTCAGCCCCAGCAGCCGTGGTACAGTCGCTTACCCACCTGGGCATGGGTACTTATCATTATTGCCTTGCTTGGCGGCTTTGGTGGTGGCTCAAGGGGCGGCATAGGCGGCTCAGTAGTAGGCGGGATCATCGTCATTTTTCTGGTCTTTGTCTGGTGGCTCATCGCCAGCGGGCGCATGCGAGTAAACCTGAGCGGAGAGACGCTACCGGCAGAGACCCGCACCTTCGAGGTCGGCACACAGCCTACGATCATCGTCAACAATAAAGCTGGCTCGATTCGCCTGAGCGCAGGCCAGGAGGGCCTGGTGAGCATTACCACAACGAAACGCGGCTATCTTTTTCGCACACAAGGAAACACCGCTGCCCAGGTCTGGTACAACCAGGATACTGCGAACAATACCATCTCAGCGCGCATAGAGAACGCGAAGTTCTTTGGTCAAAACTTCGTCGATTTTGAGATTACCGTGCCTCCGCAGGCTAACCTGCAACTCGTTACGAACGCCGGCAATATCTTTGTGCAGAATGTGGCCGGACAAATGAAGCTACAGGCTGATGCAGGTTCGATCAACGCAACACAGGTCGCGCTGCAGGGCAGGTCGCGCCTGAAGACCGATGCCGGATCCATTACCTTCACTGGCGAGCTTGACCTCGCCGGCGATTACGAATTCTCCACAGATCTTGGCAATATCGAGGCCACACTGCCGGCCGGCGCATCCTTCAATCTGGACGCCAAAACCGACCTGGGTTCGATCAGCACCAACGTGGCCATC
>DATGKW010000136.1:0-72065 GCA_035294465.1 Ktedonobacteraceae bacterium | reverse complement strand
GTATGTATTGTGACCGGGGTAATCCTGGAAGTGGAGAAAGACAAACACCCTTCGCGGAGGAGAGATGTCAAGGGCGTTCTACGCTGTTTCTCTGTGCGCGCGACGTTGACAGAGGCTGAGCAAGCGGGGTAAGATCAAAAGAAGATCAATATACTTTACCCGCGAGATGGGGAAGGTTTGGAGCGTTCCTGTACAAAAACGCTTGACGTTTCCTCCCCCGGCGTAGATGCCGGGGTGCGCGTCCCGATTCGGTGAGAGGAGCAAGCAACTGTATGGCATTGATCGATTTCTCAGGGGCTACCGCGGTAATCACTGGAGGAGCCAGTGGCATCGGGCTGGCGACAGCGCGGGCTCTTTACGGGGAGGGGGCCAACGTCGTCCTGGCTGATATCAATGAGCAGGGCTTGAGGGAGGCCGAAGGCCAGCTCAAAAAGCGCTTTCCAGACGCGAAAGGGCACATTGTTGGCATGCCCACTGATGTGACACGTGAGGATGAGGTACGGGAGTTGATGGAGATGGCAGTCACTATTTGTCAACAGATCAACCTGGTTGTCACCTGCGCGGGTATTGGGCGAGGCGGCCCGGTTGATGTGTTTGCGGCCAGCGAAATGCAGCGCATCATGGATATCAACTTTATGGGCACCTTTCATTGCCTTCAAAAGGCTCTGCCTATTATGCGCAAGCAAGGCTCTGGCCATTTTGTTTGTCTTAGTTCGGTAGCTGGAAAGCTGGGCACGCCCTATCTTTCTGCTTACTGTGCCTCCAAGTGGGCTGTACGCGGCTTTACCTCGGCTGTACGCGCGGAGCTAGAAGGCAGCGGCATTGGCATTACCACAGTCTACCCGGCCTGGGTCGATACGCCCATGCTTCAGCAGGAGGGTGAACCAGCGTTTCTCGGCATTCAGGTGATGCTGACTCCAGACCAAGTGGCCGCGGAAATCCTCCAGGCAGTCCGTGAGGATCGACGCGACCTGACTCTGGCTCCTAACCCTGATATTAGTCTTGCTCTCCAACTCTATGCTGTGGATCCCGACGAAGCCGAGCGCAAGATGGGCCAGTCTATCCAGCGGGCCCTTGCCGCTCAGCAGGTTCAGGAAGTGAAGCAGGCTTAGTCAACGGTCGCAGGCGTGGGCCTGTAGTAGGAAGGGGCAGCGAATGATGAACTGGCCGGCATACCTCCATGATTTTGGTTACTACGGTCCTGGCAGTGTGGCCTGGAAAGTCAATCGTGAATGGGTAGTTCTATTGGGAGGCGCGCGCGCCGTGCTGATGCAGGTTGCTCATCCGCTGGTTGCGCTGGGCGTCAGCAATCACAGCGATTATATGACCGACCCCTTTGGCAGAGCAGAGCGAACCTTTTTGCGTGGTGAAGAGCTGATTTTTGGCTCTACGCGGCTGGCCCGCCGAGCTGCGCGCATGATCAATAATCAGCATAAGCACGTACATGGCTTTTTACCGATAGATGCGGGCGACTTTGCCAGAGGCACCAGATATGACGCGCGTGATCCGGATCTGCTGCTCTGGGTCCACGCGACCCTCGTCGATACACTCTTACTCAGCTATAAGACCTTCGTTGGACCACTAACCCGCGCGGAAGAAGAACAATATTACCAGGAATCGAAAGTGGTGGCGCATCTGCTAGGGCTTTTGCCAGAACAGATGCCGCCTGGGGTCGATGATCTAGAGCGCTACGTTCATGAGATGATCCACAGCAACCAGCTTGCTCCCACGGTGCAGGGGCGTGAGCTAGCCTGGCAAACGCTTTTCCCCCCGGTACCAGGCTCACTCCGTCCGCTCTTGCACCTGCAACTCAATATCACGAATGCTCTCCTGCCCCAACCCGTGCGCGAGATCTTCAACCTGGAGTGGAGCAAGCACCAGCAGCGTGCTTTTGAACTCTCAGCGCATAGCATGCGCCTGCTGGTCCCGCGCCTACCCATGCAGTTGCGAGAACTGCCGATTACGCGGCACCTGATGCGTGGTGAGTCCAGAAGGCTGGCCTGACGGGCAAAGCGTGTTAGCGCGAGACCGCAGCCGAGCTAAAAAAGACCAGGACAATGATTACGCTCAGAATGAGAGCAATCAACAAGGGAGTAAGCAGGCGAACCAGGCTCACCCGGCGTTTTTCGTGAGTCGTTGTAGAGCCAACTCCGTTTGAAGCCATATTTTTTCTCCGTCACAAAATGAAAAGTGAGCAGATACCTCTTTTAAGGGAAGCGTCCCGGACCTCCCCGCCGGGAAAGTACCTTCCAAAGTACATCGCGCACTCCCTATGGTCTGCAACGAAAGGGGGAGAAAAAATTAACGTATGCCAGTCTATCAGTACCTTTTGGCCTGGCATTCCGCGCATTCGCAACTGGCGCGTAATCTCTCGAAAGTATAGATGCCGGTTTTGTGCCCATCTTCCCAGATAGGCGTCAGGCCATAGCGCCCTACCACTTGCAGATTGACCAGCGTGGTCTCCTCATGGCTCAAGGCTTTTTTGCCGGCCAGCACGCCCGGCTGGCCACCCTCACCAGCGCACCAGGCGCAGGGACACGCCCAGCGCAATGCTTCCCAACTGTGGATGCTTTCGTGCCCATCGCTCCAACTGAGAATGAGCTGGCGCTTATCTTCATCCAGTAAGAATGATGTCGGGATTGGATAGTCATACTGAGACATAGATTTCCCTTTTTGTTTTGCATTATAGGGCCATTGCGCGGCGTCTCGCAAGCAGGCTTTTTTGTTTAACCTGAACCCATACCTCGCACGAAACGCTCCAGGCTTATCATACCGGATTTGCTAACTCTACATCTGCCTATTGTTGTATACAGCCAGCACAAGAGCCTGCTGGGAAGATATTCATAGAAGGATGCCCGTGGCTTTTTGCAAGCCCATCGGTTTCCCTTGCGCTTTCGCTTTGTAAGGGGTAGAATTATTACAGGTTCCACGTGTTCGGCGTTGGTGGCAGTCATGGAAGGGCGGACCGGCTGGTTGTCAGTGCCCTGATCCTGAAAAATATGCCTACCAGCCATCCCCAAGAAAGGTAGCAGAATAACTCGTATGACCATTACTACCCGGCCTCGTACAATTGGCGAGTTGCGCGCGAGCGGATATAAAGTTCTCTCTGTGAAGGAGGAAATGCGCAAGAATCTAATTCAGAAGATTCGAGATGGGGAAGATCTGTTTCCCGGCATTATAGGCTATGAAGATACGGTGATTCCGCAGATTGAGAACGCAATTCTCTCCGGTCAGGATATTATCTTTCTGGGCGAACGTGGTCAGGCCAAAACACGCCTGGCACGCAACCTTGTCAATTTGCTGGATGACGAGGTGCCAGCTATTGCTGGCTGCGAGATTAACGATAGTCCCTACGAGCCTATTTGCCGGGCCTGCCGCGATAAAGTAGCCGAGCAGGGAGATGACGTGGAGATTATCTGGCTGCCGCGCGACCGCCGCTATGGCGAGAAACTGGCCACTCCCGATATCACGATCTCGGATCTGATTGGCGAGGTAGACCCCGTGCGCGTGGCTGAGGGCCGCTATCTCTCAGATGAGCTTACCATCCACTATGGTATGATCCCGCGTACCAATCGTGGCATTTTCTGTATCAACGAATTGCCCGACCTGGCGGAGCGCATTCAGGTTGGCTTGCTGAATATTATGGAAGAGCGTGATGTGCAGATCCGTGGGTACAAGATCCGCTTGCCGCTCGATGTCTATGTGGTAGCCAGCGCCAACCCTGAGGACTATACCAACCGTGGACGCATCATCACGCCGCTCAAAGACCGCGTTGGCTCGGAGATCCGCACGCACTATCCCTATGTGCTGGAGCACGAGATCAGCATCATGGAGGCCGAAAGCAGCCACTTCAATAGTGACAACCTGGAGGTGGTCTTCCCGCAGTTTATGAAAGAGGTGGTTGCTCAGATCACCCACCTGGCGCGTAAAAGCAATGACATCAGCCAGCGCTCCGGTGTAAGCGTGCGCGTTTCGATCTCGAACTACGAGAATGTGCTGAGCAATGCCTGCCGCCGCGCCCTGCGCCTGAAAGAACGCCAGGTTGCTCCTCGTGTCAGTGATCTCTCCGCCATCATGGCCTCGACCTGTGGCAAGATTGAACTGGATACCGTGGGCGATATAAAAGAAGAGCGTGTCGTGCAGAAACTTATTAATACGGCTATTACTGAAGTCTTCGGCGAGTACTTCGAGGTGCGCGAGTTCGATCAATTGCTTGCGGGCTTCGAACGCGGCCTGAATGTTCAGGTCGGTGATGATCTGCCCGCCATGGAGTACGTTAACCAGCTCTCACGTGTGGGAGGGCTGAGCAAAGCTGTGGATAAGCTCGGAGGGCGCAAGGGTGGTCCCGCTGGTATCGCCTCGGCGGTCGAGTTTATTCTCGAAGGCTTGCATCTCAACCGGCGTCTGAATAAGGACGAGATCAACGGCAAAGTTCGCTACCGGCGCTAATTGTAATGTCCTCAAACAGATCGAGGTTCGGTCCTCGCCAGGCCGCTCGTGCTTTGAGGATTATATGATGGATACAAGCCGGAAAAGATCAGGCGACTTTGCAATAAGGGGCAGAGCCATGTTTAAACGCTTTTCAAGAAATCGCTATGGCTATACGCGCTGGGACGGAACTCAACGCATCGAAGGTCTGGACGCCGATGATATTCTGAATGCTCTCGCCGATGACTACGTGGAGGATGGGAACTTACAGCAGGCGCTGCGCCGCTTGATGCAGGAGGGTATTCGCACCGACGATGGCCGACGAACTATGGGGCTGCGCGAACTGATCGAACGTATGCGCAATCAGCGCCAGCAGCAGCTTAACCGCTATAATATGGCTTCCGGGGTGATGGATGATCTGCGCAAGCGACTTGAAGAGATCAAGCAACTGGAGCGCGCAGGCATCCAGCGTCGTCTTGATGAGGCCAATAAGCTGCACGATCAGCCGGGTCAATCCGATGCATCTCAACTGCGTGCTCAATCTGATACTGAAACTGAAAGCGAGCAGGGAAGTCAGCCGTCTCAGCCTGATTTCTCGTCTTTATCCGAAGAACAGCGAGAGCGCTTACGTCAATTGCGTGAGAAACGCCTCCAGCAATTGCGCGAGGAGCGTGAGCGTCAGCAGGAACAAGCCAGCGCAGAAGGTGAGCGAGAGGGCTTTCAGCAGGAGCAGCCCGGTCAGCCGGGCCAGTCATCCCAACCCGTGGGTCAGCCTGATCAATCCTCTCAAGCCGGGCAATCAAGTCGGGGCGAGGCTGGCTCTGGCGACGAGTTGACGCCGGAGCAGAGGCGGCGCATGCTGGAAATGATTGCCAGACGCAAGCAGGATTTTCTGGATCAGCTTCCCAGAGATGTGCCCGGTCAGATCAAGCAGCTCACCGATTATGATTTCATGGATGACGAGGCGCGGGAGAAGTTCCAGGAACTACTGGCCAGCTTGCAGCAGCAGATGATGCAGCAGTTTTTCCAGGGTATGCAGCAGTCATTGCAGAATATGACCCCCGAAGATATCGCCAGGTTGCGCGAGATGATTCGCGAACTGAACAAGATGCTGCGCGAACGGCAAGAGGGCCTGGAGCCTGACTTCGACTCATTCATGCAGAAGTATGGCGACTACTTTCCCGGCGTCAATTCGCTGGATGATCTGATTGAGCAAATGCGCCAGCAGCAAGCGGCTATGCAAGGTATCCTGGACAATCTTTCGCCCGAACAGCGCCGGGAACTTGAAGAGCTTATGGACCAGCTCTTGGGCGATGATCGCATCCGCGTTGACTTGATGGAACTGGCCCGAAATCTTGAAGCCATAGCGCCTATGGAGAACTATCGCACTCGTTTTCCTTTCCGTGGTGACGAAACCTTGCCTTTTAACGAGGCCATGCGCATGATGAGCCGCTTGCAACAGATGGAGGGGCTTGAGGATCAGTTCCAGGAGGCCCGGCGCATGGACAATCTGGAGGCAATCGATAGCGAAAAGGTCAAGAGCTTGCTGGGCGATGACGAATACCAGTCTGTTGAGGCCCTCAAAGAGCTTATGCGCACGCTTGAAGAGGCTGGCTACATTCAAAAGCGCGGCAATCGCTGGGAACTGACCGCGCGCGGTATTCGCAAGATTGGCCAGAAGGCGCTGCAAGACATCTTCAACAAGCTCAAACGCGACGGCTTTGGTCGCCACGTCAGCCCGTTCCGTGGAACTGGTGGGGAGCGCACAGACGAGAGCAAAGCCTATCAATTCGGCGATCCTTTCCTGCTCGACCTGGAAAAGACCGTAATGAACGCAATCCACCGACGAGGAGTTGGCACCCCGGTACTGCTGCAGAAGGATGATTTCGAGGTCTATCGCACGGAATTTATTACTCAGTCTTCGACCGTTTTGATGATCGATCTGAGTATGAGCATGGTCTACAATGGCTGCCAGCAAGCTGCCAAGAAGGTAGCTGTGGCTATGGAGAGCCTGATCCGCTCGCAGTTCCCGCGCGATCATCTCTTTGTTGTTGGCTTTTCGTACATTGCCCGCGAATATAAGCCGCAGGAATTAATCGAAATGAGCCGCTACGACAACACTACTGGCACCAACCTGGCTCACGGCCTGATGCTGGCTCGCCAGATTCTCGCTCGCCAGCATGGTGTCAACAAGCAAATCATCTTGATCACCGATGGCGGTCCGACCGTCTGGTATGAGGATGGTGAGTGGCAATTTGGCTACCCGCCCAATCCTTTTGCCGAGCAACAGGCCTTGCTGGAGGTTCAGCGCTGCACCCGAGAAGGCATTACCATCAACACCTTTATGCTAGAAGATGATCGCTGGATGGTGGCCTTCGTCAATCAGCTCTCCGCCATCAATCACGGCCGAACTTTCTTTGCCGATAAGAATAACCTGGGAGAATACCTCCTGGTGGATTATTTGAACAGCAAACGGAAGTTTATCGCGTAGGCGGAGGTTTGCTGGAAAAGCCTTTTTGCTAGCTATCCCCACTCCACAAAAAGCGCGTCTTCTGTGGAGTGGGGATAGCTATTCGAGCGAAAGATTTGATACAATGAGGATGAACCCCCTTTCTTTAAGGAGAGGAAATATGCCAAACTATCGCGATTTCATTACCTCAGACCCTGATGTCTTATTCGGTAAGCCGGCGATCAAGGATACGCGTATCTCTGTCGAGCAGATTCTGGATGAACTTGCTGGAGGGACAACTATCGATGAGCTTCTAGAAGAATATCCGCGTCTGACTCCTGAAGCAATCTACGCCTCTCTCGCGTTTGCAGCGGATGTTCTGAGAGCAGAAGAGGTATATTCGTTAGATCGGGCAGCTTCGTGAAAATATATGCTGATGAGAATGTGTCGCTGAAAATTGTGTCGTGCATCCGGGCAAAAGGCTATAAACACCTGGGCCATTCACGAGGCGCAATATCTATTGTGGTGATCGTATGTTCAATAACAAATGTGAGTTTGCTGAACAATATCGCCAACGTCTGACTAGTGTTTGAGATGTGAATAGTGCAGCAAGCTACAAATCTGGTTGAGGCCGAGATACTGGCTGAGGTGCAGCGATTAGCTGGTCCCGAAAGCATTCCGCAATTCTTACAACTGCGTCAGGAATTGCTTGGCTGGAACACGCGTGTCAATCTGACCGCTATTACTGATCCTACCGAAGTCCTGCTCAAGCACTTCCTCGACTCGCTCTCACTGTTGAACGTATACGAGGCTGAGCAAGCGCGGGTGCTGGATATTGGCGCGGGCGCAGGCTTTCCGGGCCTGCCGCTGAAGATCGCGCGCCCGCAGTGGGAAGTCGTGCTCCTGGAGGCGACCGGCAAAAAGGTCAACTTCCAGCGCCATATTATTGAAACCTTTGGCCTGCAAAATATCGAAGCTCTTCACGGGCGCGCCGAAGAACTCGCGCGCAAGCCAATCTATCGTGCGACTTTCGACCTGGTTACTGCGCGCGCTGTAGCCGCGCTACCGGTTCTGCTGGAGTATGCCGCGCCTTTCTGCCGTGTTGGTGGCCAGCTTCTTCTGCCTAAGAAAGGTGAACTGGCCGAAGAGCTTGAGCAGGGGAAACGCGCTGCGCACGTCCTGGGCCTCACCTTCAAAGCTGATATTCCTGTCACACTGCCCGGCTTGCAAGATAGTCGCAGGATACTGGTGTGGGAGCAGGTGAAGCTATGCCCATCTCAATATCCACGACGAGTTTGCCGAAAAGGAAGTACCCAGCGCGCCAAATATGTTCCCTAAAATGCTTACCTCATCGTGTTGCGCGGATAACGGGCATCGTACTCTGACTTAGCCAGCACGTCCTGAACCTGGATGGTGCGGCCGCGCTGGGGGCTGACCGAGACCATTGAGATAGGCGTTTCCAGTAGTTCTTCCAATCGCTTGAGATAGTTTTTGGCGGCGGAGGGCAATTCGTCGTAGGTAGTGATATTGCTGGTATCGCACTGCCAGCCCTCGACTTCTTCATAGACTGGCTCACACGCGGCCAGGTCGCTCTGGGTGGCCGGGAAGTTGTGGATCAGTTTGCCGCGCAATTGATAGGCTGTGCAGATCTTGATCACCGGGAGGGTATCCAGTACATCCAGCTTGGTAATGACAGCGGAATCCAGACCATTGAGTTGCGCCACGAAGCGGCCAGCTACGCTATCAAACCAGCCGCAGCGGCGCTCTCTGCCGGTGTTGGTGCCGTATTCGTGCCCGCGATCTCGTAGCAACTGGCCGGCGTCGTCGAACAACTCTGTTGGCATGGGACCGCTGCCTACACGCGTGATGTAGGCTTTATAGACGCCGATCACGCGATCAATCGAGTGTGGCGGCAGGCCGGCTCCGCTAGAAGCGTTGGCTGCCATGGTTGAAGACGAGGTCACATAGGGATAGGTGCCGAAGTCAATATCGAGCAGCGCTCCCTGCGCACCCTCCAGCACAATTGTTTTGTGCTCGAATAGAGCGTCGTGAAGCATGACCTGGGTGTCGGCGATATGTGAACGCAGGCGTTGCCCGTAGCCGAAATATTCTCCGTGGATCTCTTCAAGCGAGAGGGGGGGCTGGCCATAAATCTGGGTAATCATCCGGTTCTTTTGCTGGAGAATTGAGGCAAGTTTGGCTCGGAAGGTGTCAACATCGAGGAGGTCTACCATGCGAATGCCGATGCGCGCGTGCTTATCGACATAGGCCGGAGAGATGCCGCGCTGTGTGCTGCCGATCTTGTCAGCTCCCCGTGCCTCTTCTTCCAGCCGATCCAGCAAGAAGTGATACGGCATTACTACGTGGGCCCGTTCGCTAATATAGAGGCGCGAAGTATCAATGCCCTGAGCCTGCAACTCCTCCATCTCGTTCAGCAACCCTCTGGGGTCCACTACAACGCCGTTGCCAATGATGCAGGTGGTATTGGGAAAAAGGATTCCCGAGGGCACAAGAGTAAAGGCGAATTCTCCTTTTTCGTGGATGACTCGATGACCCGCGTTGCTGCCTCCTTGATAACGTACAACAAAATCTGCGCGCGTGGAAAGTTCGTCAACGATCTTGCCTTTGCCTTCGTCCCCCCATTGGGCTCCAATGATAGCCAGTACCGACATAGCGTTTATTCCTTTTTCACCAATCGATAGCCCCCACTCTCCTGGCATGCGAGCCAGGAGTGGGAGCATCTGAGTTTGTATGATCCGTATTTGACCACGAGTTAGCTTATCCCACGCTTAGACCCTTTGTCAAATCCTGTGATTTCTCGCTGAGAGTGCTTATCCCTGCGTGACAAATTGGAAACGTGCGAGCATCGGGCTAAAAAACTGTCCATCGATGGTGGCAAACTGGCCCTGTGGCGCCTGCAATTCGATCACATAGCCCTTACCCTGATAGACCGTTGCATAAATGCTTACCTGTTCGTTTCCCCCATTGGACTGGTAGTAGATCGTCTGCGATTCCCAGTTCGCTCCGCCGATAATGCTGCTCATCGCGCTCTGCTGCGGTGGTTGGTAGCCGGGCTGGTTGCTGAATTCGTTGATATCGTTGTTGAGCAGGGTGTCGGCCGGCGAGCCTCCGCCGGGAGTTTTCACTGCTACATAGATATCGGTCTGCGAGGGATCTGTGAACTGTAGTCCTTGATTATCTTGAGTCTGGCCTTGAGTCCAGCCATTAGGAATTTCGATCTGATAGCCATTCTGTGTGCATGGCGTGCTGCACCAACTGAAATTCGCATCCGGTGCTGGGGTGGGAGCGACAGTGGGCGTGGGAGATGGCGTAGGAGATGGTGTTGGGCTGGGCGTGGGAGTAGCTGTGGGGGTGGCCTGGGCAACGGGTGTGGCAGCAGCCCGATTATTGCTTCCGCTGCGCAGGGCGAAGAGAGCGCCAAAAACGCCCACAGTGATGATTGCGAAGACCAGACAAACGATGCCAACAATGATCGCAACATTGCTACGCTTCAGCGGCGGAGGTGTCGTGCCTATGCCTGAGCCTGGTCCATAACCTCCCGACCCGAATTGCCCACTGCCATAGCCCATTTGAGTTGGAGGATACGTAGGGTTAGAATAATTTCCAGTGAGAAATGGTTGCTGCGTCTGTGCCCCAAGCTGGCCCGTGCCATTGTAGCCCGTGCCATATCCCTGTTGCGGATATGATCCGGGTGGATAGCCGACAGGCCCTCCGGGCACAATTGAAACTGCTTCCGTTGCATCCTGGTAGAAGCCGCCAACCTGCTGAGGGTCCTGGCGAACCATTGATGAGTGCGAGGGGTGCGCGTTCTGGGTGGGAAAAAGCACGTGTGCTTGCTGATTGGGCTGGGGTGTGGTGCCGCGACTGCGATATCCATCACCAGGGAGTCCACTTTGAGATGTTGGGGCCTGCTGTATCATCTCGGTTGGTTGGGCCTGCGCGACATTGGGCGCGCCACATTGTCCGCAGAATGCCTCGTCCGGGCCTAACTCATTGCCACAATTTTGGCACTTCATGACCGATCCTTTATTTCAGAATAGCTCGCCTTGAAGAAGCAAGAATAAGAACAATACGTACATAATTACGCTGGCTGATGGTAATGCTATCAGCGTTTATTATAACGTGTTTTTCCCTCGGCTGGCTACTTAGATACCTGATCGTCTTATCCCTTCAGGCTGATGTTAAGCTGGCCTGGTATCTTCGCTCCCGCTACGTTGGATAACAATTTGTTGCAAGCCTGTATCCTCGTAGTGGTGATAAGCGATAACTTCCCCTGCGTTAATACTGGTCGCGGGGTTGTTTCCTGGCGTCTCGTCTGGAGCCTCCGGTGTGTGCATACTGGTAAAGGGGCCGCTGACGATCAACCAGATCCAGGGAATGTGCTGCTCAGCGTTGACACGCTGCATGTTTCGCCGATCTATAGAGCTGGCAGTGGCCGGCCCGGCCGGGTGGCTATGGTAGACTCCAATGATCCTGCCAGGTTGCTCCAGTTCCATCGCCAGCAGCTCGGCAGGATCAAATTCAAAATAGACCGGGGACGCGTAAATGTTGCGTAAAGGGACAGCCTCTACAATATACCAGCTCTCCTCGTGATCCATTCTCCCCAGCAGCACTCCGCAAGCCTCGATCTCCTGGCGCTTGTAAGCGTCCAGCAGGATCGTTTTCCACGCGGCTGTGTTGAGTACAACCCTTGCCACTTGAGTCTGTTTCATTCGCTATTTTTTACTCTTATCCTCGTGATGCTGGCGAATCATCTCGATAGTAATCGCCAGGGCGATCATCAATGGTACGTCAGCATTCTGAGCGATATCCACGCCATAACTATCTTCAAAGAGAGAAATTTTCTTGCTAATGGTTGCCAGTAAATCGCCCCGCTCATTGGTAACAGTAAAGTCCCAGTCCATGATGTTGCCAGTGATATGATAAAACTCGCCGTTGTCCAGAGCGATCTTAAAGCGTTCGCCAAAGAAGTGAAGCAGCTTCTCATGCAGGCTGGCCCAGAGCATACCGTTCTGGTAAATCTCATAGTGCGGGGTCAGCGCGATTACCTTCTGTTTGATGTGCGCCGCTTCCATATTCTGGTGCAAGTCAATCATTTCCAGGTTATCGCCGATATGGAAAAATCTGCCTTTGACTTTGAACGCCGGTTTCCCATCCTGATCGCGCACAATAAATTCTTCCCGTAAAGTCCAACCGCGCTCCTTAATGTGAAATCTCATGAATGAGTACCCTCCTTATGTTGTGACGACACAACTTCTTAAGTCTCCACTCTGCTCTACGCCCATACGTGAAGTCCACGAATATTAGCCCGCCTTGTGACGCGCTCTGGGTCTGGATCTGAATTGTTGCGAGCTTTATAGTACCATGCGTTCCGGCCTTTGGGAAGATCCTGATTACCCTGGCTGATACAGAGAGAAATGCTTACGGCTTGGTTCTCTCTGAGTCAGGTCAAGTTTGCAGAAACTGCTCCGCACTGAAGTTTCGCAGGTCTGCAATATCCTCCACGCTGATATCAGGGGTGAAATGAGCGGGCAGCGGCTCCTGAGCGTATTTGCCCTGTCGCACGAAGAGCGTAGTCAAGCGCCTGCCCAGCAGCTCTTTGCTCGCAGCTAAGATGCTGGCTTTATCATCAATCATCACATAGTGATCGGCCGGATAGCGCTGGAGGATCTCATCCAGGTGCTGTTGCTTGTGAGTATAGATCAAGACGCGCCCCTCAACAGCTGCTGCCAGATGGCTGTTGACAATCTTCTCTTCCTGGAAATACTGATCGCCATCCGAGACGATGATCGTCAAGCCGAGGGTGCGCAGATGCTGAAGCGTCTCAATGGCGTGTGGATACAGGTACTCGAAGAACGGGAAGGTCTCGAAGAGGGCATGAGCGTGCTGGTATGCTCGCTCGTCAAGCTGCGTTAGTGGAATTTCCGCGCGCAAACGCTTCAGCGAAAGCGGGATATCGACGACGTCTTGCTCGTGACGGACCTGTTCGTAGATGTTCCAGAACCGCCGGGTTAGCTCGTGCCCAAGAGTTTCTTGCAATTGTCTATCCAGTTCCTGCTTGACCTCATCATTCGCTAGCAGGGTATTGTCTACATCTAAAAGAAAAGCGAGGTGCGGTGTCATCTCTGCTTATCTCCCTCCTCCATTTATCATAACGGATTGCCAACCTGTTTCGAGTATATGCAGGTAGCAATTCGCTGTTTTTGTTCTCTCAATACTCCTGGCTCGCTGCTGCTGTTACTTTTCCCCGGAAGCGACGATAGGTGATGATGAAGTAGATCGCGGCCAGAAACATGCCCAGACTCCACCAGATCAGTCCGACTACCAGGCCGTATTGCGAGGTGGAGGCGTTAGTGATGGTCAGACTGTTGACATGGTTTGCAGCGGGCAGAACCAGCGGGTACAGGCTGAAGGCTGAACAGGCCAGCATTCCCAGGATGAACGTGCCGGATGAAAGAAGGGCAGGCAGATCGCGTTTCCGAAAATTGAAGAAGCCTGCGCCAAGCAGGCCGAGCAAGGCGATCAAAGGAAAAATGATACCCCAGGGACGCTCCGCGAAGCTGGTGTAGACCTGTGGCTGAACGGTGAACGTGGCGAAGCTGGCAAGGGCGGCCAGAGGGATGGTTATGAACCAGCCGACTCGCGAGATGCGCCGGGCGCGTTCATTTAGCTTGCCCTCTGTCTTGAGGGCGATGTAGTTTGCTCCGTGCGTGAGCAGCGCGAAGAAGGCCAGCACGCCTGTCAGGATCGTGTACCAATCCAGGATGCCGGGGTTGGAATTAAAAGGATTGAAATTCGTCCACAGCGCCTCAAAGAAGTAGCCCTGCGCATTGAGCGGCACACCGCGAATCACATTGCCCAGTGCTGCACCGTAAAAAATGGCCAGCAGTGAACTACCGATGAAGAAAATGCCATCCCAGAACGAAGCCCATACTCCCAGAGGGATACGCGAGCGCAGTTCGATGGCGACGCCGCGCCCCATGAGTAGCCACAGGACGATGATCAGCGGCAGATAAAAGCCGCTGAAGCTAGAGGCGTAGAGTAGCGGAAAAGCGAAAAACAACGTGCCACCAGCGGCGATCAGCCAGACCTCGTTCCCATCCCAAACTGGCCCAATTGCGCGCAGGATGAAGCGCCGTTCGCTATCTGTGCGAGCAGCGATCAGGTGGATAATGCCGGCTCCCAGGTCAAAACCATCCAGCAGTACATACATGGTCAGCATAAACGTGACCAGAATAAACCAGAGTGTTGACATAGTGCTCCTTCTTCTTTCCTTATCCTTGCCCACTCAACAGTCCCATATCTCCCTCTTCCTCCATTGGCTCTTTCGCGCTCTTTTCCGGACCTTTGAGCGCCTCGATGACTACCATCAAAATATAGAGCAAGCCGAGGAGGAGGTACATTCCGGCGAAGCCCAGCAATGTGAAAATGATATTCCCTGTCGAAAGCAGGGGAGATGAGCCATTGACCGTGCGCAGCAAGCCAAAGGCGATCCAGGGCTGGCGACCCAACTCAGCAGTAAACCAGCCGGCTGTGTTCGCGATATAAGGAAACGGCGTTGCCAGCATCAGTATCCACAACATCCAGCGGCTCTGGAATAGCTTGCCTCTCCACAGCAGGAGTAGCGCCAGGGCGGTGATGGCGATGAAGAGCGTACCCAGGCCAACCATGATGTGATACGAGTAGTAGACCATTTCAACGGCATCAGGACGCTGATCGGCCGGAAATGTATCGAGTCCCTGCACAACCGCCGTCCACTGCCGGTAGGTCAGAAAGCTTAGGACATTTGGGATAATGATGGGGTTGTCAATTGTACCTTTGGAGGCGTCTGGCTGCCCCAGGATCACAATGCCTGCCCCGCTTTGCGTCTGGAACAATCCCTCCATCGCGGCGAGCTTGGTAGGCTGGTAGGCTGCTACTTGCAACCCTTCCATATCTCCACTGGGATAGAGCTGAAAGACGCTGGCGATCAAGCCTACTATCACCCCCAGCGTCACAAACATGCGGCCATAGTCGATATCGCGTTTGGAGAGCAGATAAAAGGCTCCCAGGCCGGTCATCATAAACGCGCCGGTGACGACGGCTCCGCTCATGGTGTGCAGGTATTGCGGCAGAATCCAGGGATTGGTCATCACTGCGCCCCAGTTTGAGATGCTCAGGCGACCATGTGCGAGCGTATAGCCAACCGGGTGCTGCATCCAGGCGTTGGAGGCAATAATGAACCCACCCGATAGCCAGGTACCGAGCCAGACCAGGATGGTCGCGATCAGGTGCCCTTTTTGTCCGATGGTCTGCTCACCAAAGAGAAAGAGGCCCAGGAAAGCCGATTCCAGGAAGAAAGCGAAGGCACCTTCCATTGCCAGCGTCTGCGCGATGATGCCGCCCGCGTAAGACGAAAAGAGCGCCCAGTTGGTGCCGAACTGGAATTCCATCGGAATGCCTGTGACTACCCCAAGAACAAACGTGACAGCAAAAATCTTGCCCCAGAAATGCACAGCAGTATTGTAGCGTTCATCCTTGCGCACCAGGTACAGTATTTTGAGGATGACCAGCAGCAGTGCCAGCCCCATCGTGAATTGTGGGAACAGGTAATGGTAGCCTATCGTAAAGGCGAACTGGATGCGCGACAATATCGTCGATATGCTCATATACTATTCCTCTTCCGATTTATCTATGCCCTCTCACAAGGGCACCCGGCGCTGTCTTCCTACATTCATTTCGCTCAAGGCGATAGCGCCAGAACTGAGCATGAACATTCATGAAATGAACTCAATTACCCCTTCCTGGACATCGAACAATTGCCGATAGAGCTTTCCCAGAGCGAGCAACTCGTGATGGGTGCCCCGCTCGGCAAGGTGGCCACGATCCAGCACAAGAATCTCATCCATATGTTCCATTCCTACCAGTCGGTGTGTGGTATACAGGGTGGTGCGTCCTCGCGAGAGTTCTTCCAGACTGGCGAGCAGCGCGCGCTCAATCAACGGGTCGAGATTCGCAGTGGCTTCGTCGAGGATAAGCAGCGGCGCATCTTTCAGGAAGGCCCGCGCAATGGCTACACGCTGGCGTTCGCCGCCGGATAGCTGCATCCCCTGCTCGCCAATGCGCGTTTTCAGCCCTTGTGGCAGCTGGCGCACAAAGTCGGTCAGTTGGGCCTGTTCCAGGGCGGCTTCAAGCTCCGCCTCGCTGGCCTGCGGTCGCGCCAGCAGCAGGTTGGCGCGCAGGGTATCGTTGAAAAGGTAAGTATCCTGCGCAACTACGGCGATGCAATCACGCAAGTCGCGCAGGCGAAGGTCTCGAATGTCCTGCCCGTTCAGGCAAATCACACCGCTCGTGGGATCCCAAAAGCGCAGGGCGAGCCGGATCAGCGTACTCTTGCCCGATCCGCTAGGACCAACGAGCGCGACACGACTGCCTGCTCGCAATCTAAAACTAATATCGCTGAGCACGTGGCGCTCACCTGGATGGTATGTGAAGGAGACTCGCTCGAAAGCCAGATCGTAGCCGCCGCATTGCTTCGGAAGCGGTTGTGGCGCAGCGCTTTCGATGACTGGCGGCTGGGTATCGGTGACGGTAAAGACGCGCTCCGCGGCAGCTCGCGTCTGCCCCAACTCCTGGAAGGCTGAGGCAAGCGGCTGCACAGCCTCGAAGCTTGCCAGGATGAGCAGGCCAATCACTCCCAGGTAGACTCCATCAATAGACCGCGATGCCACCAGCGGAATCGCCAGGATGAGCAGCACGCACATTGCCATATTCGTCAGCAGGTCGCCCAGCGCAATCTGGAATCCGGCGATGTGTGCCATGCGGCGTTGCACCTTGCCAAGCTCGTGGTTGCAAGAGGCGATGCTTGCGAGCCGGGCCGAGCCACGCCCGAATACCAGTGTGTCCTGGATACCTTGCAATCCATCGACAACCTGAATGCTCAATTCGGCACGAGTCTTGACGTGCTGCCGGCCCAGGTTGCGTGCAAGCGCTAGCGAGAGGCAGGGGACACCCAGGCCGGCGAGAATTAGAAAGACCAGCGAAATCCAGGCCATTCCCATGCTGAAAATCGCAAAGACGCCAAAAGTGAAGAGGCTGGTTACCAGCGCGACGATCATAGGCGAGACAACGCGCAGATAAAAGTTCTGTAGTTCCTCGATGTCGGCCACCAGACGCGCCAGCATATCGCCGCTGCGGTGTGTCAGCAAGTGGGCCGGGGCCTGCGGCTCGATACGTTTATATGCCCAGACGCGCAGGTGTGCCAGCAGGCGGAGGGTCGTATTATGCGAGATGAGTCGCTCGCTATAGCGCGAGGCTGCGCGTACAATGCCCATCGTTTGTACCAGGTAGATAGGGATGCTGAGGAAAACCAGCAGCGGTCCAAGCGCGGCTGTGGCGACGAGATAGGCCGCCATACCAAGCAGTCCCATGCTGCTGGCAATCATGACGCTGCCCAGGAGAATTGCCAGCGCGATCCGCCAGCGAAATGGCAGCAGGTATGCGAACAAGCGTGTGAACGTCTTCATGATTACTTTCCTTACATCTCTGGAACGGTGCCAGTGTTGCCCGTAAACGCTACGATGGGAAGCCTTGCATCTGCTGATGCCCTTGCTCTGGCGGCACCGAGCAGGTGGGCATACGTTCCGTCGCTTAATGCGAGTTCGTCCGGCAAGCCTGTTTCCGTGATCCGCCCGTTTTCCAGTACGACCACGCGATGCGCCTGGGCGATGGTGTTGGAGCGATGGGCGATCACCAGCACGGTGCGGTCTCGCATCAGGGTGGTGAGCGATTGCCGGATACGGGCCTCACTGTCTGGGTCAAGACAGGATGTTGGCTCGTCCAGGATCAAGAGCGGGGCATTCTTTAGGAAAGCGCGTGCAATGGCAACCCTTTGTGCCTGACCGGCGCTAAGCTGTGTACCCTGCTCTCCAACCTGAGTGTCGAAGCCGTGGGGAAGTTCATCAAGGAAGGCGGTTACTCCCGCCAGCTCTGCCGCATGCGTAACCTCGTCTTCGCTGGCCTGTGGGCGTGCCAGATGGATGTTCTCGCGTACTGTGCCGTAGAACAGGTAAGGGCGCTGCGGCACAAGGGCGATATATTCCCGCCACCGTTCCGGCGAGAGCCGGGTGATAGCTATCCCATTCGCGGCAATCGTTCCAGATGTACCATCTATAAAGCGCAAGAGCAGGTTGACCAGTGTGCTCTTGCCCGCGCCACTGTGACCGACGAGCGCGGTGCAGGTATTGGCTGGCAAGCGCAGCGTGACATGATCCAGCGCGGGCGCTTCCTTCGCTGGATAAGTATAGCTGAGGTCAGTAATATCGATAGTGATGGGGCCTGCCGGGATGGCTTCGTCAACCTCCGAGCCGGCCTCTGTCGGGACCGGCATTTCCAGAATTTCAAGGAGCCGCTGCGCCGATGCCTCGCCTTCTAGTGCGGCGTGGCGCTGCGTACCAAGCTCTTGCAGCGGCCGATAAAACTCCGGCGTCAGTAGGAGAATGAAGAAGGCCCGATCAAAACTCATGCTATGGTTGAGCAGACGTACACCGAGCGTTGTTGCAATCACGCCGATGGCCGTCATCGTCATGAACTCAAGCACAGCACCTGAGAGGAATGCAGAGCGCAGCACCTGTAGCGTTCTCTCGCGAAAGCGGTTGCTAATGGAAGCAATGCGCTCCTGCTGCTCCTCGCTGTGTCCAAACAGCTTCAGCGTCGTTAGTCCCTGCATAACATCCAGGAAATGAGCGCTCATGAGTGAAAGTGTAGCCCATTGTGCCTGAGTGCGCTTCTGTGTATTGATGCCCACCAGTGCCATGAGCAGCGGGATCACCGGTCCAGTGCAAAGCAGTAGCAGGGCACTAAACCAGTCAACCGGCAGGATCACGACAAAGATAAGCACAGGGACGAGAATGCTCAAAGCGAGCTGAGGCAGGTAGCGTGCGATATAAGCGTCCAATCGCTCGATGCCCTCGTTGAGCGTTGCGGCCAGTTCGCCCGTGCGCTCGCTCGCGCGGAAGCCTGGCCCAAGCGCCAGCAGATGAGCAAAGACACGCTCCCGCAAGAAAGCTTTTGCGCGAATTGCTGCTCTCTGGGCGGCCTCTTCGCGCACCCAGAGCAGGCCGGCCCGTATAACAATCGTGCTTACGAACAGGGCAAGCGGCAAAAGCACCTGCGCCAGTCCCTTATGTAAGAGAAAGACCTGCGTGACAATCTTGCTCAGGAGCGCCATTTGCGCAATGATCGCCAGCGTCCCCGCCAGGCCCATCGCGACCGTGAAGGCCAGGATACGCCGCGATAGTTTGGTGGAGGCGAGAATTTTTTTATACATATGTTCCCAATCTCTAAAGCCTCTTGACAGGCTGAGAAAAAATTTGTGCTTCTTGTCTTTCTGTATTGTAGGGCAAGTGGTAAGAGTAGTTCAAATGAGAAAAGAGCAAATGAGCCGTTTCTGCTGGCTGCTCAATACGCTGTTTCTTCTTTGCCAGATATTGTGATCGTTTTGTGAGGCCAGGTCTATGTCCCAGTCACGATTTTTTCGCGAAAACCGTAGAGGAGCCAGGATGGAGGGCCAGTTTGATATGGATCCGAGACTGGCGCGGGCTTATCTCAATCTCAACAAGAAAGGGAAGTGGTCTGGTGACGAACAGAGGGCAAACAAACAGTCGAGAGCGAAGCATTCAGCTATGCTTCGCCCTCGAACCTCCTGACTCTAAAAGTTACTATTGCGGTTTATGAGGCCGCGTGCAGTTTTGCAGATGGCTCTACCGTCTCCTCTGTCTTCTTCAGCAGAGAACCTGTCCAGGGTGTACCCAGCACTGGCAGCAGGTAGCGGTCAATACCGTAGTAGCCCGCGATCCTCCATGCCAGCACCACCAGCACAGCCAGCACGCCCAGCAACGGGTTGGTGCTCACTGTACCGGCGAGCAGGTAGTTCAGATTCATGAGCAGGCCGAAGAAGGCTGCAATGCCAGTCAGTGCGCCAACCAGCAGGCCCATGCCAACCAGCACCTCACCAAAGGTGATCACATAAGCGAACGCGCCCGCGTTAGGAATGACCACATGCTGCAGGAACCAGGCGTACCAGTTCTGCACTGCTGGATGTGCTCCGGTTGCCTGAGCCAGTGCCCCGTTAGCAAAACCCTGGATGGCCGCGCCCACGTGGCTACCGGCGATCCAGCTTCCACCCTGAACCGGCTGGCCGAAGGAAGAACCGAATTCAAATGAGCGGCCAAACATCTTTTCCAACCCGGCGGTCAGCCACTCGTAACAAAGATAAAGACGAACGATGAGCCAGAACCAGGCCATCCGGGTGTCTGCAAAAAGGAAGCGTGCTACAGGTGGTTCGGCAATCTGTGTTGCGCTTTTTGGTTGAATGCTTCGTATATTCCGCATAGGAAACGCTCCTTGTTTTCTATCGCCTCGTATGAGAGACGTTTAGTGTTTGTTATTTACCGCCATAAATCCTGCCGAACTGGAGGGGCCGATTTTTTTCTTGCGCCCGGCCTCGTCCTCCTTTCGACACTCCTAGCATAACCGCCGATAATCACGCCTGGCTCTCAATGGCGACCCTTTTTCTCACGAACGCATCACAAACGAACGCTTTGCTCCTGTAAAGTTCCTCTTTTGTTTTCTCTGGTCGGTATGCCAAAAGTACCAGATCGATGCATATGTATGCATAGGTGCTGGCGATCAATGCTACACTACACAGGACTGAGCAACGAAGGAGTGTTAATCAGGAAGGCTGGTATTTGTGAGAAGACATTGTTGGAGTTTGTTGTCTCTCTTTTTGCTAATATTGCTTGCGGCCTGTGCCTCTAAAACGCCCTCTCAATCCTCATCATCACATGGTCCTGCGGGCAAGCCGCTCGACAGCAATGTTGCGCAACAGTTTCCTCCGCCTCTCTCAATTGTCAATCAGCAGGTGACGCCAACTCCTGCGTCGCATTCATCCTCGTCTTCTCCGTCTTCGGCCTCAAGCTGCATCATTTACAGCAACGAGACAACGGCTGTTCCGGCAAAAAACGGAACACTGGCGGCTCCCTACGGGTCGGCCCCCGTGACCTCAGAAGCGCAGCAAATCGCTCAGCAGCTCTTCCAACTGATTAATTCCGACCGCGCGGCCTGTGGCCTTCCTCCTTTTGCCTGGAACTCAACCCTGGCTTCTGGTGCTCTTCTGCATAGCTGGAACATGTACCACTGCGGTTTCAGCCATACCTGCCCCGATGGCATGACACAATGCCAGCGCATCGCCAATGAGGGATTCGCCGGTCAGAGCGATTGTGGGGAAAATATTGGTGAGGCAGGACCCTATCCGACGCCCTGGGCTGGCGTCGCTTCCGTTCAGGAAAGCATGGCTCACGAGGCGCCTGGAGGTTGGCATCGTATCCACCTTTTCAGTACAACCCTGCACCTTATCGGCATCGGCGTCTACGTGGCCCCCAATGGATATCTCTGGTTTACCGAGGATATGGTAAGCTGACAGGCCTTCCAGTTTATGGTATTATAGGCCAGGAAAAAGCGTAATCGGCTTAGCCTGCTAAGTGCCGATTCTCCAGGAAAATGCTCACCCACGAAAATAGCAGAGTCTTTCCTCTAGAGAAGGGATTGATTAGGGGTAAGAGCGATTGAGAGAGGTACGAGAATATGACGATGCGTATTCTTGTCATAAATGGACCGAACTTGAATACGTTGGGGACGCGTGAGCCGGCCGTTTACGGCTCAACAACGCTCGCGCAGATTGTTGATATGCTGCACAAACGCGGCGAGGAATTAGAGGCTGGCATTGAGGCTTTTCAGTCGAATCACGAGGGCGCGCTCATCGATTTTATTCAGCAACGCGCGGCCCAGGCGGACGGCATTATCATCAATCCTGGAGCGCTTACCCACTATTCTATTGCCTTACGCGACGCGCTGGCTGGCGTGAGCATTCCCGCAATAGAGGTCCATCTAAGCAATATTTATGCCCGTGAAGGATTTCGGCACCAATCGATGATTGCTCCGATCGCTCGCGGGCATATCGTTGGCGTGGGTTGGCGCGGTTATCTCCTGGCCCTGGAAGTGCTGGTTGAGCTGATCCATGAAGCACACGCGAAGGAAAAATTATGAGTCAAGAGGCGATCCAACAAGTACGCGTCTGGCTAACCGAACAGGGGTTGGATGCTTTTCTGGTCACGCAGCCGCAAAATCGCTCGTATTTGAGTAGCTGGCTGAACGATGATAGGGAAGGCGCAGGTATGCTCCTGGTGAGCCAGGAGAGGCAGATAATACTAACCAACTCGCTGTATCAAGAGGTAGCCGAGCGAGAGGCAACTGGCTGGGAGATAGTGGTGCCACCGCCTCTGGCGCGTGAATATGCTCCTGTGCTCTCTGAGGTTGTGCGTGAGGCAGGCTGGGCCAGAGTTGGATTCGAGTCGGCTCATCTCGCTTACGCGGAATATACGCGCTTCAACGAGGCGTTTAAAGGCGCGGCTGAACTGGTGCCCTACGAAAAAAGCTATGTCAATACACTGCGGCTGGTGAAGCAGCCGCGGGAGATTGAGATGCTGCGCCGTGCCGCAGCGATTACCGACCAGACTTTTGCCCATCTGTGCCGCTGGATCGAGCCAGGGATGACAGAAAAAGAGATTCAATGGGAGATGACACGCAAGATGCTGGAACTGGGCGCGGATGGACCGGCTTTTGAGGCCATCGTTGCCTCTGGCCCGAACGGCTCGATGCCCCACGCTCGTGCCAGTTCGCGGCGCGTCCAGCCCGGCGAGCTGATTACTATCGATATGGGCGCTCGCTATAAGGGCTATTGCGCCGATATGACACGCACTATCTGTCTGGGCGAGCCGGCTGAGGCGCGCATGGTTGAGTTGTACGAAATCGTGCTGCTAGCAATGAGGACCTGTGAAGCGGGTCTGCGTGCCGGTATTTCAGGCCAGGCGGCCGACGCGCTTGCTCGCGACATTCTGGTTGCCCACGATCTGGGTGAGCAGTATATTCATGGCACCGGTCACGGCATCGGCCTGGAGATTCACGAAGGGCCGGCCCTTTCGCAGCGGGCGCCCGAAGATGCGCTGCTGCCCGCAGGTTCGGTGGTCACGGTTGAGCCAGGCGTCTATATTCCCGGCTGGGGTGGCCTGCGCCTCGAAGATAGCGGCGTAGTCACCGCAGAAGGTTTTGAGCGATTGACACAATCACCTACCAATCTGGTGATTCAACGTTAAAGAGGAGTTTCTATGATTTCGACAGGGGACCTGAAAAAAGGGATAACCTTTGAGTTTGAAGGCCAACCATGCGCCCTTCTCGACTGGCAGCATGTGAAGATCGGGCGCGGTGGTGCAATTGTCCGCATGAAGCTGCGCAATCTGCGCTCAGGCGCGACGTTTGATCGCACGTGTGATGCTGGCGATAAGTTCCCGCGTATCACTCTGGAACATAGCACAGTGACGTATCAGTATCAAGATGGCGACCAGTATCATTTTATGGATATGCGGACATATGATGATATCGTGTTAAGCGCCGAGCAGCTTGGCGACGCAAAGAACTATCTGATCGACAGCCTGGAGCTTGATCTGATTCTGCTGGATGGCCAACCGATCTCTGTTGAGCCGCCCGAAAAAGTTGTCATGCGCGTCGAGTATACGGAACCAGGTTTCAAAGGTGATACAGCTACCGGGGGCACCAAACCGGCGACGACCGAAACCGGCCTGGTTGTCCAGGTCCCACTCTTTATCTCGACCGGTGATATGATCCGTGTGAATACGACGACAGGCGCTTATGTAGAGCGCGCCTGATTGCTTTCAATGCAGAAAGTGGAAGAAAAACGATGGATAGGAAAAAGGCCGCTACCTCAGTGAGTTCTTCTGAGGAAGAGGCGCTGTCTGGGATGACGGATGGCGTAGCCGAAGTAATGAGCATTGGCCAGATCCAGAGGCTTGTTCGCTTGCTGGATCACAGTGATGTCGCAGAGCTGGAACTCAAACGCGACAACGAAGACATGCATCTAGTGTTGCGTAAGGTGAAAGCGCCGGATGGCTCTATGCAAACAACTCCCCAGGTTCTCTCGTATGCCGCCTCTAGCAACGGTGCGGCTCCTATGGATGCTATGGATGAGCGGGAGAGTAGTGTGGCGAGCCGGCATATTATCAAGGCCCCACTGGTAGGTATATTCCACCCCTGGCTCAAGCCTCGCGGTGGCACGCTGGTCGCCGTAGGTGATCATGTCAAAGCCGGGCAACTGGTGGGCACAATCGAGTCATTAAATGTATTTAACGAAATCGAGGCAACAGTGGCAGGGCGAGTGGTCGAGATCCATGTCCGTGACGGGCAGCCTGTAGAATATGGCCAGGCCCTGGTCACACTCGATGACTCCGAGGCGGAGGCCATCTGATGCTGTTCCCTGAAACTCCACCGGTTTTTAGCGTGGCGCAGCTTTCACGCTATCTTAAAGAACTGTTGGAGGCAGATGATCTGGTACAGGATGTCCGGGTGCGCGGCGAGATATCTGGCTGTAAGACCTATCCTTCTGGCCATTGCTATTTCACTCTCAAGGACGCGGAGGCGCAGGTGCATTGCGTGTTTTTTAAGCAGGCTCGCCGGCAGTCCGCGTTTCTAGAGTTGCGCGATGGGATGGCGGTTGTTGCCGGAGGACGTATTTCCTTTTATGAGCGCGACGGCAAGCTGCAGCTATATGTTGACCAGGTTGAATTACTCGGAGATGGGGCGCTTTTCCTGCGCTTTGAACAGCTTAAAAGGCACCTGGAAGCCGAAGGTCTTTTCGATGCCGAACGTAAACGCCCGTTACCGCCAGTTCCGGCAGTTATAGGCATCGTGACTTCGCTTCAGGCTGCAGCTTTGCGCGACATGCTGCGCGTTTTGCGCACGCGCTATCCACTGGCGCGGGTTGTCCTTGCACCAACTCTGGTGCAGGGAGCCGAGGCGCCGGTCTCGATTGTGCAGGCCCTTGACCTGCTCAATGAGCATGGAGAGGCCGATGTTGTCATTGTTGCTCGTGGCGGAGGCTCAATCGAGGAACTCTGGGCCTTTAACGAGGAGATCGTTGCGCGGGCAATTGCGCGCTCGCGTATTCCGGTGATCAGCGGCGTTGGCCACGAGACCGATTTTACCATCGCCGATTTTGTTGCGGACGTACGCGCTTCGACCCCAACCGCTGCTGCCACCGCGGCTGTTCCCAACATCGCCGATTGGCTGGCCAATGTTCGAGCGTGTGAGCAGGCTCTGGCAACGTCGATGGATGATTTTTTGCTGCGCTGCCATGAAGAGCTGGATCAGGCCAATCGTGAACTGGCCCGCCAGACTCCACGCTCACAACTGGAGCGTCTGCAGCAGCAACTTGATGATACCATTGAAACGCTGCAAACCGGTATGCAGCATAAACTGGCGCTTCAGAACGAACGGTTGAGAGGCGCAGCTCTGCGCCTGCACTCGCTCAGTCCTCTGCTCACGATTGCGCGCGGTTTTTCGGTCGTGCGTCGTGCCGCAGACCAGCGCGTTGTCACCAGCATCCAGCAGGTTCAACCGGGCGATGATCTGGATATTCAGGTAGCTGATGGGCGTATTTCTGCTCAGGTACACACGACACAGTAATCTGGAGGCAAGCAGAGTATCTTGCCTGGGGGATGTTCAATGGACATGGATGCAATAGCGACTCTGTCGTATGAAGAAGCTTTTGGAAAATTGGAGAAGTCTGTTGCGGCTTTGCAAGATGGTCGTCTCTCTTTGGAGCAGGCCCTGGAGTGCTATGAGGAAGGGATGAAGCTCGCGCAGCACTGCCATGACCTGCTGCAGAAGGCTGAACTGCGGGTGCAACAACTGCGCGTGACAAATAACGGGGATCTGGAGACCGAGCCGCTGGACCTGGTATAGCGCTGGTGCGAGGAGGAATGCTGAAAAGCAGATGCAAGACCTGTTAAATAATCGTATCCTGGTGGCGGCCTTACTGGGCTGGGCGGTTGCCCAGATCTCAAAGACTGTCTATGAGTGTATTCGCTATCGTGAATTGAAATTGGGCCGGCTAGTCTCTTCCGGTGGCATGCCCAGCTCACATTCAGCATTGGTGACCGGCCTGGCGACTGCTACTGGTCGCATCACTGGCCTTGGCTCGCCCATGTTTGCCGTCGCTGCTGTGCTCGCCGGAATTGTGATGTACGATGCAGCGGGTGTACGCCGCGCCGTAAGTATTCAGGCGCGTATTCTCAATCAGATGATCGACGATGCCTTTCAAGGAAAACCTTTCGCAGAGCAGCGCCTGCGCGAACTCATCGGTCATACCCCGGTGCAGGTGCTGGTCGGTGCCCTTGTTGGTATTGGCGTGGCTTTGATTGTCGCTGGTTGATTCGCTCCTCTCTCTTTTTTCTCGACCGTACCGGTCGAGAGCAGATAACGAGAAAAAGAGCCTTACCGCCTTGAGTAAGGCTCTCTTTGTTTGTTCTAAGTGACTATTGGCCAATAACACTACGCAGGTCATTGACCACTTGCTCCAGTTGCGAAGCGGCCTCTGTGGCGGAGATGGCACCGTCGGCCAGTTGCTCGTTTACCTGCGAGGTGACTTTGATGGCAGTGGAGAGCTTCTGGCTGCTGTCGCTCTGGTAATGTGTGGCCTTCTCGATGTAATTGCCCGCGCCGATTACCTGTTGCAGTCCCTGTTTAATGGTTTCGATGTTCTGCCTGCGCCAGTTCCGCTCCAGTTCCGTACCAATCTCGCTCAGTCGATGCGCGGCAATGCGCGTGGCATCTGTGTAGTACTGCACCGATTGCAGACCTATCTGGATCGAATCAACTACCCAGAGCTGCTCAGAGGAGGCGCTTTGCTGCTTTTTCGCCAGGATATTAAGCGCTTCGCTGTTCTCGCGCAGTTGGGCGACCGAACGCATGATCGGGCGCGTAATACGCCCGGATACCAGCAGACCAAGCAGAGCTGCGATGAGAGCCACTATAACAGCAACCGTGATCGTGGTCGTTATCTGCTGATTCGCCGCCTGGGTGACAACGCTGTTCGGGCTGATCACAAAATACGTCCAGGGTACCGTCGAGGCTTTCTTCTCTCCTACCTGATAGTCAGTGTTTCCCAACGTCAGGCTGAAGCTGTTCGCATTGGTATTGTTGCTCATGACGTAGCTGGCCAATGTCTGGTTCAAGTCCTGTGGAACGTTCCCGTTCTGACCATACCAGTTCTCGCTGGTAATCTGCTGCTGAAGGGTTGGGCCGATTGGGGCTACCGCAGTGAAGAGAGCGCTCGATTTGCTGTTAGTGTCCGCGATCCGCACGCCGTTCTGATCAAGAATAAACGAACTACCACTGTTACCAATGCCCTTATCGTCTTGTACGATACCCCAGATGTAATCCAGGTCAAGTGATGCGCGCATAAAACCGATGAACGGGCTTTTGGGTGTTCCGTTCGCATAAATAGGTGCATATATATCAACAAATGCTTTGTGGATAGACGCATCGTAATAGACAGGTGAGATAAAAGCCTGCCCTGTTTTGTCACTTTGTATCTCTTTCAGTTGCTCAGGAGGGATCAGGTACCGCCCATACTGATAGGGTTTGGTGTTCTGAGGGTAAGCGAGGAGTTCGTCACCCCGGCTGTTATAAAGCGTCCAGATGAGATAGTTGCTGTCTCGTACTTTACCAGCAATGAGGGCATAAGATGCGTGCAGCGCGGCATTCTGATAGGCCAGGTATGCCTGGTACGCCGAATACTGCGGGCTGGTAGGAGGCACGGGCGCCACGGGCGCCACCGGAGGAGTGGCCACGAAGCTGATCGTTGACGATACTTGAGTAAGTGTCTCGGCATCGAGCATACGTTCGGTAAAATATCTATCGATCAACTGGACGCGCGTACTGGCATCGGTTGCCATCGACTGGCTAGCCTGATCTGTCAATGCCTGGCTGGCCTGCCTTTCACTGAAAAACAAGGTGACCATCAGCGGCACGACAGCGGCCAGGATCAGAACGAAGGAAAGACGAACTGCGAGTGGAAGTCTACGGCGTCGTGGGAGATCCGTTGTTTGTGACATAGTAAACCATCCTTCATAGTTGAATAACGCCTGCACGTTCCAGATCTTGCAAGAGTCTCAAAACATCCTGTGGATCATGTGCCATCAGACGTATCAACTCTTTTACCGTGCGTCCACCATCGATCAGCAGGAATAAGCGCCGGTGGGTACGTGAAAGGCCCATTTGTTCAATCAAGTGCATGCCGTCTTCCATGTTGCGGGTGCGATAAGGCGTGACGAGCCATGCTGGAGGAATGCGCGGTGGCCCTGCGCTACCTAAGGTGCCAGTCGTTCTGGCAGATATATCCTGTTGCGAAGAGATTGGCCCCGTTGAAGGAGCCGTTTGTGAATGGCTGTTAATCGCGCGATAATAGCCCGAACCTCCTGTAGTGAATGTCGGAGACTGCGTAGCAGGTGTCTGGGCTAGCGTGCCAGGGCGTTGCTCAGGAGTAAAGGTAAAGCGGCAGGCGCCCCAACTTTTCAACCAGGCCAGAACGTCCGGTCCCTGTTGCTGATTGACGCTTGCCTGGATGACCTGTCCATTGAGAAAGAGAATGATTCCTTGTTCAAAAAGCGGGCCTTCATTGCGCTCGACGACCAGCCTGCCCGTTTTTTGACCCAGTTGAAGCACCTGGATCACATTTGCCAGCCGATCTGTCTCCGTTTTTGGCTGCTGTGACATGATCTTTCACCATGACTGTGACATTTGCCCCGCCCTTGAGGCGAAGAAGAGTGTCACCGTTCGATAAGCGCCCCCTGGGGGGCATGTTTCTCGGGGATGCTCAAACCCCCTCTACCTGTACGCCGGCCGGAAGTATCGGCCACATTCCCAGACGCACTTTTTCGTCATGTGTAAACTTTTTTACCAACTACGAGATCGAGATGCACAAAAAGGCTCAGGTTCACGCACCTAGCATACCACACCCCGATTTTTCTGACAAAATTGACAGGGTTTCTAGGAAATATGCCTTACCTGATTCGTTGCTCTAAAGAATCAACGTTGAACTGGTTCCTCCTGCGGTACTTTTTGGGCAAAGTGTCTACACTTTTTCCTCAAAAATATGCGATAATAGAAGCCGCGCGCGAATTTTATGCCCAGGGCGTGCGCTTGGATTGGAAGCCTGGATATCATAGCACTTGTGGAGGCTGGCATGCCCTCTCATTCGTCTGGTTCTGAGTTTGTGCCAGGTGATCGCGGCGAAAAAGCTCCGGCAGCAGATCTTCTCTCGGTTGACGACCTGGCGCGTTGTTGTGCAGAGGAGACGAATAAGTTTCTGCGCAATATTACCTCAAATGATCGCTATTGCCTGGAACTCTTCCGGCGGGCAATTGCCGGGCGGAATGAGGATGCCTGGACCTGTATCTATCAGCAATATGCTCCTCTTGTCCTTACCTGGGTAAATCAGCATCAAAGCGCGGCCTCCCTGCTTGGCCAGGATGGCGGCGCTCCTCTAGTGAACGCCGCCTTTGCCAAATTCGCTCAGGCATTAACTCCGGCCAAGATGAGGAACTTCGATTCACTGGCCGCTCTATTAAAATATTTGAAGATGTGTGTGCATAGCGTGATCGCGGATGAGGTGCGCGCCCGCCAGACTCGTCTCTATGAGGAGACGTTGGAGGCGATTGAGCAGGAACCATCAAGTGAGGACCCGGCTGAGGACGTGATTTCCGGCCTGTCTGTTCAAAGTCTCTGGCAGGTAATTCAAGAGGAACTGAATGGTGAAGATGAACGTTTGCTCATTTATCTGGCCTATGTCCAGGGAATGAAGCCCGCAGAAATTTGCACGCAGCACCAGCAGTTCTTTCCCTCGGTTGAGGATGTCTATCGGATTAAACGCAACGTCCTGGAGCGTTTGCGGCGCAATCGCCGTCTCCTATCACTGTTTAAGGATCGGCGGTAGTGACCGGCTGTGTCCCTGACAATGTTTTCATACTCTTTGCAGACTGCCGCGAGGATGGCAGAATAGCAGAAGTTTGTTCGTTTATTCTAATCATAAAGACAAAAAGCCTGCACGCTCAGGTAAACCAATCGACGATTGGGGAGAGTCGTCCGGTGAGCTGGCGTTTGCAGCACGGTTGGAGTACCTTGCGCCATGCCCTGGCTGTATGGATCTCCGGCCGCTATCACTATGAACAATGAGGAAAGGCTCATGGAGTGTAGTGAACCAGGGCTTGTTCGCGATGAAGAGTTGCTGGCTTACCTGGCCGGGGAGAGGGTTAGGCCGGTAGTGCAGCAGCATTTAGCGCGTTGCCCACGCTGTTCTGTCCGGCTGGCGGATTACCATCGCCTGGAGCTTTCGCTTCTCAGCAAGCTCTATCGCTGGGATTGTCCTCCCGCTCAGGTACTTGGGGAATATCAGTTGGGTCTGCTCGATACAGAAACCGCGCTGGCAGTCAGGCTTCACCTGCAAACCTGTGTGTCCTGCGCAGCAGAGCTAAAAGCCCTGAATGAGTTTCTTGCCGGCGATCCAATGCCTGTAGTGCAACCCGGTCAGCTCTCTGTTCCCAATACGGCGCAGAACAACCACCATGTACAACCACAGGAGATTGGAGCAGCGCTGAATCGTTTGCTGGATCGGGCCAGATCTGGAACTCGCCGCGTTGTTGCAACGCTTTTGCCGCCTCAGCCTCGTCTGGCCTATCAGCGAAATACGGCCCCGTCCACTCTCTGGCCCCGGCGCTATACGGCGGAAGATTTCAGTATTTCCTTGCAGGTCGAGCGTGAAACCGGACGCACAGACTTGCTCCAGTTGATTGGTTTTGTGACGCGCAAGGACGCTGCCCTGGAGGCTCTCAGAGGCATGCCCGTTCTGCTCTCTTCCCAAACCGAGACAGTCTCTGCTCAGAATGTAGACGAACTGGGAAACTTTGTCTTCTCGTCGCTCGCCCCGGCTACCTATACCTTAGAGTTGCAATCTGCGGATGGCATTATTGTGATTGAGCATATTTCCCTTGAGGCTCAGGATCAGTAGGAAACGCATCATCTCCTTGTAAAGCACCAGATGCCAGTCAACTCTGGCATCCGGTGCTCTGTATAATTCTCTCTGGGCGGAACAGGTTGATTTTTCATCCGCTGAAAATAACCTCCCAATCGTTTAGAATAGAGCAGATTGGTACAATCGGATAAAGTTGGGACGCAATCACCTATGACGCCACAAGAAATGGTTACGCTTCTCCTCCTCAAAAGTGAAGAAGAAGGACGCCGGTTCCTTACGCTCTGGCTACCGGCGTTTGACGATTCTGCCATCAATGAGCTGGTAGAGTTGATTAAACGCGAGGCTGATCACCAGTGGACCAGGGACTCGCAGATCTCGTTTATGATGGCGGGCCACCTGATTTTTATCGGTGATCTTCTGCAGATACAGTATGTACATGCTCTGGGCCTGATGGCGCGTGGCGATGCCTTGCGACGCATGGATCGGGACCAGGATGCGCTGCCATTTCTGGATGCTGCCGGCGATGAGTTCCTGGCTATTGGCGATGAAGTTGGTTGGGCGCGCACGCGGATTGGCCGCGTCAGTTCCTGCCTGCGCCTGAACCGCACCGGCGAGGCTCTACGCGATGCCGCAGCCGCGCGTGAGGTCTTTATGCGCTACGGCAAGCTGGTGCGCGCTGGCCAGATCGATGTCAACGCTGCGCTAATCAACTACGAATTGGGTCAGTATGACCAGGCTTTGCGCCTTTTTGATCGAGCAATTGAAACATATGCATTGCAGGGTGAGGGCGTCGATCTCTATGTTGCACGTGCGCGTGGCAACAAAGCGATCACCCTGGCAGCTCAGGGGCGCTTTCGCGAGGCGGTGGCTCTGCATGAGCAGGCCCGCGCGACCTTTGCCAATCATCGCAGCCAGGAGGTCGCGGTAGCACGCGAGGAGTTGAATATCGCCCAGATCTCTGCCGCGCAGGGCCATTATAGCCAGGCCCTGCTCTTGTTCAATCGCAGCCGCGCGACCTTTCAGAGCCATAATATGCTGCTTGAGGCTGCCGAAGTCGCGCAGCAGACCTGTGTTTGCCTGCTGCGCCTGAATCGCGCTCAGGAGGCGTATGAACTGGCGGGCGAGACTGTGACCTATTTTCGTAATTCGCCCAGCAATCGCCACAACCTGGCGCACTCACTGATGTATCAGGCCGAGGCGGCTATGCTCAAGGGCGATGTGCGTGACGCCGATGAAAAATTGCGCGAGGCCAGCCTCATTCTAGAAGAGATTGGCTTTATGGGTCTGGCCGCGCGTGTGCGCCTGTCGCAGGCTGAACTCTATTTCGCCTCCGGTCAAATTGAGGCCAGCTTGCGCGAGGCTCGCTATGTCGCGGATATCTTTGCTGAGCAGGAGGCGCTGCCCCAGCTAGCTCGTGCATCTATCTTGCAAGCGCGTATCCTGTTTATTCAGGGCAATATCCTTGCAGCCCAGGATCTTTGCATGCAAGCGCTGGATATTGCGCGAGGCCAGGGCTTGCTCGATCTTAAATGTCGCTGTGATGCTCTGCTTGGTCAGATCGCCGAGCGCAGTGGCAATCTGGAGGAAGCAGCGCGATATTATGATCAGGCGATTGAAGGTATTGACGAAGTGCAGGGACACCTGGTGCTGGATGAGCGCAGTAGCTTCCTGGAGGACAAAGCAGAGATTTATCAGCGCGCGGTCATTCTGGCGCTCAAACGCGGCAGTAAAGATGAGGCGCTGGTCTATGTGGAGAAGGCCAAGTCACGCGTGTTGGGAGATTACCTACGCAATAATATTGACATTCGCCTGCGGGCCGGAGATAAGGCCGGTGAGGCTATTCTGGAGGATCTGGCGCGTCTGCGCGAGGAGCAAGCCTGGTATAGCTCGCTTGTCTACGAGACGGAGAACGAGGCGAAGCTTAGCGACACGGCGATTATGCGTATCCGTTCTATGAAGCCCGGCCAGGCCCGCCAGGAGATGCAGAAACGCGAGCGCAAAATCGAGCAGTTACTTGAACAGATGCAGTTGCGCCTGGCTGGCGATCTGGTTGCCCGCCCGCGTGTGCGATGGGGCAGTACGCTGGTGAGCGATCTTGGCCGCAAGCTCTCGCCACAATCTCTTCTGTTGGAGTACTACCAGGCTGGCCAGGATCTCTATATCTTCCAGCTAACCCATGAATCAATCGAGGTTCATTGTGTCGAAGGGGCGATTCCGAAGCTGGAACGGCTCCTGTCGCTGTGGCGTGTCAACCTCGATCTCACGGCCCAGGCCAGCGCCGCACAGGACTATAGCTCCGGCTTTGCCAGCCTGTGCGAGAATGGCCTGGGCCTCTTGCAGCGTCTCTATCAGCTCTTGCTTGCCCCGCTGGACGATATCTTATCTGCCGATACACATCTAACAATCATCCCCTATGGTATGCTGCATTATCTGCCTTTCCATTGCCTTTTCGACGGCCAGCGCTTTCTGGTGGAGCGCTTGCACATCTCTTATCTACCAGCGGTTGCGCTCCTGGACGTGTGCCAGCAGCGCGGCCTGCGCGTGCGAACGAGAGGCGTCAATCTATCAAACTCGCTAGTCATGGGTCTCTCCGACCATGGGCGCCTGACCTACGCGGTTCGTGAAGCCGAAGTTGTTGCCCGCCGCCTGGGCGCGCACTGTGTACTCAACGAGGCTGCTACCACCACTCTGTTGCGCGAGGTCGCGCCCGTTTGCCCGATTGTGCATATCGCCGCGCATGGCCTCTTCCGCCTCGACGCACCCAACTTTTCCAGCATCCGGCTAGCCGACCGCCAGCTTAGTACCATCGAGGTCTTCAACCTGGATCTCTCTGCCTGCTCGCTAGTTACGCTCAGCGCTTGCGAGACCGGGCGGGCCAGCATTGGCGGCGGCGATGAAGTAATTGGTCTCGGTCGCGGCTTCCTCTACGCCGGAGCCGCCTCGCTGCTGCCCACCCTCTGGAAAGTGGACGATGCCAGCTCCGCCGAACTCATGGAAATTTTTTACCAGGCTCTGCTCAGCGGCTATACCAAAGCCGCGGCGCTCTCCAGCGCCCAGCGAGCCTTCCTCCAGCGTGCTCGCTCCTCCGGTCGCCTGCATTACGCCCATCCCTACTTCTGGGCCGCGTTTCAGTTGATTGGGGACGCCGGGACACTGTGAAGCGTTAGCCAGGTACATTGCGTAATTAAAGGTCGGTATAGGGCTGGATACTGGCTGCTTTTTGTGTACCGCTCTTATTCATGATTAGTGGGGTTACCTTTCCCATCTTGAGTGACCACCTGGGCGTGTACTCGACGAAATTCCTTTTTTCCCCGACTGAGATACTTATCAATACTAGATATTTTAATTCCCAGCTCTACCGAGATGTGTTGGCGGGGCATGTGCTGTAAGAAATAGAGGATCAAGCAAGAACGATAGGTAGGAGTCATGCGCGCTAAGATGCTCCATACCAGTTCTCTTTCCTCTACCTGTCGCTCCAGGTCAGCGCCAGTCGTCGTGGCCTCTTGCTCCTGGGCCTCCCGAGATACCTGGCGCATCAGCTTGATATGCCTCTGATAGTTATAGGCTTTGTTGGTGGCGATCCGATAGAGCCAGCTAGGAAAGCGCGAAGGATCACGCAAGTCAGCTAACCTTTCCCATACCTTGATGAACGTATCTTGCATAAGCTCGCTGCCAGCGCTGCTATCCTTGACAATACTCGTGATATGACGCGCGATGCGAGCGCTATAGCGCTCGTAGAGCACCTCAAACGCTTGAGTTTCGCCGCGTTGAGCTCGTGTGACCAGATCCTCTTCACATATATCATTTTTTCTTTGAGAAGTAGCTTCAGCATGATTTTCACTCAGCATCGGGCTGAACTCCTTTTTCTCGGCACCGAAAGGATAGCACTGGCAATGTCTACCGTTCTGGCTGAAAGCCTGTACCAGTATTTAAATAAATGATGGTTTGATCACCTATATGAATAAAAATATCGGGCTTTCCATCTCGGTTCATATCCTTGAACGTAGCTGTAACAGGGATACTGGCAACGTCGTCGCCACTAAGGGTAGCGACGCTGTAAATCCTCGCTTTTGTAAAATCGCCGGCTGGAATGACGATAAAGATTACATGGCCATTAAGATTTTCGAAGATGAAATGACTTGGATGCAAGGAGCTATCATGGTCAATGCCAACAACCTGATCGGTTTGCCAGGTACGAGGAAAGCCGTAGGTCGTATTTAATTGATAGCTCTTCCACCAGGAAGTGAAATATATGCCTCCAACCATGAGCGCCAGCATTACCAGCATTCCCATGCCGACTGGGAAGAGCCAGTGGACTTCCCTGGAAGGCTGCTTGCGCCACTCGCTGACTCTTTCGTCGCCCCTCTGGAAAATCTCCTTTTCTTCCGTAATCTGATAATGGATGGTTCTGTCTTGAGGATGAGCGGAGCGATGCATCTTCACATGTGTTGACAAAGCTGGCCTGGTTGTGTTTGACGCGTAGATCCTTTTCGTCAATTGCCTCTGTGCCGACGGTCTTTGTAGCGCCTGTACAGATGTTTCTTGTATATTGCCCAATGAGGTTGATTGTTGTAAAGCGGCAGCGTGATAACGTGATCTCCTGTTTTCTATTCTAGCCGATTTTCTTGTTAAGAGTATATCGTCCCGGCTCGTATGCAGCTCCTCCTGGGATGCAGACTGGTGTACAGAGAGTGACCTCTCGACCGTCGTGGAAAGCATCCGGTTGGTTTGGATAATGGTAGGGGCGTGATGAACGAGATCTAACGACTTTTCCTGAGATTTGAGCAGACCCAGTTCCAGAAAGAGCTGGTCGCGAGCACTTGCATAATCTTCACTGGCATCGTAGACGTGTGATTTTCCCCAGAAAAGCTGTTCTGTCTCGTTCTCGCCCGGCACCGCAACCAGACGCAGGACGCCCTTCATTCGCTGCTGGGCTACCAGATTGAAAGCTACATTGAGGGAGGTCTGGACGTGTAGGGACTTCCGGGCCAGAGGAGTCTGCACAAGTAGGAGATACTGGCAGCGGGATAACTCCTGGTTGAGATAGGTGACAAAGTCTTCTCTGGCAACAGTCGCGTCTGCGGTGACCACTTCAGCGCCCGCCGCCTGAAGATCGTAGAGAAGTCGCTGAGCCACTTCCATAGCCCGCTCATCTTCTGGAGTGGCAGAGCTGATAAAAATGCGAAGAGACGATTCCATTCTATCATTCTCTTTCTTTCTGCTCAGAGCTTTAGCGACTTGTTCGCGGTAGAGGTGAGCATACAGCCCATTTCTGGACAGTAGAGCCTCGTGAGTGCCGCGCTCAACGACGCGGCCTTGCTCGACGACGATAACCTCACTGACCGGTTTGTCTGTGAGATGTCTGGCCTTTGGCATAGGAATAAGTTCCAGGATCTTCTCAAGAAATCTTTTTGGAAAAGAGACAAATCCTTGTACTCTTTCTCCTGTTTGTACCTGATTTTTTTGGTGTTGCTGGTGTCGTGCCAGAAAAAAGCTGCCAATCACAAAAATCGCCGCTGCCAACTGGAGTAGAATACCTTCCCAAGTCGGGAAGATTCCCAGGGTCAGAGTCAGCCAGGTCGGAGAATGGAAAGTGCCGATGGGATGTACTGGCAACCAGCCTACGGACTGGAAAGTGTCTACGGTGTTCCCGACCAGCAGGAACAACACCCAGCCAATTAGTATCCCGGTGACGACCAACATTTTCTGGTAAGGTAGTTTTACCTGTAGGCCAAAAACAATAATTCCTACAAGCAATACTCCCAGAAAACCCAGCCCGATACCTGTCAGTGCGGCTCTGCTTCCTGCCTGCAAGACGATGGCCTGGGAAAGGAGAACAACCTCAAATCCCTCACGGTAGGTGCTGGCAAAGCCGAGGAAAACGAGACCAATCCAGCGACCAACCTCCGTATTTACCAGCTTGCCTTTCTTTTTGTGGAAATTGGCTATCCAGCCTGTCCAGTAAACTTTGTGGAAGAACCAGTTGGTGATAAGAAGCAAAACACAGACCGCGATAAGTGAGACGACAGCTTCCAAACGCTCGCCAAAGTCTGCTAGAACATTTAAAATACCGGCAGCCAGCAACCAGGTCAGCACGACTGCCACAAGGGAAAGAGCTGCACCTAGCCAGAGAGGGAGCCGTAACTTGCGTGCTTCCCCTCGTTTGAGGCTTCCCATAAGTGAGGCCAGGATCAGAACCGCCTCCAGCCCTTCGCGAAAGGCAATCGTTGCCGTATTTACGGCAGCCAGCGTAGCATTGCCGCCGCTGCCTGTCTGCTGGCCTATTGCCATTGCATAGATGTGCGGGGCTGCCAGGATATTCAGGCCGAAATAGAATGCGGTGATCACCAGGGCCGCCTCTGCAAGCTTTACAGGATGTGAATGTAGCGCACTTACTATCCTGGCGAGTGCTATTTGCATAGAGCGCCCTTTCTTAAAGAAAAATTTGTTACGGCTCTCCTCGCCTGGGTGAAGGAATGGCCGAAGTTGCTGAGCTCGGAGCTCAGGATGGATAGCTCCTTCTGCGCGCAGGCCATCCTCGTATCCAGCCGGAGAAAACAATCCCCTATATAATAGACACGTTTGCCGTCAGATTCCAGACATCCAAAGAACTCTGCGTATCGATAAGCTGGCAGATGTAGCCAATTTACTTGCCTTGGGTTGCCTCTCGTATATAATTTTTAACCAGACGAGGTGATACAAAGCCATCCGACCAGCAATCAGAAAAATATGTAAATATATTATAGCGCTTTGAAACGTCGCTTCAAAGTCTTGTTGATTGAGACAATCTTCTGCGCGCGAAATTTATCTCAGTGAGAGTGTAATAAGGATAAAGAATGCAGGCATCGTCTGGCAATCTATTTTTGTCCCTTTTCTACCCTCCTGAAATGTCTTTTACAGTTAGTACAATAAATGTGTCAGGGTAATATGGACTCAATTTTTGATGTTCCTACCAATCTCAGCGCACTTCTAGAGGAACTTATTCAGCGCTGGCAGGCCGCGAGCTCGCAGTTCCAGGGCCCAATCTTCAATGCGATAGAGGGCGCGGATAAGGAGGTCGAGGCGTACCTGCAAGAGATCCAGAGGGACCTTCAGGGGGCTCACATTACTGCTTTGTCCAGTTTCTATGCTGGAGCAGATTTTGGCCATCCTGGGATCACTGCTGACCTTTCAAACGTCGATATCATCCTCCTTGCGCTCTCTGGGCCAGTGGTAGATGACCTAAGTGACGGTATCTCCAATCTGCTGCCAGCGATTGATAGGGCTATAGAGCGCCTGACGGGACGGCAGACGGGCATACAAATGGGCGCTTTCCCTTCTGACGAACTGCTGGAGGGAGTAGAGGGTGGCAGACTCTACCTTGCTTTGCAGCAAATCAGTGATTTCCTGAACGCCGCGAACAGGAAGATCGCTGAGGATTTGAGCGATTTGCTGTGGAGTCCCAGGGTCTGCGCTGCCTCTAGTGTCCTGGTTGGCCATCCTGAAAGCACCCCGACCGGGTTGCAGAGCTTTGCTGATGTAAAAGTTAGCTCCGAACTTCTGACTAACTTTGCTTCGGTTTGCGTGAGAGGAGCCGAGACGATTGATAACGAGGCGCAGGTCACAGTGAGATCCCTGAGCAATCTGACAGACGTGCTTGCTTCACTGGCCGGGGTGCCTGTGATTGGCGGAACCGCCAATACTCTTCTGGAGACGCTGACCGAGGCAAGGTCGAGGTTGACCCTGTCTATGGGTTGTTATATTACGGGCCTGGTCATGATGGCACAGAATTTGTTGAAAGCTGCGGGCACTCTCGCAGAGGTAGACATCAAGCTCAGTAACCTCTTCACAGAACTCCATAACCAGTGGTAACGACCCTCGCGGCTGCAAGTCTCGGCACTTGAGCCAGAAAGGCTCGCGGCTTGCAGCCGCGAGCATGGTGGAAAGCAGAAGCGTTTTCTCTAAGGAAGAGCGGTCTCCTGAAAGGCTGTAAAGGTGCAAGTGTTGCCTGGATCAAGAGTAACGCGCATGCCCCCCCGGCCGCTTTGAATCCTTCCGTCCTGAACAGTAATCATCCACTGCGATGGTTCGGGCGTGCCTGCCAGCCAGACTCGTGCAGAGAGAGTGTTGCCCTGGATGCGAAAAAGGAAATTGTAGTATTGGTTGTTCTGCGCAGAAAAAGGAATGGTAGCGAGGTTTGAACCCCCGTCATTGTCCTCTTCATATAGAACTATTGCCCGACCATCAATAAAGGCTTTATAAAAGACCGTTGGACTAACCCAACGCAGAACCGGCCCGAAATTTGTGCGAATGCTAAGCTCGCTGCTTTTGCCAGTAAGAAAGATTTCTGCATCTGCGGTCGTTGGCCCCAGGATAGCGTCGATGTGTTGTCCATTGTGCCCGCTGGTAATTACCCCAGAATCCTGCCGAATCGAGAAGAGAGAGGTATTAGTAGCATCCGCTCCCCATGTCTGCCCATCAGAGGCGTTGCCCCACCCTTGCTGATTAGCGCGGTGAAACGTATCCGCAGCAAGAAATGGAGTTTGAGTGGGAGTGGGAGTAGGAGTAGGCCGACTCCTTGTGGGAACAGCCGCAACTGTGGCAGTTGGGGTAGGCTTATTTTTGTGAATTGCTGTGGCAGTAGGAGTAAGTTGGCCTCGACCAGGAGTAGGGGTGGGCTGTGCAGTCGGAGAATTTTGACTTATCCTGGATAAGGAGGTGGTACTTGCCAGAAGAGATGAAACCAGCGCCAGGAGCAGGACAACCGCAGCCAGACCTATAACCAGCCGCCGAGATCTGGAGCGTTGCCACCACGGTAGCGGCCTGGGACGATCTAACGAGGCAGGAACAGGGGGTGGGAGAACTAGCGGTGAGTTGACAGCGACTTTCCTGGCTAAAGAAGACGTAGGCGGAATCGCCCCGGAGGTTTTAGAGGCCGAGTGAGGGAGAGGCGTAGCTACTCTACTAGCTCTGGCAACCGGCTGAGGAGACAACAGCATGGTAGGTTTACTCTCTGGAAGAGGAGCCGGTGCCTGAAGCAAGTCAGAAGTCAGGCTAGCAGATCCGGAGTGCGCTGGCAAAGACGGAGTCAAAAGCTTCGTTGCAGCAGGCGTTGGATCGGCGGGCTTGAGCAGGCCCAGTTCCTGCAAGAGAGCATCGCGCGCCTGGGGATAATCCTTCCCGGCGTCAAAGGAGCGTTGTACCGGTCCCAGCAGGTCCTTTGCCTCAGATTCCGCTGGCTCGGTGAGGAAGTGTAGTACCCCACGCATCCGCTGCTGAGCTACCAGGCTGAAAGCCAGGTTGAGGGAAGTTTGTACGCGAAGGGATTGCAACGCGCTGGGTGTTTGCACAAGCAGAAAATACTGGCAGTCAGGCAACTGCCGATCAAGATACTCGACCAGCTCGTCATCAGCGATACTGTCATCGGCGGTCACCACTTTGCCTCCCGCAGCCTGTAAATCCTGGAGAAGCTGCTGAGCCACCTGTGCCCCCGGCTCACTGCTTGAAGAAATATAGCTCACGAAAATTTGTACATCGGGCATTACAAACTACTCCTCTGTCACTCATTTCTTCTTGTGTTTCCGTATAGACAGCTTATCAGATGTCAGCTTGCTTTTCAAGCTACCTGCCCTGCCTCTCTGCCGATTATAGAGAGTCCGAACACTCTTGACAAAAAGGAGGAAGATCTTAGAATAGGCTAAAAAGGAGTAGAATAGAGGTCCTATGGAGTTTACACGGCCTGCTACAGTCCTGACGCCTGCCCTGGTCGTCTATCTTATCGATGCAAGTCATTCTATGAATGAAGCGTATGGAACGATGACTAGAATGGACGTGGTGAATGATGCCTTAAAAGAGGCAATGAAAGCGATGGTTCGTCGTTCTGTGTATAACGGCGTAGTGCAGCGGCGTTATAAGCTGGCAATCCTGGCCTATACAACTAAAGTTGTAGATGTGCTTGGGGGTATTCGAGATCTACCCGAGGTGATCAAGCGCGGGGTGCCTGTTATCAGCGCGGGCGGAGAGACAGATACTGCCGGGGCTTTTAAGGCCGTTGAGGCTCTATTGCGACAGCATCTAAGCGAATACCAGACCTCCCCGGCTCCGCTGGTGTGCCACTTTACAGATGCGCTGCTGAATTCTGCCGATCCAGCACCCGTGGTGCGGCGGATTCAGGCGTTGAGGGTACAAGATGGGCCTGTGCTGGTCGAGAATGTCTATATAGCAGAAAAGGTGTTCAGAAAGCCCGTTGAGGATTGGCATCAGTGGAGAGGCGTGGTAAAAGCTAATCAGCTCAGCAATGACTATGCGCGCTTGCTCTATCGTTTATCTTCTCCGCTGCCGGAGACCTATCGGCAGAATATCAACGAGGCAGGCTATCATCTCCAAAAAGGGGCAGCGCTCTTCTTTTCAGGAACTCACATGGATTTTATCCGTCTGGCTCTTCCTATTTCTGCGGCGACTCAAGCGGGCTAACTCCTGGTAAATGAGCCAGGGGCTTTTCTGGAAAAGTCTGTAAAAGGCGCGGCGGTATATAAGCATGCTGTCCGTGTTTGTCTTCTGCCAGGTGTCTTATTTTCTAGGGATGTCAAGGCGCCGGAAGAAGAGAATATCACCGAGCAAAAAGTCAAGGCTTCCCTTTTCAATCTATTGAGGATGATTACTTGGAACATGAGCGCTGTGCTAATAGGGCAGTGCTCCCAGGAAGGAGTTTTATGATGGGCCTGATCTCAATGAGTCCTGAGGAAATCGCTGCTGTACGAAGTGGATTTCAGGCAATTATCAGCGAGTTCCAATCCAGTTTGGCCAAAGTTGTACAGGACGCGGATAATCTGGCCTCCACATGGCACGGCATTTCTTATCAATCGTTTGTCGCTCTTATGCAGGTGTGGCAGGCTGATTGTCAAAAAGTTGGCGTGGAAGGTCTGGAAGCAATTTGCACGAATATGACCACCGCTAGCACCACGATGCAAGAAACGGATGCTGATCTCGCTCGCCTGTTCAACGTCTAGTATGTGCCGCTTCGCGCTCGCTGGTTGTTGAGGTGCTTGGATCGTTGGCATCAGACGCGAGCGGGCAAATCACCTGCCAGAGCCGAGCACGCCGAGCTGTTTCGGATTGTGCCCGGTCCTGAGCAGGTTGAAAACAGGGCGGTCGCTGTTGGCGGCAAAACCAAGCAGCCATATTGATGGGTATGTCCAATTGTATCGCAGGTTTTTACTTATATGTCAGAGAAACTACTTATCACTATTCAAAGTCTTCAGCGCACCGTCGATGTCCAGCTGCCGGATGATGTGCGGATTGGAGATCTTCTCCCATACCTGGCAGAGGCGTGCGGCTTTTTCGAGCAGCCCCGTCATTCCTCCAGGGCAGAGAAGGCTGTCTGGTCGCTGAGTGCTGTGGGTGCTTCTCAGCCATTTGCCGCGGAACGAACCCTTGCGGACTGTGGAGTGATGGATGGAGATACTCTCCAGTTTCAGGAAAGGATCTCCCAGGTAAAGCCGGTCGCGCCGGTTCACGAGCCTGCGCCAGATTTTGCAGACATTCTACCAAGTGAGGAGACGGGGTGGCTTGGCGTTACCTGGAGAGAGCTAGAGAGTATGTAGTATGGGAGAAAGGATACTTTCTATGCAGAGTAAAACATTTTATCGACCGGCACGTGAGTATCCTCCTGTCCTACCGAGTAACGAAATTGTAATCAACGCACCCCCAAGCCTCCAACCTACGCAGAGAGGAGGTTGGTCTTGCCTATCATATATGCTGCCGGGGGTTGCTGGCCTTGGTTCGCTCGTCTTTCTTCTTGCCTATCACGAAAACCTCCTGCTGGATGTTGCTTTTGGTCTCATAGCCCTCTGTAGTGTTGGTTCCGGGGCAGTCATGGCCATTGTGCAGCGTAGAGCAGGGAAGAGGCAACTCAAGCAGCAGCGTATCTCTTACCAGAATTATCTTGCTCATATGCGCAAGCACCTGTCGCTGATTGCCAGGCAGCAGCGGCAGGTAGATGCTCGCCTTTATCCCAACTACAACGAACTTCTCAACTGCGTTGAACGGCGTGAATATTTGTGGGAGCGCCGTCCAGAGGACCAGGATTTTCTGAGCGTGCGGGTCGGATTAGGACCATGTCCGCTTTGCACTCCCCTGCACTTGAAGCTTTCCGATGATTCGTTCATGGTTGAGTATCTGCCAGATTCACTTGCGAAAGCTCAAGCACTTGTGGCCGAATACAGTCACCTGGCGGATCTAGCCGCAGTTGTTTCTCTGCGCGATTTTAGTGTGCTCTCTATTTGTGGAAATCTCACGCGCGCGCGTGCCCTGGCTCGCGCGCTGCTTTCTCAGCTTGTTGCTTTCCAATCTCCCGAGGATGTGCGCTGCCTGGTTGTTTTCAAAGAGCCATACATGAAGGACTGGGCGTGGGTGAGATGGCTGCCGCACGCGCGCTGCCTACGCCATCTCAAAGCGGATAAGAGCAGTGTATCCGAATATCTCTGCATGCTCGCGCCGACGGTAGAGGATGTGCGCGCGCTCTTACAACAGCAGATCCTGCCGGAACTGGAGCACCGGCACCGTTTAAGTGAGGACGAGGAGGGCAAGCAACGACAAACTGAGGCTATGGAGATATGCTTGCCTCATCTGGTACTGTTCCTGGATAGTTTTTCCCCCACGGATACGATTGGCCAGTTGCCGGAGATAGATATACTCCTGGATGAGGATGCGCTTTTCGGAGTGACCGTAATTTGCCTGGTTGAAGATATGAGCCAGGAACCAGCTCAGGTGCAGGCGCGTATACAAATCTCAGAGACCGGCGGGTTGTCTTTCGAAGAGACGAGATATAGCGGGCGGCGTCTGGAAGGGTTACAAGCAGATGCCATCGATCCGGCGAGGGCCGAGCGGCTGGCTCGCAGCATGGCGCCTTTGAGGCTGGAAGAAGCAGGTACTTCGCCGGATCTTTCGCAGGACATTCGCCTGCTTGATCTCTTGCAGATCGCGACGCCTCGTGATTTTGACGTCACGCGGGCCTGGATGCCACGTACGCGCGCCGATTTTTTGCGTGTGCCCTTTGGGCTATGCGCAGATGGCCGTCTTCTCTATCTGGACCTCAAAGAGTCTGCCGACGGCGGGATGGGGCCACATGGTCTGATTGTAGGGGCAACGGGTTCGGGGAAAAGTGAACTGTTGCGTACGCTTGTGATTAGCCTGGCCGCAACGCACGCTCCCCAGACGCTCAGCTTCGTGCTGATTGATTTTAAAGGTGGAGCATCTTTCGCCGATTTTGCTGCCCTTCCTCACGTGGTCGGTCTTGTGACTAATCTGCAAAGCGATCTCTCCCTGGTTGATCGTGTCTACTTTTCGCTGCTGGGTGAGCAACAGCGCCGCCAGCATATGCTGCATGACGCGGGCAACCTGGATAATATCAAGCAGTACCAGGCCATGCGGCAGACGAATCCTGAGATGGAGCCTATGCCTCATCTCATCATTCTCGTGGACGAGTTCGCGGAATTGATTGCCAGCCGCAGTGACTTTCTTGATCTCTTTGTGACCATGGGGCGCGTTGGGCGAAGCCTGGGTCTGCATCTGCTCTTTGCCACCCAGCGTCTTGACGAGGGGCGAATCAGGGGTCTGGAGAGTCATCTGCGTTATCGTATTTGCTTGCGAACGTTCAGCGCGAACGAAAGCAAGGCAGTCCTGGGGACGCCTGATGCGTACTATCTGCCGTCTGTGCCGGGCACCGGTTATTTCAAGGTAGATGCGGATATCTACGAGCTGTTTAAAACCGCACTGATCTCTGTTCCGTACATGCCCGTCGAAGAGCAGGATACCGTAGGCAGCAAAATACGTCTTTTTACCTTAACCGGTCAGCTTCATCCTCTCCGTCGTCTGCCCACCCATCAGGCAAATATCTCGCAACTTGCTGAGGACGGTAAACTGCGCACAGAAATGGATGAGATGGTTGAACTCCTGGTTGTCGGAAGGCCTGGGGACGCTGCCAGGCGCATGCACCAGGTCTGGCTGCCACCACTAAGTAAGACACTGTCTTTGAGTGCTGTCCTGGAGCGCTGCCAGGGTCCGGCTTTTGATGGACTCTCCTGGCCGGATGTGCCGCCGTTTGGTGAACTCTGCGTGCCTGTTGGTCTGCTTGATGTCCCTCTTGAACAGGATCAGAGACCGCTGTGGCTGAATTTTTCTGGGAGCGGTGGACACCTGGTTCTGGTCGGTGCGCCACAGTCGGGGAAAAGCACGTTTTTGCGCACGCTGATGGTTTCCTTTATGTTGACGCATACGCCCCGCGACGTTCAGTTTTATTGTATCGATCTGGGAGGTGGTCTGCTGCGCGTTTTCGAGCAGGCGCCTCATGTTGGGGCCGTGTGCGGAAAAGCGGAGCGCGATAAGGTGCGACGCGTGGTTGCCCAGGTGCGCAAGATTATTGAAGACCGCGAGTTTCTGTTTCGCGAGCGAGGCATCGATAGTATGGCCACGTTTCGCTCCCTGCGCCAGCAGGGGGAGTTGCGCGACGAGCCATTTGGAGATGTTTTTCTCATCATCGATAATTTCGCGCAATTTTTCCAGGACTTCGATTTCCTGGAGCCGGCACTGCTAGAAATTGCCTCCGGCGGCCTGGCCTACGGAGTTCACCTGGTGATGGCCGCGAATCGCTGGATGGAAATTCGTCCTAAGCTGCGCGATAACATCGGAACACGCCTGGAACTGCGTCTAAATGACCCCCTGGATTCGGAACTAGGCAAGGCCATTGCCGCCGGGATTCCGGCAGATATGCCGGGCCGGGGCGCGAGTAGAGAAAAGCTCTATTTTCAATGTGCGTTGCCTGTTATCAATACAAGTGCAGCGTCTGATTTCCGCAATCAGGCTGTTCAGGAGTCTCTCAATGGCTTTGTGCAGCGCGCCGCGCTCGTCTGGGACGGCGAACCCGCGCCACCCATCAATATGCTGCCCAACCTCGTGCATCTGGAAGCGCTGCCCCCGCCGGAGAAGTCCACGGGGATACCTATCGGCCTGGAGGAGTTTCGCCTCAGTCCTTTTACCATCAATCTTATCTCAGGTGGGCCTCATTTTATCATTGTAGGCGATACGGAATGTGGCAAAACTTCTCTCTTACGTGTCTGGATGCGTGGCCTTGAGCGCTGTTATCTGCCCCAGGAGGTGGGATTCACGATCGTTAGTTTCCGCAAGCAGCTTCTTGATTTTGCCAAAAGCGCGCACCTGGTGGGCTATGCCTACAATTCGTTAACGTTGTCGGCATGCCTGGGGAGCCTGAAAGCGGATCTAGAGAAGCGTGCTCAGAAATCATCTGATATTCCGTTGAGTGATCTGCGTCCCCAGGAGAATTGGGAGGGCCGGCATCTCTTCCTCTTTATTGATGACTATGAGGCTATCACCAGCACGGCTGGAAATCCGATCTCGCAGCTAGCAGATTACCTGCCAAATGGGCGCGATCTTGGTTTTCACCTGGTGCTGGCCCGCCGCGTTAGCGGAATGGGGCGTGCGCACTTCGAGCCAGTGCTCCAGCGCTTGCGTGAAATGGGCACACCCGCGCTCATCATGAGTGGCGATGCTGCGGAGGGCAAGCTGTTTTATGGCCAGGCTGCCGGACCGCTACCGCCTGGTCGTGGCTATTTCGTGCAGGAGCGCCATTCACCCATTCTTATACAAACAGCCTACACCGAGCCATCATATGTTGAGCCGGTCTACACCAGCGAGTAAATCAAGTTGTATTTACAGCAAGCTTTTTGCTGGCGGGATAGAGACAGCGCCGGGCACTACCCTGTTGATGTCCTGGCGACCAGGAGCATAGAACGAATGACGACGACTCACGAAAAACTGCTGCTCACATTTTCACGCGCCCCATTCTTTACCGGACGCGAGACATTTATCCAGGCGTTACGCGAGACCCTGCTGCGCGACAGGTTTGCCGTGATCATCGGTCCTTCAGGCGTGGGCAAAACATCTGTAGCCCTGGAGTACACGCGCCAGTTCGCGGCAGAGTACCGGGCAATGTTCTGGTTGAACGCTACCACACCGGAGGCATTTCAGGCCAATGCAGTCGCCTTGCTCCAGGGATTTTCTCTGCCTCTTGACGGTGAGAGGAGTCCCGCCAGCCTGTTTCAGGCTCTGCTAACCTGGCTGAGCCGGCAAAAGGGCGTTCTGCTGGTGCTGGATCACATTCATTCTCTCCGTCTCCTAGAGACGCAGATGGAGCAGCAACCCGTGAGCGGGCACATTATCTTGATTCCTCGCTCCACCGAAGAGCTGCCATCGCCGCTCTCGCCCCTGAAACTGGAGAACCTGGGCGCACGCGATGGCGCGCTGCTCCTGCTGCGTAGAGCTGGTTTGCTGCCTATGGGCGAGGCGCTGGAAGTGGCTACAAGCGAACTGCAAGACGCTGCATTAGAGTTGGCTATTGAACTGCGTGGGTCGCCTCTGGCACTGAATCTTGTTGGAGGCTATCTGCGAGTAACCGGCAGCACGCTCCAGGAGTACCTGCTCGCCCATCGCGCTTATCCCACGCGCCTGCCTTCGCCCGTTCGCCTGGAAGGCACGGATAGACGCACGTTTGAACGCATCGAGGTTGCATGTAATCTTGTCCTCTCTCGGCTGAAACAGGATCAGCCTGATGCCTTTGATATCTTGAACCAATGCGCGTTCCTCTCTGCCGATGGCATTCCCGCGGCGCTTTTTGAGAGGGATCAGCCTGTACACATACCCGCTTCTTCACCTGTGGATGAGCCGGCGGAAGCAGAGGAACAAGAGGCTACTCCGCTGGCTGAGGCGCTGCGAGTTTTGCTGAACTATGGCCTGCTGGATGCGCGGGGCGGGACGGGAGCGCTGACCATGCATGAACTGTTGCAAATCTGTGTGCGCCAGGCTTTGCCATTGGATGAACAGCAGCGTCAGGCCGAGCGAGCGCTGCACGCCTTGCATCGGTTTCTGCTGACCATTGAAGAGAAACCATTGGCCCTCCGCTTGCGTATGGCGGGTCATATCCGGCGCCTGGCCGAGCTGAGCGATGAATGGACTTTGACCAGGCGCGAGGCGGCCGAGGTTCTGGGCTGGGCAGCTTCGCTGCTGTGGGAGCAGGGTTTTCCCGGCGCGGCTGAGTTACTTTTGCATAAAGCGCTCACCATCTGGGAGCGCACGCTGGGTCCTGTGAATCCAACCGTGGCTACGGTGTTGTTCAACCTGGCCACCTTAAATATGCAGTTGAAGAACTACCCACAGGCCGAGGAACTGGCTCAGCGGGCTACCAGGATTAAAGCGCGGGCGCTGGGCATCAGACATCCCGACGTACTGCTCAGCCTCAATAATCTCGCGCATATCTATGAGCTGCAGAAGAAACAGGAGCAGGCAAGGCTCTGCTATCAGCAGACCATCGACATTGGCGACCGGGCTGGACTCCAGAACGATCCCTCATACCTCCAGGCCCTGTACGAATTGGCTCTGCTCGCCATCCAGCAGGACCAGCTTACCAAAGCCAGATCTATGCTGGAGCAGGTATGTACAGCCTGGGCAGATTCGCCCGGTTTTGGAGATCCTACGACAATCCAGGCCTGGCATAGGCTGGCGGAACTCGCAGTTAAAATGGAGGACTGGCAACTGGCGCTGGCCTGTTATCAGCGCGTGGTGCCGGCCTATGCAGGGTGGCGAGGCGAGGAGCACCCGGAAACCCTGCGTTGCCTGGAGGAGGCAGCCGAGGTGCTGATCGAGTGGGACGAACTGGCCGAGGCCGAAACGCACCTCCAGCAGGTCCTGCATGTAAGAGAGCGCCTTGAGGGGGCCGATCATCCAGAGGTCGCGGCCTGCCTGAACAGGCTGGCCAACGTCGCGCTCCAGCAAGAGCGACTCGCCGAAGCACAGGCATATCTGACGCGGGCACGACATATCTACGAGAGCCGGCCAGAGGCGGAGGATATCGAGCTGGCTGCGGTGCTGGATACCTTCGCGCTCCTTCACATTGAGCAGGCAGAGCCTGAGCAGGCCATCTCGGCGGCAGAGCGGGCTCTGGCTGTCAGGACGCGCGTGCTGGGCGAGATGCACCTGGATCTGGTCAAAAATCTCAGCATACTGGCCAGCCTCCACCTGACCCTGGAACAACCTGAGCGGGCCGAGCCACTGTTACTGCACGCGCTTGCTATCTACCAGCACGCTCAGAAGCCCGAAGATATGGCCCTGGACCCGGTGCTCGACGACCTGGCAACCATCGAAATGACACGCGGGCATCTTGAACAGGCGAGAATGTTTCTGGAGCGCTCGCACGCTATCAGGACGCTGGCTCTAGGAGACACCGCGCCCGAAACTGCCGAGACCACGCAGAAACTGGCCATGATCGCCCTTGCTCTTGGCCGGCAAGAGGAGGCAGAGAAACTCTACCAGCGCGCGCTCCTGGCCTACGAAACGGACCCGGAGCCGGGGGACAGAGAGGCCCTGACCGCGCTGAAGCAGCTGGCAGTTCTGGCCGTTTTCCTGGGCAAAGCGGAAGAAGCAGAGACGCTCTACCGGCGCACTCTCCCCGCCCAGGCAACAGATCAAGCACAGGAGACTGGGCTGGCTCTGGCAGATATGAAGCAGATGGCAGCTCTGGTTGCCCTCTCTCAGGGCAAGCAAGAGGAAGCGAAGACGCTCTACTGGCGGGTGCTCTCTTCCTATAAAACGGATCTGGCACAAGAGACTGAACAGCAAAACGCGCAGCTGCTGAGCAATCTGAAGCAAATGGCGGTCCTGGCCGTTCTCCTGGGCGAGACAGAAGAGGCGGAAACGCTCTACCAATATGTACTCCCTGCATATAAAGCGAGGTTGGCACAGGGGATCAAACAGGAGGACGAGGAAGCGCTGATCAATCTGAAGCAGGTGGCAGCGCTGGCCACACTCCTGGGTAAGGGAGAGGAAGCGGAAAGCATCCTGCTTGAGGTCATGGATGCCCGCGAACGAGCAGTGGGCGCAGGACATCCCAGCTTGGCGGAAGACCTGGTGCTGTTGGGGCAACTTTACATGCTGCAAGGCCGCTCTACGGAAGCAGAAACATGTATGCAGCGTGCGACCGCTCTCCAGGGAAACGTTTGAACCGGGAGGAATGCTGGTGAAGGATAAGAATGGCCCCCCCGCCAGGCGGGAGGGCCACTGCTTTCGCCGGAAAAGACATTCCGCAGGCTCGCGCGTTGTCCCACTGAGGATCATGGAGCAACCGGTATGCGCAGAGGCGACAAAGTGGGCTTCTGCTCTGGCTCCGGCGTGGAGGTAGGTGTGGGTGTAGGCGCTGGTATATATTTTATAGACTTACGGTGATACGTATCGATTGTCGTAATCGTTTTAGACCCATCGGGGTTTAATACCGTGATCGTCTCAGACCCGTCACCATTCTTCATCGTTATTGTAACTACCCCCGTCTTGAGATTCTTCGTCACTACAGGCGCCGGCACGTCCTGTGGGAGGAACTGGCCAAAAAACCGCAGTGCTCCATCTATGAACGTGCCAATAAGGAAACCGCCAACGAATGAACCTGCCCATGTTAGTTCAGGACCACTCTCCGCTCCGGCGGCTTGAAGAGCGGGAGTGGTGATTGCACCAGCGACCGTTCCAGCAATTGCATTTGCTATGAACGTGGCTATAACCGGAGTTGTGATCTCGAAACCTTGACCTGCGAGGATCTCTCCGAACGCGAGAGTGCTTGTGCTGAAGATGCCGCCAGCAATACCCGCAGCTATTGCCCGTGCCCACTGCGGGAGCAAATTAAGGAGACGATTCCCGGCTCTGACCCAGGTTCCTCCCCAACCTTTCATCCAGTTGTACAACCATTTCGGAAGATTCTTGAAGCGGGGATCTTCATCTCCGCTAGCCACGGGAGGTCCACCTCCAGGCCCTTGAGGTGGTTGTCCTGATGCTCCGGCCCCCTGCTTTTGCTGATCAGTTAACTGTGCTTGCAGGGCACGTAATTTTCGCCGGAGATTTTTCACTTGCCTGGACTGCCGGCTCTTCTTCGGGAACTTCTTTGCAAGTTCGGGAGAAGAATCAGCAGAGGAAGAATCAACGGGAATGGGCGGAGCGACGTCGAGAGGCGTGATACTGGTGGTGTCGGTGCCCGTTCTGCTACCATTGCGCAAAGCCATCACAGTGACAACGCCGGTGGCGGCAACAAAGCCAACGCCGGCAGCGATACCAATGCCGGGAATGAGCTGCGGGTTGAGAGAGATCAAAGGAGTCTGCTGGGTACTGGTACCGGTGGTGGTGCTGGTGTTGATACCGGTAGTAGTGCTGGTACCGATGCCCGTGGTGGTACCGGTAGTAGTGCTGATACCGTTGCCAGCGCCAGTGGTAGTGCCGTTGCCCGTGGTGGTACCGACGCCTATTATTTTTGTGGTACCGTTTGTCGTGCTGGTCCCGGTGCCTGTTGTTTTCGTAGTCCCGATAGTAGTGGTGGTGCCGGTCCCCGTCGTGGTATCAATGCCCGTTGTTTTCGTGGTGCCTGTCGCCTTGCCGGTGCCAGTAGCAGCAAGAGCACCTGCTCCGGTAGTGGCACCTGCTCCAGCCACGAAACCGGCGGCAGGAACTGCCTGCGGGCTGAGGGAGACCAGAGGGGTCTGCCCGTTATTGGTCGTCGTGGCCTGTGGCCTGATGCCGTTGCCCATTCCCGTTGTGGTGCTGTTGCCGGTATGCGTGGTGCTCAGTGGTGTCGCGCTGGTGCTGTTGCCGTTGCCGGTGGTTGACGTGCTGAAGGGAGTCGTGCTGGTGGTGTTGGCGCCATTGCCGGTGGTTGACGTGCTCAGGGGAGTGATGCTGGTACTATTGCCGTTGCCGGTGGTTGACGCGCCCAGGGATGCCATGTTGGCGCCGAGACCAGCGGGTGGTACGATTAGAGACTGCTGGTTGGTGTTGGAGGAGTTCGAATTGGTAGGGGTAGAAATCGTCAGGGGAGGCGCGCTCTTCGGATTCCCTGGAATGAGGCCGGAGGCGCATCCTGTGGCACTCACGCTTTCTGCGGTTGCGAGAAGCTGTCCGGCTGCCCGCGCCAGGGTCTGACTGATGGCCTCCATGGCCGCGACCATGGCATTGATGCTTGCCTGCATGCTGGCAGCCTGAGCTACGGGCACCGAGCTACCATTGTAGCTCTGGAGCTCCTGAATGGTCTGGAGACCCTGAGCAATCCCCGCTGTCGAGAGACTTTGCACACTCGACATAGGGCCTTGTCCACCATCGGTCAGCTTCTGCCCATTCGCCGGGTCCTGACGAGCTTTTTCCCACCAGGTATCGAGACCCTGGATCGCCTGTCCGTTCATACCTTGCCCCAGGATCTGCGCTAGAATCTGATCGATATCGCTCTGCACCTTGCTCACACTGCTGCCTTGCGTGCTCAACTGCTGCCTCGTGTTGCCCGCGGCAGTAATGAGTGCCTGGAGCTGTGCCTCAAGCTGAGGACTGATGCCGGCCGGGTATTGAATCGTGAAGTTCGCATGGTTTCCTGGTACTCCTGGTCCAGGTCCTGCGGGTGATGTGGCAGTCATGCTACTGTATGTCCTTCCTGGCTTCCTGCTGCCTGCTCAATAGTAAGCACTACGACGCTTCTCAGTATGTTCTCCTTGCGCATCAACACTTACTGAATTCAAGGAGTAGGCTAATTCTTGAGCAGAACCCCGCTCTGTTGAGCTCCGGCATCTTGGTTAAATGAATCCAGTAAGTTACTTAGCTTCGGGTCATCATTTATAGCTTTAAAAATGCCAGTATAAGAAGGGCTAGAGCTAGCAGTAGTTGCACTGGTTGCTGCATCTGCACTGACTGCTGCGACATCAGCACCGGTTACTACTGTATCAGCACTATTAGCAGCAGTAAATGCAACCGCATCGGCGCTGCCGGTTGCCGCCGTGGCGGCGTCAGTGATTGGATCGAGGCCCAGTTGCAGAGCACTGGCTACCGCCAGGCCCACAGTAACGACTCCCAGTCCGATGGCCAGTGCAAGCTTCCAGGGATTACCTTGAGGAGTGACATTTACATGGACGGTGGTCATGGGGATTGGCAATTTCTGACCACTAAGGATCTGACTCAAGAGGTTTTGTTCGTTTGGGGTGGGTGCGGCGAAGGGAAGCGAGGACGAGACTGTAAAATTCGTCTCTGCCGCCCACCGGCTATTCAGATCCTGGAAGAGGGCCTGGAGGTTTTTATCGGTGGTAGCAAAATCAGTGTATATCGTTTGCATAGCTGGCCCCATGTATTCCAGGTCGGTACCAATACAAGTAAACACAACCCTGGTAGCCTTTGCCAGCGTGTTTACCGCTTCTAGAAGGGCAGTTGCGCCAGGGCCAATGATCGGTTGACCGACCAGAGGAGCTATAGCTTCCGTCAGGCTGCTGAAGGATGTTTCCAGGGCAGTCGCCGCTCCGGTGGCAGTCGCTGCTCCGCTTGTGGCAACGCCGGCATAGGATAAGAGTGAACTGTTTACGTCAATAGTAGAACTGGCCAAGGTGTATTCCTCCTTCACCGAATGGCACTAAGATGAATTATGCTGCTTTGAGACGCGCGCGTGAGTTTACAAGCGAGCATCGGTTCTCGCCGGTCAACGGGATCGATGTCCTTGCAAACAAACGGCGTTCGTCGGAAATAACACTTCTCTAAAAAGAAGACAACTCAGAGGGGCAAAGAAGGGACAAAGACGTTTGATTGGGGATGCCGGGACGCTGTAGACCAATCATGCAAAATTCCCTTGCGTTTGCTATCTAGCCATGTTAGAGTACGTACAATCTAATTTTATCGGGTGGTGTGTATGTGGCAAACTGTCTTCCTTGATAAAAATGTCTCGGCAGGCATAGTGAACGTCGCCTCCGTACCAAAGCTAAGTCCCTTTCGCTATCCCGGCGGCAAGACGTGGTTTGTGCCCTATATTCGCCGCTGGCTTGACCCGGCTGTGCGGCAAAAGTATAACTTTTCCCCGCTTCGCCCCTTGCGTTTCATTGAGCCATTTCTGGGCGGCGGCAGTATTAGTCTGACGGTGGCGGCGGAGAGGCTCATCCCTAATGTTATTATGGCTGAGATCGATGCTGATGTGGCGGCTGTCTGGCAAACTATGCTGGATGCAGAAGGGGCCGCATGGCTGGCTAACAGGATTGCTACTTATACTCTTACTCCTGAGAATGTTGCGGCTGTGTTGAATGAAAATCCCACGCTGATCTGTGAACGTGCCTTCCAGACGATTGTCAAAAATCGGGTGAATCGTGGGGGTATTCTTGCGCCAGGGGCCGGGCGGCTCAAGTTTGGCGAGGCTGGCAAAGGAATGCTTTCGCGCTGGTATCCCGATACTCTGGCTCAGCGGATTCGCCGCATTAGCTCTCTGCGAGATCGTTTGGCATTTTTTCAAAGAGATGGTTTTGCTATGCTGGCTGAATATGCCAGCGACGCGGAGGCCGTTTTCTTTATTGACCCGCCCTATACTGCCGGAAAAAATGGCAAGCGTGCTGGCCAGCGCCTCTATACTCATAATGAGCTTGACCATGAATGGTTGTTCGACCTTGTGAGTCAAACTCAAGGGGATTTTTTGATGACCTACGAGAATTCGCAGGAGGTGCGTGAACTGGCCCGGTCACACGGGTTGGATATGCACTTCATTCCTATGAAAAATACTCACCACACGAACATGGTGGAACTGCTTATCGGTCGCAACCTCAGCTGGTTGAATTTGCCACAACCTGGACAATGATATCTACTTGCGAAAGTCAGGTGAGCCTATGCGATCTCTCGCGCCCGATTATATCTACACTCCCGTCGGCCTCGAAGCTAATATGGTTGTGGCCATTTCAGATGATGGCTCTATCAGCGAGATTGCGCCTCGCACTCCTGATTCGCCCGTTACCGATCCCTTACCCGGCGTGGCGCTGTTGCCGGGCTTTGTGAATACGCATAGCCATGTGTTTCAGAGGGCGCTGCGTGGGCATACCCATAGACCGCTCTCGCAGCAGGATACATTCTGGACCTGGCGACGCGCGATGTATGCTGAGGCGAACCGCCTTGATCCTGATTTGCTTTATACCAATGCCCTGTCTGCCTATCGCGAAATGCTGGCGGCCGGCTATACCACAGTGGGCGAGTTTCATTATGTTCATCACCAGCCCGGCGGGCGTCCCTATGCCAATCCCAACGCCATGTCCGAGGCGATCTTGCAGGCGGGACGCGAGGCTGGCATTCGCGTGGTGTTGCTGATGACTGCATATGCCAGGAGTGGCTTTGACCGGCCGCCAGAAGAGAAGCAGCGCCGTTTCTGCGATGCCTCGGTTGCAGCCTACCTGGAGCGCGTGGAGGCGCTGCGCAAGACCGGCGTACACGTCGGGGTGGCGCCTCATTCGGTACGCGCCGTACCCGAAAGCTGGTTCCGCGCAATCGCTCAATATAGCCGCGCACATCGACTTCCCCTGCATGTGCATGCCGATGAGCAGGTTGCCGAGATCGAGCAGACCCGCGCTGCGTGTGGCTGCACGCCTATCGAATTGTTGGAGCGGTATGACGCATTGCATGAACTGACTACAATCGTACACGCTACTCATGCCAGTGCGGCAGAGATTGAGCTGCTGGCTCGTTCCGGCAGCACCATCTGTCTTTGCCCCACCACCGAGGGCGATCTTGGCGATGGGATTGCACCCTACGCTGAACTGCTCGCTGCCGACATTCCACTGGCTATTGGGGCCGATAGTAATACGCGCCTGGACCCGATAGAGGAGTTGCGTTGGGCCGAATATAGCGCGCGCATGCGTTATCAGCGCCGCCGCGTGCTTGTCGCCGACGAACAGACCTCGCCTGGCCCGCAGCTGCTCGCTATGGGTACGAAAAATGGTGCGCGAGCGCTGGGCCTCGCGGGTGGTGAGATTGCTGTGGGCCAGCCCGCTGATTTTGTTGCGCTCAACCTTAACCATCTCTCGCTAGCTGGCTGGACAAGCGAGGATCTACTGGATGTGCTGTTCTTCGGCACCTCTGCCGATGTGATCGCAGGCACGTGGGTACAGGGTCGTAGAATTGCACTATGACGGCGCTTCCTGGCTCGTTCTCGCCGTCCTGGGCCGTTCTCCAGGTTCCGGCAGACCCGGGTAGCTCTCAATCAGTTTCAAACACTCTTCAACCGCGCGTTCCAATTGTGGGTCTTTCTGGTTGACATAATCCTGGGGAGTAATCTCGATTTCGATGTTGGGATCAGTCCCATGGTTTTCCAGGTTCCAGCCGATGTCTTTGAACCAGTGAGCGGCAGTCGGTTGGGTGGTGCGTGTGCCGTCAACCAGTGGATAAGAGTATCTGATACCAACGACGCCGCCCCAGGTGCGTGTGCCTATCAGCGGTCCCAGACCCATCAGCTTAAAGCTATGGCTGAACAGGTCGCCGTCTGAAGCTGTATGTTCATCGCCTAATGCAACCAGCGGGCCGGCCGGCGTTTCGTGAGGATAGCCCTGTGGCTGGAACCAGCGATCCAGGACGTAGCCCAGGCGTCTCTGGGCCAGTTTTTGTAGCAGCAGGCTTGAGATATTGCCACCGCGATTCCAGCGCACATCAACAATCAGACCAGGTGCGTTATACTCGACCAGAAAGCCGCGATAGAATTCAGCAAAGCCGTCGTTCCCCATGTCGGGGATGTGCAGATAGCCCACGCGTCCATCTGAGAGGGTGTGGACTCTCCGGCGATTCTCTTCCACCCATTCGCGGTAACGGGCTGTCCGTTCGCTTCTTAGCGCCTTGACGGTTACAATACGTGTCTCTTTGCTGGCTGCCGTTTCAACCACAAGCTGAACCTCCTGGCCCGCCTGGTTTACCAGCAGAGAGTGCGGTGTCTGGCCCGCCTCCAGGCGCCGTCCGTTGATGGCCAGTACCGCGTCGCCCTCCTGAATATTGAGTCCCGGCGAGTTCAGCGGTGAAGTGGCTTCCGGATCCGACGGATCGCCTTTGATGATATGTGCGATCCGGTAACGCTGCGTCTCCGCGTCGTAGGCCCAATCAACGCCTAGTAAGCCCTGGTGATAGTAGGGATGATGGCGATAATCGCCAGCGCTTTCGTAGGCATGTGAAGTTCCCAGTTCGCCCTGAATCTCCCAGAAAAGGTCAGACAGCTCGTCCCGCGAGCCTACACGTTCGACCAGTGGGGCATACTGCTCGTAGACAGAAGGCCAGGGTACGCCAGACATATCTTCGGTCCAGAAATACTCTCGCTGGAGCCGCCAGGCTTCGGCGAACATCTGCCGCCATTCTGCCGCCGGGTTCACTGAGACTTTCACACGATCCAGGTCAAGCCAGCCGCTCTCCCGTCCGGCTCGTTCGCTGTTATCCTTTGGCTTTTCACCGGCCTTGAGGACGCGCAGGCGGCGAAATTTGCGATAAATCAGCGTCTTCGCGTCTCTGGAAAGATCGAAACTGCTGACTCCATCGATGCTCCACTCAACTTTATTGGTCTCGAAATCAAAGCACTCGATTTTGCCGCCCGGCTGGGCTTCTTCCGATGGCGGGCGTTCTGTATAATCGCGCTGGAATGACAGCAAAAGAGCCTTGCCTTTCAATCCAACAACTTTGCTGTAGCGGCCATCCGTGACGGGGAAAGGAACAACGCGTTCGGTAATGCCCTCCAGATCAACCACCACGTCAGTCTTTTTCTCTTGCTCGCCTGCCTCGCCTTGCTCCTGTTCGCCCGCCTTCGCATCGTTTGATCCATTCTGCGGCTTCTCCTCATTCCTGTCTTTTTCCGCAAGGGCTTTGGGTTCCGGGATAAACGGAGAACGCAGATTGCGCTGCAGCATAATAGCGTAGGGCTTCTCGCCTCCGGGGAAACCAAGGTCAAAGTGAAGATTGTCGCGCACGGCATGGAAGATGCGCGCACCGATAAAGTAGAGATATTTCCCTTCTGGATCGAAAGCTGGTCCCCAATCGCGGAAAACTGGGTCAGTGGCGAAGTAGGTTTCCTGGCTCTCTATATTACAGAGCTTGATGGCTCTTTTCTCCACCGTAGAGGGGAAGCTGTAGGCCAGCCATTTGCCATCGGGTGCCCAGGCCAGGTCATGGATGTGCCCGTTGAGGCTTTTATCAATCACCTGGGCGCTGCCCGCTTGTAGATCCACCAGCATCATTTCCTGGCGATGGTTGGTCAGCGCGACCCTGTCCTCAACCGGTGAGACTTCTAGATCCAGCACGCGTCCCAGATCCAGATCGGGAAATGTGCGCGGCTCGCTAGCCTCTTCAGGGTGAAAGAGGATCAAGCCTTCCTGTCCGCCGGCATCGTGGCTGGCGAGCAGGCGTTTGCCGTCGTTGAGCCAGGTGAGATGGCGATAACGCACACCATCGGGTTCACCATGTTGCAGAACTGGCCCTTCCCAGTTTGCCAGGGTGAAAGCTTTGCCGCGAGTAGTGAGAGCCACCGCATAACCCTGGGGATGAAGCTTCCACGTGTCCAGGTAGGAGCTGGCCGAAACGAATTTCCGGCTGCGTTGAGTCCGCGTGCTTGGCAGCGTGACCTCAACGCGTCTGGCCTCGTTGCCAGCAGGATCGAAGAGGTAAAGATCCCCACCAGAGTGGTAGACGATGCGCCTTCCATCGCTGCTCAGGTTGCGTACATAGAAATCCTGGTGCGCAGTATGCCGGCGCAGGTCTTCGCCGCCGGGCGTACAGGAATAAATGTTGCCGATACCCTCGTGGTCGGAGATAAAGTAAATGCGCTCGCCTAGCCAGCAAGGACTGGCCAGGTTGCCCTCTATCTGTACCAGGCGCTGGAACTGGCCGTTTCCTGAGACATCGCACCAGATCTGGCCAGTTCTGCCTCCCCTGTAGCGTTTCCAGTGAGCGGGTTCGCCGATATTGCGCCCAATTACTATTTCCCCCTGCGGCCCATACGCGATAGCGTTTGCCTGCCCATAAGGCAATAGAGTAGGCAATCCTCCCTGGGGGTTGAGCGTGTAGAGAGCCTGAGCACGTGGATCAAAATGCCCAGCGCTGCTGGCAAAAAGAATCTGGTCGCCGCCGGGCGACCAGCCGGCAATTCTGCACGAAGCGGATTGAAAAGTCAGGCGAGTAGCTTCTTCGCCCAGGCCGGGCATGAAATAGACCTCTTCTGTTCCCTCGGCCTCTCCCACAAAAGCCAGTTGCTGGCCATCAGGCGAGAAGCAGGGAGTTTTTACTTCCGCTATTCCCGCAGTCAGCCGTTCTGCTCGTCCCCCTGTATCTGTGACTAACCAGAGATCATCTTCGGCTACGAATACTATCGAATCCTGGTAAATAGTGGGGAAGCGTATATATCCCTGGAATGGCATAAATTTTTCTCCCTTTCTGCCTTTTTTCTCGCGATTGCACTCTATTATATCACGACAATCTGGAGTGGATCTGCTTTCCATACCGCGGGGCGCGGGGAAGCAATTGTGGGTGGGGAGTGGATACGCTCGTGGCTGGCGAGACATCTCTGGCTATAACCTCTTGCCAGAATGAGCCGGTAATGGTACCCTCTCCTTGCAATTGGGAAACCTTCATCCAGATCTTATGAGGAGAGTCGTAAGTTATGCCGCAAACCGTGAATGGACGGAATGCATCGGAAAATGCTCCGAAGCCAGTACAGAAAACCTATCGTCCAGGCCAGCGCCAGCAGGAACGTATGCAGCGCCTGGCTCGCCGCCGGAAAAGACAGCGGATTATCTGGTCCTCTATAGCGGCGGTTCTGCTCATTGCTGCTGGCATTACCGGCGCGATTATGTTCCAGAATTATAGTACCCAGCAGGCCGCGCTTGCCAGCATGCATGCGACTGCAACCGCCAATGCGTCGGCCCATGCGACTGCAACCGCCGTGACCAGGGATTGTTTCGTCACACCAGGCGCTCCTGCGATTCCTTCAATTTATACCGCAACCGCAACACCTAAAGCTGGTCCAAGCACCGCTCCAGAGATTTCAGGAACACCGGTAACTTTGAAGGATGGTTTGAAATACGTTGATATGAAAGTTGGCACCGGCCCGGCAGCAAAAGATGGCGATACCGTGACTGTTAACTATACCGGCTGGCTGGCCAGTACCTGCAAGGAGTTCGATAGCTCGTACAATAGCCACCAGGACGAGAGTGGAAATACCGTGCCTCCAGCGCCTTTCCCGTTCACGCTTGGCAAGGGCCAGGTAATTAAGGGCTGGGACGAGGGCGTGGTTGGTATGAAGGCTGGTGGGATTCGCCGTCTGTATATCCCTGCGGCCCTTGGATATGGCTCTCAGAGCTCCGGCCCGATCCCGGCAAATTCCAACCTGATCTTTGATGTTCAGGTGATCTCGATCAAATCATGAGTTCAGATGAGATACTGCGGCTTTTCCAAAAACTGGGAGTAGTCGCGCGTGGTCACTTCCTGCTCAGTTCTGGGCGCCATAGCGACGAATATTGGGAAAAATTTCGTATCTTCGAATATCCACACGTAACCGAACAGCTCTGTGGGCAGATCGCGCAACGCTATCGTAACTGGCAGGTCGCGGTTGTAGTCGGGCCCACGACGGGTGGCGGATTACTGGCGCAGGAGGTTGGACGCCAGCTAGGTGTTCGCTGTATGATCGCCGAACCTGCTGCTCAGGGAGGGCGTGAACTGCGCCGGGGCTTTGTGCTCCAGCCTAGCGAACGCGTACTGGTGGTCGATGATGTGCTGACCACCGGGCTTTCATTGCGCGAGACCCTGCAGGCTATCAAGGTGTATCAACCAGAAATAGTGGGAATTGAAGTGCTGATTGATCGCAGTCAGAACCGGGCCCGCGAGCAGTTTGGTATCCCCTGCCATGCCCTGTTCAGCGTTGCTGCACGCTCATATGAACCTGCTGACTGTCCGCTCTGCCGAGCGGGACTTCCGCTGGTGAAGCCGGGTACGCGCAAGGTGTCCGAGCAGTCATAGGAGAGGAAAGAGCAATGAGTTTTCTGGAAAAGCTGTTGGCAGCTGAACGGCAAAATCATTCGCTACTCTGTGTGGGACTCGATCCAGAGCCGGCGCGTCTGCCCACAGAACTGCGCGCCCTGCCAATTGAGAAGGCCGTCGTCCAGTTCTGCCGGACCATCATCGAGGAAACTGCGTCCTACGTTTCTGCCTTCAAGCCCAATCTGGCCTTCTTTGAAGTCCTGGGTCCTGCTGGTATGGCGGCCTTGCAGGAGATAGTACGCGCTATTCCTGCACATATTCCGGTGATCGCGGATGCCAAACGAGGCGATATTGGCAATACCGCTCGCAACTATGCCGCCGCGTTTTTCGAGACGTATGGCTTCGATGCCGTGACCGTCAATCCCTATCTGGGATATGACGCAGTCGAACCTTTCCTGGCCTATAGCGACAGGGGTGTGTTGCTGCTTTGTCGGACCTCCAACTCCGGCGGGAGCGATTTTCAGGATCTGGTTGTTCAGGATGCCGACGGCCAGACCAGGCCGCTTTATCAGGTCGTTGCCCGGCGTGTGCAGACCTGGAACAGAGCGAGCAATTGTGGTCTGGTTGTGGGTGCAACCTATCCCCGCGAACTCAAGACGATCCGCGCGCTCTGCCCTGACCTGCCGATCCTTGTCCCCGGCATTGGAGCGCAGGGGGGCGACCTGTCAGCAATTGCACCTGTTGCTGTCGATGCACACGGAGAACGCGCGATAATCTCCGCCTCGCGAGCAATACTTTATGCCAGCTCTGATACACACTATGCAATGGCGGCTGGCTGTATGGCCCGAACGTTTCGTGACGAAATGAATCGCGTGCTTCTCCGGGGAAATAATGAGAAACCAGGCGTGTAATGTACTTTCTCTTTCAAGGCTGAATATTTGAAACGAGTATGTATCTGCTTTTGGCTGAAAATGTGGTAAACTGGAATATAGCTTTTCTAGCGCACTCTTAAATACTCTGTCTTGATTGTGGATTAGGTGACTAGGGCGGGCTTTCGTAAGCGCGCATAGGAGGGTTTTCCCATGACCGACCGGTCTCTCTCGACAGCTTCCCATCGCCCATTTCAAAACACAAGAGCACGCGGAGCACTCGACGCCGATATTATCATCAAAAACGCGCCGGACCCGGTGTTTGTCTCCGATCTGGAAGGTAAGATTCTTTCGGCCAATGATGCAGTCTATGAGTTGCTGGGTTTCCGTACCGATGAAGTACTGGAACAATCGCTTTCCCGTTTCATCAGCCCGGAAGAGACGCGGGAATTCACCGCAGCTCTGCGCGAGGTGATCGAGCGTGGTGCCACGCGCAATGCGCGTCTCAATCCGCGCAGCGCCTCCGGCGAGGTGATTCCCACCAGCCTCAACGCCTCAGCCTTGCGTGATGCCGCTGGCAAGGTCATTGGTGCAATTGGTATCCTGCGTGATATGCGCGAACTGGATAAAGCTCGTGCGTATGCCGATAGCCTGATCAAAAATGCGCCGGACCCGGTGTTTGTCTCAGACCTGGAAGGCAAGATCTTGCAAGCGAATGATGCGGTCTACGAGCTACTGGGCTTTCGCCCCGATGAGGTACTGGAGCAATCGCTTTCCCGCTTCATCAGCCCGGAGGAGACGCGGGAGTTTCTGGCGGCTCTGCGTGAGGTGATCGAGCGCGGCGTCACGCGCAATGCGCGTCTCAATCCGCGCAGCGCCTCCGGCGAGGTGATTCCCACTACGCTGAATGCCTCAGCTCTGCGTGATACCGATGGCAAAGTGATTGGCGCAATAGGTATCCTGCGTGATATGCGCGAACTGGACAAAGCCCTGGCCTATTCCGATAGCCTGATCAAAAATGCGCCGGACCCGGTGTTTGTCTCAGACCTGGAAGGCAAGATCTTGCAAGCGAATGATGCGGTCTACGAGCTACTGGGCTTTCGCCCCGATGAGGTACTGGAACAATCGCTTTCCCGCTTCATCAGCCCGGAGGAGACGCGGGAGTTTCTGGCGGCTCTGCGTGAGGTGATCGAGCGCGGTGCCACGCGCAATGCGCGTCTCAATCCGCGCAGCGCCTCCGGCGAGGTGATTCCCACTACGCTGAATGCCTCAGCTCTGCGTGATACCGATGGCAAAGTCATTGGCGCAATTGGTATCCTGCGTGATATGCGTGCTTATGAAAAAGTTGTGCGGGATCTTCAGGAATCCAAAGCTGAGCTTCAAGAGAAAATCCTGGATCTGGAAAAGTTTGAGGAAGTCGTGGTCGGTCGCGAACTGAAAATGATCGCGCTCGAAAAAGAAGTGGAAAACCTGCGACGCGAGCTGGCAAAGTACGCTCCGCATCCTGGCAACCGGGGACAAAATCCATGAGCGAAGCACCTGTTCCTTTTGAGGAAATGCTTTCTCCTTCAACGCTCGACCCAGAACAACTTCAGGCAAAATATCTGGAGTTAAAACGGCAAACCCAGATGCTCGAAAGGAGTGTGCAAAAAAGTGAAGAGCGCCGGCGGGCTTTGATGCATATTTTAAGCGACCTGAATGCGATGAATCGCAAGCTCAATGATCAGCGCAAGGCCATGATTCATATTCTGGCCGACTATGAGCAGGATCGCCGCAGGCTGGAAAAACAGACCGAGCGTCTTGATAATTCTCGACGGGCTCTGATGCATATTTTACAAGATTCCCATCAGTCTAATCTGCGCCTGGAAAATAGCCGCAAGGCCATGATTCACATTATGAGCGACTTGCGAGAAACAACGGAGGAGGTAAAAAGGCGCGAGCAGGAGCTTCGCGAAAAGCAGGAACAACTGGTTCAGGCTGGCAAACTGGCGACCCTGGGTGAACTGACAACTGGTATTGCTCACGAACTGAATAACCCTTTAAATAATATCGGCCTGTTTATTGGCAATGCTATGGACCTCATCGCCCTGGGCTCGGCTGAAACTGCTCCTGAGCAAATTCTGCATGAGCTCTCCAGCGCCATGCAGCAGGTACGCAAGGCAACCGAGATCATTTCGCACCTGCGTATTTTCGGGCGAGCAGCCCCGGTGAGTTACGAGCCGGTGGTCATCTCTCAGGTCATTTTCAGCTCCATCTCGCTGATTCAGGAACAATTGCGCCTGCGCCAGATCGAGGTGCAGACGCATATGCCTGATCAGGAGGTAGTAGTGATCGGCAATGCTATTCAGTTGGAGCAAGTCTTTCTCAATCTTCTCACCAACGCGCGTGACGCGCTTACCGATATGCCGGAGAAGCGCATTACCATCACTTGTACAGCCGATGAGCAGCTTGTCGAAATCCGCGTCGGTGATACCGGCCCCGGCATCTCTCCAGAGATTGAGCAGCGTATTTTTGACCCGTTTTTTACCACCAAGGAGGTTGGCGCAGGCACCGGCCTGGGCCTCTCTATCACGTACAGCATTATCCAGGAGCACCAGGGTACCGTGACGGTTGAAAACCATGACGGAGGTGGTGCTCTTTTTTTGATTCAACTGCCACGCGCTCGTGAGACGCTGGAAAGGGATCTCTTCTATGGCTAATTCACGTATTCTCATCGTTGATGACGATCACGCTTTGCTCCAGGCGCTTCCACAAGCAATCGCCTTGCGTATGAAAGATGTGAAGGTAGATACCTCGGACTCAGCAGCGGAGGCGCTTCAGCAGACTCAACAGCACGATTATGACGCGATCATCAGCGACATCAAAATGCCCGGCATGGACGGCCTCGCTCTGATCGAGCGGCTCCATGTTCTGCGCCCCGATACACCAAATCTTTTGATTACCGGTCATGGCGAACGTGACCTGGCTATTCAAGCCTTGCGCCTGGGCGCTTATGACTTTATCCAAAAACCCATTGATCGCGATTACTTTATTAGCTCTCTGCAACGCGCGATCCAGACGCGCCGCATGCGCCGCCAGATAGCTGAACAACAACGGGCCCTGGAAGAGCACGCGCGTTCCCTTGAGCAGGCTGTGGCGGAACGGACCCGTGAGCTGGTTGAGGCCAATGCGGCCAAAGATGTCTTTATGAGCATGGTTTCACACGAACTGAAGACGCCCTTGACGACCATCAAGGGGGTTATCCAGCTGCTCCTCCGCCGCGTCGAACGGGGTGAGCGGATAGAAATGCAAAGTTTGCTCCTGCTGGAGGGTTCTGCCCGCCGTATGGAACTCCTGGTGAATGATCTGCTCAATACCTCTCTGCTCGAAACGGGCATGTTTTCGCTTTCTTTTCAGCGGTGCGACCTCGTCTCGTTCTGCCAGGAACTGCTGGCCGAATATCGTGAAGTTATGGGTCCCTACTTCCAACTGGAAATTCTGACTCCGGCAATGGAAGTCGAGATGGACCGTGACCGCATTGGCCAGGTGATCTTAAACTTGCTCTCAAATGCTCGCAAATATTCCCCGCCGGGCTCTCCTATTACTGTGCGAATCGCACGGCAGGGCGATCAGGCCGCTATTTCTGTCGAAGATCATGGGGTTGGTATTCCTCCAGAGAAGCTCGCGCATATCTTTGAGCGTTTCTACCGGGTTCCTGAAGTTACCGTCCAGACGGGTAGAAGCGCGGGGGTTGGTCTTGGTCTCTATATTGCGCAAAAGATTGTCGAACACCACAATGGCTGCATTACTGCTACCAGCACTCCTGGCAAAGGCAGCACGTTTACCATTCATCTTCCTTTGCTTCCAGAAAGTGAACAAACCGTCAGAAAAGATTCTGCATCGGCGCTTTCTCAATCTGACCTCTCTTCGCGATAGAATTCCGTCGTTTGCTTCTCGTTTTCTCCCAGCAGGTATGGATCAACTCCCTGGATGATATCTTTTAAGCTTGCCAGAGGTAAATGAAGCTCCTGGGCGAGTATGCGAAGGAGGGTCTCTTTGGCGCTATTCGCTGCCTCCAGTTCGCGAGTTCGTTGCTCCACCAGGTGTGCCAGCGAGAGCGCGTATCGCTCTAGAGTGCGTTGTTGTTCCTTGAGCTGCTGCCGTAGCCGGTGTGTGTGTAGAGCGCGTTGCAAGGCAGCCAGAAAGTCCTCGCGATCAATTGGCTTGAGGATATAGTCATAGGCGCCTCCGCGTAGTGCCTGGATCGCGAGCCAGTGGTCGCCGTGCCCGGTAATCAGGATCACTGGTGTATCTGGATGCCGCTCTTGCACGTGCTTTAATAATGCTAATCCGTCCATACCGGGCATTTTGATATCACTCACAACTGTATCATACTCACGCTCCTGAAGCCGTTTAAGCGCTTCTTGAGCTGAGTCAACAGACTCCACTATGAGTGTGCTCATCTGAAGAGCAATTGTGTGAGAAAGTGCCTGTAAAAGCATTGAATCATCATCTACAAGAAGAACCCGCATTATTGTCATAAGCAATATTTCCTCTAAATAGCTGCCTGACTAGAACGCGAATTGTGCAGGTTTTTGGTCTCTTATGTTTTTTTATCAAATCAGGCTCTTGAGTCTATTACTCGTAAGCCTATCTTATCGTTTCAATCTGAAAGCTATCCACTAATTGCTGTTTACGATACCGGCATCAATAGCAATACATTGCGTCCAGGCCCATACCCGTTGCATAATCAGGTTATCTGATGAGGCTGACTCTTTGGCACATGATGCCAGAATAGTTTCTTTGAGGTTATGACGTGACACACCAGCTCAGTTTTGGAGTGAAAACAGCTCCACAAAGCACGACCTACGAGGCCATGAAACGGGTATGGTTAGAAGCTGATACCATCCCATCCATTGAACACGCCTGGCTCTTCGATCATTTTATGCCTATCAACGGTGATACCGGTGGCTCCTGCCTGGAAGGGTGGTCACTGCTCAGTGCTTTCGCGGCGCTTACCAGCCGCCTGCGCATCGGCATAATGGTCACTGGCAACACATATCGTCATCCAGCAGTGCTAGCCAATATTGGCGCCACAGTCGATGTCATTTCGGGTGGGCGCTTGGATTTTGGCATTGGTGCAGGCTGGAACGAGACCGAACACAGTGCATACGGCATCCCGCTGTATACGCCAGGCGAACGTATCAGGCGCCTGGGTGAAGCATGCGAGATTATCAAGCGCATGTGGACCGAAACCGCGCCAAGCTTTGAGGGGCGCTATTACCAGATCAAAGATGCCTACTGTGAGCCAAAGCCGGTGCAGAAGCCCTGTCCTCCATTTGTGATTGGTGGCAGTGGAGAGAAGCTGACCCTGAGGATTGTCGCTCGCTATGCCGATATCTGGAACTGCGTTGGGAGCGATGTCGAGAACTTCCAAAAAAAGAGCACGATTTTAGATGAACATTGCGCCGCCATCGGGCGCGACCCAAAAACCATTAAGCGATCTGTGCAACTGATGGTCGATCCAGGCGACATGGGGGCGACGCGCGATCACGTGCGTACTTTCATCGAGGCTGGCGCGAACCATCTTATCCTGAACCTGCGTTTTCCGTATCCCGATGGGATTGCTCACCGCCTGGACGAGGAGATAATTCAGCCGTTGAAAGCAGAGTTTGCAGACAGATAAATTGTCTGGTTCACTTGAAGAGAGCGATGCTCCTCGCACGACGCGCGTAAGGAGCATCGCCCCATGCAGGAAGTTAGGCATCAAATCTCTTCCAGCGGCACGAAGCCGAGCGTACTCAGCGCGTTGTTCATAACCTGGCGCGTTGCCCGCACCAGATGTGTACGGAAGGCTTTAACCCGCTCGTCGGTTTCGCGCACAATTGCCGTGGTGTGTTCGTAGAAGTCGCTGAAATGTGAGGCCAGGTCGAAGGCGTAGGCGGCCAGCGCGTTAGGCGCGAGCTGGGCCGTGGCTTCGGCCAGAACGCGCGGATAGGCATCGATATGGCGCAGCAGCTCCCACTCACTTTGTTCCAGCTTCTCCGGCAGGCTTTCCAGGCGCGCAGGCTCCGTGTAGCCCGTCTCTTGCAGGCGGCGCAGAATGCTGTTGGCGCGCGCGTGGGCGTATTGCAGATAGACGCCGGTATCGCCAGTGGGGCGCAACACCTCGTCCATGTCCAGAGCAATGACCTGCTGCAGGCTAAAGCGGATCATAAAGTAGCGGATCGCCGAGGCCGCCAGGATCGCTGCCGTTTGCTCACTCAACTCACGTTTGCCTTCTTCAACTTCCTTCATCCGCGCCACCGCCGCGTTGATCAGGTCATCGGCTTTGATCTCGATGCCTTTGCGTCCTGACATAGGATAGAAATTACGTCCATCCGAAATATCGACGCCCAGGCCGGCAGCCGTAGTTCGGGAGAGCGTGACAACTTCGTATCCAATATGGGTCAGATTCGCGGATTGTTCTGGATATCCCAGACGGTGCAGGCTCTCGCGCACAACTTGCAATGGATATGATTGGCGCACATCGACAACGGTAATCGCGCGTTTGGCGTGTCCAAAGCGCCTGGTATCGCCTTCCTGATTGCCCACAGTAGTATCGGAGGGTACGCGCATACTCCAGAGCATACGACCATCGTGCTGCATGCCCCAGGGGGTATAGTGGAACTGGACGCCTATTGCCGGATCATCGGTCAGGCCGAATTTCCAGAGATGATTGGCGATATCTTTCGCTGTATAGGTTGCGGTACCATCGCTGCGTACCAGAATTTTGTCTTGCATGCGTTCGTTTTCGCCAGCCTCAGCGCCGTTCTCATCGCCGAAGGGCAGAACCCAGCAGCCTGCGGCGGGGCCGCTTTGTGGATTTTCCAGCAGTCCGCGCTGGCGCAGCATGTCGAAGGTATGCTGCCAGAGGCCAGCTCCCAGAATAGCCGACTCCCAGGTCAGCAGGTCGTACGAGATGTTCAGACGCGCCATCGTTTTGAGATGAGCCTGGACGATTTGATGCGCCAGGTCTGCTGCCATCGCCGGGTAATCCGGGCCGGCGGCTGGCTCGTCCTCATGCTCGATGGCATGCAGAACCGCCTTGCGCATCTCAAGCAGTTCGGGATGTTCCTCGTACTGCTTGCCAACCGCAACGTACACGCGTGAGCAGTAATAATCGAAAGGCTCGCCAGGCTGAGGCTCGTTGCCGCCTGGCACCTGGAGCTTCCCCTGCTGTATCAGCGTGAAGCCCACTACAACATCCGCAACTTGAACGCCGGAATCGTCAATATAGTTTTGCACCTCGACCGGATAGCCCTGTGAGCGCAGCATACGCGCAATGGTATCGCCGATACAGGAATTGCGCAGATGTCCCACATGCGCGGCTTTATTAGGGTTGGTAGCGGTGTGCTCAACCACCACCTTTATGCCCGTGCCTGTCGCATTTTGCCCAAATACGGGGCCGATTTCCAGCACCCGCTCGATTATCGAACGTCCAATAGCCGGCTGATTCAGACGGAAATTAAGGAAACCTGGTTTTGTGACTGTGACTTCAGCAATCGCCGGGTTGCGTGTTTCGAGCAGAAGCTCGCCCAGCGCCTCAGCGATCACCAGTGGCGGGCGCCCCAATTTATTTTTGCCGGACCAGGCCATCACAGGCATAGAATAGTCGCCAAAGCTGGCCTGAGCCGAAAAACGCAGATCGATGGGCAGTTGGGCAAGCTCTATAGTCAGACCCTCGCGGGCCAGATAGTGCGCGGTTGCCTCCCTGACCAGCTCTGTCAGATATGCCTGGATATCCTGTGGCTCCGACTCTGCCATGTATTGTGCCTCTTTACTTAGAACCATGAAGCTGTGCCTCTTTTCAGAGAAAGATAGATGCTGATAAACTCGTCCCGTAGCTAGTGAATTCTTGTGCAGGTGGTTACACTACTATAACGTAGCTTACTCGTCAGGTCAAGCGCCCGGCCAGAGCTTAAAAGACGTGGAGGGGTGGGCAATTGCCCACCCCTCCGGCTTTTTGCTTCAGCCGTGCTGAACAAACGTTATACAGCACGGACGAGGCTAGCTCAGTGGGAAGACTGGTAGTTGAACGGGACTATTTGTGCTTGCCAGCATACCTGCGGCTGCGGTATACCAGGCAAGAATCGCGGTGATGACACCCACGTAGCCAGAAATGTGCAGCCACGTATCCCCACCGCCGAAAGAGGAGATGGACAGCCCAAGGAAGGTCAGTGTTAGGAAAAGGAAAACAGCCATAAGAGCCACGTTTACTCTCAGCGTGCCGAGGAACCAGAGGAACGTGAAGAAAGCCCACGCGAGCATGTAGAAGCCTACTCCGGTAGAGCTGGTGAGCTGGTTGTTCTGGAGTGCCCAGCCATAAGCTAACCAGAAGCCGCCATACGAGGAAAAAGCCGCGCCAGCGAAGGTGTTTCCGTTGCGAAATTCAAAGAAACCGGCGATTAGCTGGCCGAGACCGCCATAGAAAAAGGCTAGACCGACAAGTCCGGCTGCGCCTGTATACCAACCGGCTGCACCGGACATCGCTATAAATGTGGTAAGGCCGAAGGCGGCAAGGCCGAGGGGCGCGGGGTTAGCTTTTGCTGGGGCGGCAGCTTCAGCACGTTCTGCTGCGATTTGAGCCATAAAGGTTCCCACCTTTCATTGAATGACTTGCAATACACGTACGATCATTGATACATGGAGTTGGCATGGTCGAGAGGACCACGCAACTTGCTTGCCAACAGACAACCGCGTCTGTTCAGAGGTAGGATTAGAAAACGTCCTCTATATTGGAAATAGAAGACCTGACGCTCGCCACCTGGCGAGGCAACGCGCTACGGGTTTGGGAAGATCTCTGAATTGAGGCTGTTCTGAATCAGAAAGAATGGTTTACTGCTCTTTCCACCTCCTTCTTTCTTGCTTGAGGCAACGCGGTCAGCTCCCTGTTGTGGGTGCTAACCTGATGGACGCCGCTTACATATCCATAGTATAGCATATAAATGGCTAATTTGCGTCCTTTTTGGATGGCAATCTGGCAACGATGGTGTGCTTAGAAAGGTCTGGTCACTGGGCGAAGAATTAAGCACCACTCACGCTTCAGATATGCGTCAATCCTCGCACCAGCAGAGCTGCGACAATAATCAGAGCCGCCAGCAAGTTATTATTCAGATTGGAGGCCATGAGCTGCACATAATTTTTCAGCTCGCCATTAGCCTGACGGAGCGTCAGTTGCACCGGAATAACGGTCAGCGCGGCCACGACGCTATACCAGGGCAAGACCTGCGTAAAAGCAAGAATGATGATCGCAAATGCGATTCCGGCGAGAATCAATGCACCCACAATACGTGCTCCATGCTCACCAAGAGCCACAACCGGCGTAATCTTACCCGCTTTCTTGTCGCCCCGCCAGTGCAGGAAATGATGAAAATATAACACTGCTGTCGTATAGAGGCCAACCGGGATAGAGACCAGGATGGCTCCAGATCCTATCGTCCCGGTTTGAACATAAAAAGCTCCGACCAGTGGTAAAGCTCCGAAAGAAAAAAAGATATCAATCTCGCCTAGGCCGCGACCGATATAGGCCAGGCGCAGCGGTGGCGCGACGTAGAAGTAGGCCAGCAGGAAGCCCAGGATGGCGAAGAGCAGCACCCACGGGCGAAAGATGCTCAGGATGATTCCGCAGAGTAAAGCAACCGCGAAGCAGCCCACCGCCAGCCAGCGGTAGGTCTTGCCGGAGAGTGCCCCATTGAGAAGCAAAGGTGATCCGGTTACGATAGTTGTGCCACTCAGATGCAGATCCTGGGCGGCCTGGTCTGTTCCCTGCTCGAAATCGAAGATGTCGTTGAGCAGATTTGCTCCCAGGTGGGCGGCCAGGGCGCCGATCAGCGTTAACGCGAAAAGTTCCCAGAAAAAGGTGCCGGCCTGCTGCCAGGCCAGGAGGGCGCCGATCACGACGGGCACAATCATCACTGATAGCGTGCGTGCCCGCGTCACCCGGCCAAAAAGATAGACTGTATTCATGCCTGCTGCCCCTCAAGCGTCGTTCTGTTCCCAGGAGCGATCTCTGTAGAGGGGGTGCTGCTAGTGAGATCGGTGAGCCGCGCCCATGTAACCTCCAATTCTACCGCAGCTGTAGGTACTCTGGAGATAAAAGCTCCGGCTTCCGGCGACTTCTGCGTCAGCCAGCTTCGTACCTCTGCCGCGCTTGCCTCTTCGTTTTCGTTGAGAACGCGTGCGCGGGCTGTGGCCTCCAGCCAGATCGATGGATGGTCGGGACCAATGAAGATGCCCACGCGCGGATTGTCCTCAAGGTTAGCCAGCTTGCGCGATGTCGTGATCAAGGTTCCATACAATTTCAGAGTGTTCTCCGCAGCAGGATTTTCTACAAAAAAGATGCGGGTCGCATATGGCTGCCCCTCGTGCTCAGTCGCGATGACCAGCGTCTTATACTGCGAAACAAAAGAGCGAATCCGCGCCAGATCTTTCTCATCCATCTGTGTCTTTCCTATCTTTGCCGGAACAGGGCCTTGATAAGATCTCTAGCGATCTTACCAGGAATATATCTTGCTGCTCTCTATTTTAGGCCGTCCTGTCCAGTCAAAGCCAGAACTCTATGCTT
>DATGKW010000135.1:0-8128 GCA_035294465.1 Ktedonobacteraceae bacterium | reverse complement strand
CCCGCTCCTGCCGCAACGTCGAGGACACGACTGCCGGAGTGAATGCCAGCCAGGTCGAGCATTGTCTCCGTGGTGGCACCGAGCCATTGCTCGATGAACGGCCCCCAGCGGTTCCAGGCTGAGGCCGCCGTCTGCCATTGGTCGCGCGTGGTTTTCTTGTAGTTGATGGGATCAAATGTGGTAGCCATTGTTCTGTCATTCATCCTTTCTTCTCCTGATCTGCTTGTTCGTCGCAGGTGCGAGAGCCTTCACGCTTCCTATTGTCTCTCCAGCCTGCCCCGATCCTCAGATCTCGATGGGAGTCTCGGTTCGTGTGCCTCACTGGGCCCAGGAGCCATCAAACACACGCACGTCGGGGTAGCCCAGCAGATAACGCAAGACTAGCGCGGCCTCACTCGCCCGGGGACCAATAGTGTAGTAGGTGACGATGCTGCGCTCGGGGAGCACCCCACGCTCCTGGGAGAGCTGCCGCAACTCTGCCGCGCTCTTGAAAGTGCCATCGGCTGTGTGCAACAGGTCGATGGGCAGATGCATGGCACCAGGGATGTGACCAGGGCGACCGGTGCCAGCCGTAGTGCCCGATGGCCAGAAGTGCTTCCCAACGAATAATGAACCTCCTTCCACTGCGTGAACCAGGTATGTGTTATCTGAGGAAGAAGCCTTCCTCGCTGCAATGGTAATCGAAATATCAGGGAACGCCATCGTAAAAAGTACAGAGATTCTTCAGGAGCATTACGTAGATTCGCAGGGGGAAAAGAGGGGTGCCTACGTAGAGCGGCATGCACATGTGTCCAGGGGAGAAGGACTACTCGTCCTTTTTTACCAGTCCTTTTTCGACCGCCCAGGCGGCGATTTGGGTTCTGGCAGTGTAGCCCAGCTTGGAAAGGATATTGCCAATGTGTGTTTCTACCGTGCGTGTGCTGATGACCAATGCATCGGCAATCTCACGACTGGATTGCCCGCGCGCGATTCTCACCGCGATCTCACGCTCGCGCTCAGTCAGTCCACTATAGCTCCGCTTGGCAGCGCGCCGGGGAGAAGGAGGCGGCATGAGAGAGAGCAGGTCATGCGCATGTCGCAGGAAATCTGCGCGCAGCACCTCTCCAGGCACATCAAGAGCAAGCTGTTCGATCAAGCTATGTGCCGCGCCTACGCTCTCCTCGGCTGCTTCATAGCGTCGCTGAGCGTGATAGCATTTCCCGAGGGTCAGGTGAATGCGCCAGAGCAGGGGCAAGGCTCCCTGAAGCTTTGCCGCTTTCCTGCCCCGCTGAAGGACTTCCTCGGCTTCACTCATTTGATGAAGCGCAGTGAGGGCTTCGCCATGCAATCTCGCTACACGAGGGATATCGCGAGTCTCCTCGCTCTGCGCGGTGGATGTTATGAGTTGCTTGATGATCTGTAACGCCTGGGAAGGATTGTTCTGAGCCAGTGCCAGCTCCGCACGCGCGCACCACATCAGGCGTTGGCCCAGTGTTTGAGGCAGAGTAGTGAGATCTGGCGCCGTCTTGAGGATACGTTCGGCCTGGAGCAATTCGTCGGCTAACACATACGTAGAGGCGAGATGTCCGCTTGTAGTATGTATCCAATGGGACGAGCAGATCTCGGTGGCAAGGTGCAGGGCCCGTTCAAGATGGTGTTGTGCTTGTGGCAACGCCAGCAGATCTCGATGGAGCGTTCCGAGTGCGCAGTGGGCGGCGGTCACCCACTGGCGGTGATCGATCTCCTTGGCGATGTGCAATCCTTGCCAGGCACACTCCAGCGCGCGCGCATAGTCGCCCTGTGGCCCCAGGCAGAACGCCAGGAAGATGAGCGCGTATGCTTCAGCAGCGCGCTGCTCCGTCTCGCGCGCAATGTGTAGAGCCAGTTCGCCATCAGATGTAACCTCCGATACATGCGCGACAGCGGGGATCATTGTATCGGTCTGGTAGGTGATGCCACGCATCGTCAAGGTCGCCAGGCTAGAGGCAAGCCCCTGCCGGTCGCCCAACTCGCGAAAGAGCGCTACCGCCTGCTGGTAATACTCCGTACCACGTGCCAGGTCGCCGCCGAGGTAGCTCGTCATACCGAGCAGGTCGAGCGTTTCCGCGATGCCCGGCCGGTCACCCAATTCCTGAAAGAAGCGCAAAGCTTCCTGGTGGTGTGCAAGCGCTTCCAGGGGGCGTTCGGCGTTGAGATGCCAGTTCCCAACACGATTGAGGCTGTGGGCGGTGATAGATAGGTCGTCAAGCGTACGCGCGAGATCAAAGGCGTGCTGGTAGTACTCGCCGCTGCGTTCATAGTCGCGTCCAGCCCATAACATCCCAAGTCGCAGGAGCGCTTCCCACTGGGCACGGCTCAAACCCTCCGAACGAGTCCTCTGGAGGGCCGCTTCGTAGTCAGCACGTGCCCGATCAAATTCGCCGAGTAGTTCATACGCTCGTCCGCGAGCGAGGAAGAGGCTTGAGGGCGGGATAAGAGAGAGTTGATAGGTAGCGGTCAAGGCATGCGTAAAAGAGTAGATGGCAGCGCGAGGAGCATAAAACGAGAGAGCCTTCTCTCCAGCGTGCTGCGCGTATTCAAGCGCTTTCTCCCACATTCCGGCCTCAGAAAAATGATACGCCAGGTCCGCCAGGTGGATATCGAGCATAGGCGCATAGAGACGCTCTATCGTGTTGGCAATGCTGAGGTGGAGTAACTTTCGCTCGCGCCCCAGGAGATCCGCGTAAATGACCTCCCGTGTGAGCGCATGCCGGAAGGCAAAGCGGTCCGCCGACTCTTCGACTACCAACTGAGCCGTAAGAAGTTCTTTCAGGCGATGCAGGAGTTGGTCTTCGGGCTGCCGAGTGATGTGCAACAGGAGGTCAACCTCAAAGCGGCGTCCAGCGACAGCCGCGAGCGTCAATAGTTCACGGGCCTCTTCACTCAAACGGTCCGAGCGCTGTCGCACTGCGGCGGCAATGCTGCGTGGGATGTGCAGGTGCTCCAGCGCCTTGCATCTCCAGGCTCCCTCAGCATAGAAGATCCCCCCGGCTACCCGCAGGGAGGTCAGCGCTTCTTCGACGAAAAAGGGGTTGCCTTCAGTGAGGGGATACAGGGCGTTCAGCAGCTCGCTCCGCGTGGTCGGGGGCAGGTCAAAGATGGCGGAGAGCATCGCTTCGACATCACTGCGGGTGAGACGCGCCAGGGAGCATTCCTGCGTCCGACGTTCCCGATCCTGTTGTGCTAACCAGTCGCGAAGAAGCGGGTCGACTTCGTCACTGCGGTAGGTCAGCAGGACGAGCCAGGGGAAGGAGGTGCTGTGGCGCAGAAAATACTGCAAGAATTCCAGACTGCTCTCATCGCACCAGTGGATGTCCTCGATGACCAACAGAAGAGGGCGCGAACCGGCTAGCTTCGTGAAAAAAGTGGTCAGCGCAACCAGGAGACGACGTTGCTCCTGTTCTGGCCCGGATGCAGGAAGCACTTCCGGGGCGGGTGGAGGAGTCACCAGGTCGGGGAAGAGGGGGCACAATTCCCGGGCAAACGGCTGGAAGTGGGCGACCCTTTCGTCGCGCGTTTGGTCGGCAAGTAACGACCGGATCAGGTCAAGCACGGGCGCGTATGGAGACGTACGGTCGCGCCCGTAGCAGTTCCCCTGAAGGACCAGGAACCCCTTGGAGTGTACGTCGTCCTCAAGTGCTGCCACCAGGCGCGACTTGCCGATGCCTGCTTCGCCACTGAGCAGGAGGAGATGTGAGTGCCCGCTTTCAACTTCGTTGACGATGGCCCGGAAAGCAGCAAGTTCGCTGGCGCGGCCAACGATCGTTGGACAGATCACGGCTTTTTTGATCGGCAGGTCCATCTTCTTTAACCTCCTTTTCTGCTTGCGTTTCGCTTCCAGGCTTGACAACTCTATCTTGGAAAGCTATCTGCCTCCTTTTACAACGAGAGCTGTTTGAGCTTATGCTTCATCGGCTTCCGATTCGGTTGGGTATAGCGCGCCGTCGTCGTGCCGCGGATCAATGGAAGGTGATGGCAGAAGTTTACCATAATGGGTCCTATGTGTACAACATGATCAGATTTCTACTGTTTTTTCACTTGCTTGCCTCATGTACCTGAATACTGACGCACGGCATGTTGTTTCCTCCAATATAGCGTTTTTCTGTGGACAGAGATAGGCTAGAAGTTATTGTGTCCATTATATCCTCCTGGCTCAACGGTGTAGGAATGGACAAGCAACCCTTCTGGTTAAAGCGGTTGACGAGCTTGCTTTTGATCGGCTATATTGTCTGCGGTATTTGCGGCGAGATGCTTTTGTTTGGAGTTGACCTCTTTTGAGAAAGAGAAAAGTTTTCTGGCTCGTTATTGTATTCGGAGGCATGGCCCTGGCGCTGTTGAGCCTGATTCCTCTGCGTCTGCTCTCCCCCATTAGCTTCTGGCAAAACCCGCCTCCTCTCGTTGTACCCGCTCTGCGTGAGTGGCACGGTGAGAGCGGTTCATTCGTGCTTAGTTCCCATGCGTACATCCTTCTTGATCCCCTTTATGCTAAGCAACTCCACGTCACCGCGCAGGTCTTTCAGGAAGATCTGTCTCTGGAAACCGGCATAACTCCTCCCATCGCCACTTCCAGTAATCCGGGTCTGGGCAATTTTTTCCTGACTCTGCAAACCAGAAATGATCTTATTGGTGATGAAGGATACCTTCTTACGATAGGTGATTCGGTCACAATCAATGCCCGCACGACAAACGGAGTATTCTACGGGACACGAACCGTGCTCCAGATCTTGCAGGGGGCCCCCGATCTCGCCAGTATCCCTAAAGGTTCTGCGGTCGATTATCCGCAGTATCGGGAGCGGGGCTTTATGCTTGACGTGGGGCGCAAATTCATTCCATTGGGGCTTCTGGAAGATTATGTGCGGCTGATGTCCTGGTATAAATTCAACGATTTGCAACTACATTTTAACGACAATGCACTCAACGTAGGGAATCAGCCCAACTGGCAGCACCAGTACGCAGCCTTCCGGCTAGATAGTCCTGCCCTTCCAGGCCTGGCCGCTCCCGATGGTTCCTACACCGAACAGCAGATCCTCGATCTTGAACAGTTTGCCAGCGAGCACGCCGTCACTATTACTCCAGAGATTGATACGCCCGCTCATGACCTAGCCCTGACTCAGTATCGCCCGGCGCTGGCCAATCCCAAGTATTCCAAGGAATTTCTCAATTTGAATGATCCTGAGACATACAGTTTCGTCGATTCTCTCTGGAACACTTTCCTTCCCTGGTTTACTGCTCCACAAGTCGCTATGGGAATGGATGAGTACGATTCTACGACCGACGCTAACAAGTTCCGAGAGTATATCAATTATTATGATGATTTTCTCAGGCAAAGAGGCAAAACAACTAGAATGTGGGGCAGTCTCTCTGAGATGCAGGGAAGTGTCAAAGTGCATAACGACATCGTGATCGAGGATTGGGATAATACCTGGTCTAATCCGGTGGATATGGCACGCCAGGGCTTTCAGATTATTAACGCCAACGACAACTTGCTTTACATCGTGCCCCACGCGAATTATTTTCATGACTATCTCGATACGCGCCTTCTGTATACCAGTTGGGAACCTTATATCTTTGATCTAAATAACCCGGCAATGAACCTGCAACCGAACGATCCCCACGTCCTGGGGGGCATGTTTGCGGTCTGGAACGATAAGCTGGGGAATGTAGTAAGTGATAGTGACATTACTGAGAGGATCAAGCCTGCACTGCCCGTACTGGGCGAGAAGATGTGGACCGGGCCAACACCAGATACAAACTATACGCAATTTGAACAGACTGTTCAACAGATCGGGCTGCCTCCCGGAGCACATTTGACATAATGATACTCTTGAGGGAGCGAATCTCACAGATCGTCGATATCGCTTTCGGTAATGGTTGCTTCTCCCCCGGTTGCTCCAAATTGGCGGGCATAACGAAGGGGCATGGCTTCGGTCTCCCATCCTCCATCAGCCTGGACAATGTTAAGAGGCGTGTTATTAAGAAGCGCGTCGAAGGTCCAGTGATGGCGTAAATCGTGAGGCGAAAGACGTGCAATCCCAAGCTCGCCGCCCAGGACGCCAACGCGTTTGTTAATCGCCCGCGTGGAGAGCGGCTTTGTCGAGTCATAGCCAGTGAAGAGCGGGCCATGATCGCGCCCAATTTTTGAGAGGTATACTTCGGCAGCCAGCCTTGTATGCCTGTGCATTTTCTGAATGTCTGTGCGATGCGTTTTGGGACGATAAATTTTGATGACTCCACGGCGCAGATCGATTGAATCAACCGTGAGCAGCGCGACCTCGCCACAACGTAATGCGTGTTCCACCAGCAGGCCCATGAGCAACGCGTCACGGGCGGCAAGGAGCTGATCGTGCTCACGTGTGCGTGGGCGTTGGGGATGCGTCGTGACTTTTTTCAGGCTAAGCGCCTGGGTAGTGGTCAGGGAGGTAGGCTCTACTTTTTTTCGCCCTCTGCGCGTGGGAATCTGGCGATGCGCTCGCTCCTCGTCCAGATTGCGCGCCTTACGACCACTAACCCCTCCAATCGTCAGAATAGCGGCGAGCGTGGTATCATCTAGCACGTCAGCTCCCGCCGGCGCCGGACCAGCCAGGCGACAAAACACATGGATGGTCGAAAGGCATCCTTTGATGGTCGAGGTCGCGTAGCCCTCTCGTTCGAGCCAGGTTTTAAAACCCTTGAGCAGGCCGAAGGTCATGCCGCGCCAGGCTTGCGCGTCGTTGAACAACGCCTCCGCCGGACGATGCACATGGGCAGCTTCGAGATAGAGACTGAAGAGCTTGAGATCGTTGAAGTAGCGCCTCTGTGTATTGGCAGTCCACGTCGCTCGCGCCTCCGCGAAACTGTCTGTTTGCGCGAGGCTATCGGCAACCTGCCCGGCCTGCAATAATCGCTCGTCATAAGAGTCTGGCTCGGTCTGGACACTGATAGATATCGCAGGCACGAGAGGAAGAGAAGCAGGATCATTGCTTTGCTCGAAGCGATCAAACGTCTGTTTTCTTCTAGCCTGTTCCTTATTCATAAGAGATTGCAAAGCTCCTTTTTCACAAGCCTATTAAACTACGCTAAAAATGGGCTAATCAGTGAGTTTTTCTTGTTTCTCTTGTATCAGACGCATGAGAGTGTCCCAATGCGCTGGCGAGAGCAGGCTGAGAAGCGGTTGGTAGCGCGCAAGTTCCTGGCGCTGTTCTCTCAATAGTCTGGTTTCCAGGTCAAGAAGAGCCTGCGTCCATTCAGACGTATCCTCCTCAGTCACCAGCCGCTGCCCGACATAAGGTAAGAGCGGCAAGAGCCGGGTGAGATGGCTAAGTTGCGTTTGCTGCTGCTGCAGCAGGCGATCGAGCTCCCGGTCTCGCGCGATAATGCTCTGGCTCAGATCCTCGGCGAATTGTTGCGAAAGCGAAAGCTTTTCTGTGAGGGAATCCACCTGCTGCCTGGTTAATTGCATGGAACGCTCCAAGTCGCCTGCTATTTGCATGATCCGCTGTTCAAAAGCAGCTTGCTGCTTTTTCGTTTCTTGCTCTGCCTGTTGGAACATTTCACGCACCGTTTGCAGACAAGCTTGAAATGCCTGCTGTTGGGATGCGGTAAGTTCTGTCAGAGAGTGCTGCATCTCCTGTTGGTAAAGTTCGAACGCTGTTTTCAGCGCAAGGACCCTATCCTGGACGCTCTCTTTGTGCTGATGGAGTTCATTCTGTACTTCCGTCAGATCTCGGCGAAGCGCCAGGTGTTTCCTGGTTTGATCCTGCTCCATTTCCCTGATTGTATGCTGCAGTGCCTCCTGCGCCTGAGCAGATTGTTGGGCCAGAAGTACGATTTGCTCTTCTTGCTTTTCTTGTGAATTACGTAATTTGATCTGGAACTGTTCCTTCTGCTGTTCAAGCTTCGCCAACACCTGGGTCTGCTGACCAATCAAGGTTTCTTGCATTGCCTCCAGCCGTCCCATCAATTGCTGGTGGTCCTGCAGAATGCGCTGCTGTTGACGGGGAATGCTAAGAATATCGACCTTGCCAATCTCCGTAGTAATGGCTGCACTCTCGTCAATGATCGGGAAACCAGCTTTGGGGAGGTCTGACGCTCGCACAAAGCGCGTGCGCTTATTTTGCCCTGCACGCTGACG
>DATGKW010000134.1:0-7058 GCA_035294465.1 Ktedonobacteraceae bacterium | reverse complement strand
GAGACGAGTTTTCCACCCGGCTATCCCGCCGGGAATGAAACAGGGTTCCCTCTATGTTAGAATGGACAGAAATATCAAGCAGCTAACGGTGAACCGGCTGTTGTGGGCTACTGTTCATTGGCTCATGGAAAAATGAGGATGCGTTCTATGAATTGTATGGAGACCGTCGCTCGTCTTCATCTTTATATCGACCGGGAACTCAGCGCCGAAGAAGTCGCGATTGTGCAGCAGCATCTGAAAGATTGTCCAAGTTGTGAATGCCGCTTCCATTTTGATATGCGCTTGAAACGACTTATGCACGAGAGGTGTACGATTGAGAAGGCGCCGGAGCATTTGCGAGCGGCGGTGATGCGCCTCGCGCGCACCCCGGTCGGAGAAATCATGGAAATTGACCCGGAGGTGGCGATGGAGATTCGCGCCGACGTGAAGCATTTCCCTAAAGAAGATGAATAGCGAGCAGGCGACCCAGACATTCTCCCTGTTTCTGTCTGGAGCGTCTGCTCTTCTTTGCTCTCTGCCGCTCCCTTATGCGCTAATTCCGAAGGTGAAGAAGCGATTGAGGGTAATCAGCAAATTGAAGTAAATCAACACACCCATCGCGATCATAATAATGCCGGTCGCGATCTCTATTTTCCCCAGGTGCGGTTTCAGCCATTTCAACAGCCGGCTAAAGCGATCCAGACCCAGGCCAAGCAGCAAGAAAGGAACGCCCAGGCCAAGCGAGTAGATCAGGAGAAGAAGCACCCCCTGGCGCAGGGTCGCGGCATTGGCAGCCAGAGCCAGAATAGGACCCAGAATCAGCCCGACGCAAGGAGTCCAGCCGATGGCAAAGATTAAGCCGATCAGGAACGAGGCGGGATAACTGGGGCGCGAAGGATGAAACTCGAAGCGTTTCTGCCAGTAGAGAAAAGGCAGCTTGAGGATGCCGGTCATATGCAGGCCGATAATGACGAGAAGGACGCCGCCGATTTCGCGCAAGAGAAACTGGTTCGCGTGCAGGAAGCTGCCCAGCGTGCTGGCGCTGGCGCCCAGGGCGATAAACGCCAGGGTAAAGCCACCCACAAACATCAGCGCGTGCAGAAAAGTGATCATGCGTTTCGCGGCGCTTTCCTCAGATTGAGAAACGCTCTGGCCAACCATTTGCGCCAGGAAAATAGGCACCAGCGGCAGGACGCAGGGCGAGAGAAATGAGGCCAGGCCGGCGAGAAATGCTACCCCAAAGCTGAACTGTGAACCCATAAAATAGTCTGTTTCCCCGCGTTTCTCTAAACTTATCGCTATGAATACTACTATAACCTGCAAGCTGCCGGGTTGCAAGTTCAGCAGACGCTCATCCTCTCGCGCTACAAAGATTTAGATTTCCGGTGATCCCGTCGCCAGTGGCGCTTGCGGTCAGCCTGCGAGGAAGCATCCTGCGTAGAAGAAGCGACCGCAGGGATCTCGACCGTTGGCATGGGTTGCTCCTCCTGCTCAGCCACATAGAGATGCGCAGGATGCTCCGGCCTGGTATCGTACTCTGAAGTGGCGGGAGAGATCTGGGGCTGTACCTGCTTGACCTGAATGGAAGCAGCCGAAGACCTCTCGGATAGAGGAAGAGCCTGGAACGCGTCGAGGGGCGAGTGGGGCCGGCTCTGCTCTCGTGAATGCTGGAGCCTGGGTCCTGGCAGTTCATTCGAAGAAGGCGAAGGATAGGTCTCCTCCGGCTGAACCGTTCCGCTGGAAAGCGCTCTTAGTTGGAGCGCACGGAGTTCCCCGGCCATCAAGCTGGCCTGGGCGAAGCGCTCGTCGCGGTTCACTGCCATAGCAGTCAGGATAATCTGCGCCAGCCTGGGGTTAAGCGCGGGGTTAAGCGCGGTTGGCGGTGGGAAGCTGCCATGTGTAATCAGTTGCGTCACCTCCTGCAACGTGCGCCCGGAGAATGGACGCTGACCCGTGACCATCTCATAGAGGACCACTCCCAGCGCATAGATATCGCTGCGGTTGTCCAGAGGCTTGCCCCAGATCTGCTCAGGTGATGCATAGTAGACACTGCCAACCAGCGTCCTCACGGCGGTTATCTGCTGCAGACCGGGCGCGCGAGCCAGGCCAAAGTCCATGACTTTGATGCGGCCCCAGCGATCCAGCATCAGGTTCTCTGGTTTGATATCGCGATGGATGACGTGACGCTCCTCATAGGCGGCGTCCAACGCGTCGGCAACCTGGGCAATATATTCGGCGGCCAGGTGCTGGGGCATACTCCCATCCATGTGCAGCAAGCTGCTGATAGTTGGACCCTGAACGTACTCCATCACGAAGTAGAGCACGCCGTTTTGCTGTCCGGCGTCATAAATTTGCACAATATTAGGATGATTCAAGCCGGCAATAATCTGGGCTTCACGGATAAAGCGCGCGACGTACGAAGGATCCTTTGCGAGTGACTGAGGCAAGATCTTCACGGCCACTTCACGCCCCAGGGCTACCTGTTTTCCACGATATACCATACCCATAGAGCCGTGCCCAAGTTCTTCTTCCAGGATATACCCACCCAGGCTCTGGCCTGCCAATTCATTCATAAGATTGATAACGTCGGCCGCTCCTTTCTTCTCTGGACCCGGTCGTGAGATGAGCGCCGACTCTCCTTTCCCTGACTATTTCCACAAATAAAGCAACCCACAGGAGTTGGTGAACGGTTACATTTATTTAGACGTACGAAAAAGGTGTCTACTAGTAATACGTATGAATGTATTTGCCTGTTCACTACTTTGTAGTGACAACACAATCAATTGTTCTTCATTTGTCCAGAGAATTTGGAAACATGTGGCTCTCGATGGCCATCATTACCGGGGAGGAGAGCGTTTTCTATCTGTGTTTGAGCGCAAAAACAAGCAACTCAGCATGTGGAATATTCCTGAGAGGTGGGTGTTGTATGGGTTGAGATGAGCAGCCGGCCTGCGTCTACTCCAGGTAGTCCTTGAGAATACGACTGGCCTGTGGATGGCGCAACTTGCGGATGGCTCGTTCTTCAATCTGACGAACACGCTCACGCGTCACCTTCAGTTTCTTGCCAACTTCCTCCAGCGTGTGATCATGGTCGTCCAGCAGGCCGAAGCGTAATTCGATCACCTGGCGTTCGCGCAACGTGAGCTGGCCCAGCACTTTACGGATCTCTTCGCGTAAGAGGTGCTGATCCGCCACTTCCACTGGCCCGCGTTCGCGCGTATCCTCAATGATATCGCCAAGGGTATTTTCTTCTTCCTCTGAGAGCGGTGCATCCAGAGAGAAAACCTTCTCCGCCCAGATCAGAAGCTCGCTGACGCGCTCTGGTGGCATCCCCAGCCGTTCGCCTATATTTTCGGCAGTAGGCTCGCGACCAAGTTCCTGATAAAGCTGGCGCGTGGTCCGTTTGACCCGCATAACTTCTTCCATAATGTAAACGGGGAGGCGAACCACGCGGGTCCCTTCCAGGATTGCCCGCGTAATGGCCTGTTTGATCCACCAGGTCGCGTAGGTTGAAAAACGGAAGCCTTTGCGATAGTCAAACTTGGTAACGGCGCGAATCAGGCCAATATTTCCTTCGCCGATCAGATCTTCCAGCGAAAGTCCCTGGCCAACATATTTTTTTGCAATGCTCACAACCAGACGTAGGTTCGCCTCGATCAGACTATTGCGCGCGTCCCGATCTCCTTGCTCTACTCGCTCGGCGAGGTACGATTCCTTCGACGCAGAGAGCAGTGAAATGCGTGAAATCTCGCGCAGATAGAGGCGTAAGCTATCGCTTTGCGCCAGGCTACTTAAATCTGAGTCCTGAATGACTTCGCGTTCTGGTTCGGCTGGTTTATCAGCTTCAAACATAACTTCTTGTTCCAATGAATTTGCTCTCTTCATTTAGGGCGCTCCCTTGCCGGGGGAACAGGGGACCACTCTCCCTGTTAACCCAGGGCAGTGTGCGTGCTTCAGGTACGTACTTGTGTCATTGTATCACACCTCTACACTATTGCAAGCTATGGTTGGCCGCTTACAGGGCTATTTCATTCTTTCCAGATGGCGGGAGGCAGTGGACCAATGTGCGAAGTTTCTGTGGCCAGGGCCGGGCTGAAGAGATGTTTCTACTCGCCTTCTGGCATATCAGCTCAATCGCCCTTCTCTTTAAAGCCCAAAGTGGCAGTATGCCTTTGTCGTAGGAGTTTACACTTTTTATTTGAAGTTCTTGTTGAGTGAGGGATTGAGATAAGAATCTCAATATGTAAGATGGGATCTTTTTTCCCCGGCTTGACAGGATTATTCCTGATATTTTAGTATATATCTGCTTGCTAGCTTATGAAAAAGCGATGCTCTCCATGAGCAAATTTGGGGCAATTTGCTGGATGGAGCCCTGCCGTAGCAGACCAGTATGAATGAAAGAACCTCCTTGAGGGGTGGACGAAGCAGCACAAACCCTTGCATTTTTGTCAGGAGAAACAATGGGCCTTAAATACTGCAAAGCTTATTACATGCGAGATATCAGACAATTCAGGAATTGGGTAGAAAAGCGTAAAGATCGAGAACCAGCGCTGAGCGACGATACAATTGTCTACCTCCGGGACGATTTTAGTGTTGTGACCAATCCGATTGTTCCTGAGGAGGAGGCGCTCTTTGAGCAGATCACTCCTGAGTGGAAGGAGTTTTGTCAAACAAGCTTACATTTTGAGATCCCGGAGGATCTTCGCTCTTTCTATGAAGATCACGAGGAGCCGTTTGCGTGAGCCAACTGGAAATCTGTCGACATTCATGGAGGGACCGAGCTGGGAGTGAGGGTAGAGAAGGGGGCGACATCGGTCGGCTTCAACGCGTAGAGAAGGCTGTGGAAGGTAAAACAGTTCATAGGGGGCTTTTCTTGATTTCAGAGATATTGATTGATTTATCCTGTATGTGATATGCTGAACCCGGGCAGATGAGACCATACCGGGTTTATCCATAGATGGCTGTGAGCCAAATATTTTGTCAATAGCTTTAAACTTGCTGGTCGAATAATGTTCGTATCAAACCCTGAGCCAATTTCTCCAGGTGGCTCAAGGCCGGGTAGGGTTTTACAACAATAGACGACCTTGTAAAACTCAAGGATAAAAGAATGGTAAATACAGCGCCCTGTCTGACAAGACAAAAACGATGTCCACGATTCCCCTTGTCGTTACTCGTACTCAAGAATCCACTGAATATCGTTCTCGATTCAGGTATTGTCTTCCAGTCTATTTGCCGATTACTGCTCGATCATACCAATTTTCAGATCTATCCCGATAAGGACATAGCCGAATGTTCCCAGGCGCTTCCTAAGAATAAAGGGGAAATAAGGATCGCTATTCTCCTTCAATGGATAGATATAGATAAATATAAATGGCAGCCACTAGAACTGCTTGGAGACGAGATCATTGACACGCTTTGTGCTGTCACCGCGATTGCGCTAAGCCGCACAGATGGGTATGCGCGATGTGATTCTTTCCGGATAAACGTCGATGATGTGCTGGCGCTGTGCCAGAAAGAGCAGTCGCACCGGGCATATACGCTGCGGCAACGGGCGCTCGTCATAGCGCACTTGCAATTATTTAAACAAATATTCGTTTCGCTATATCGTGTGCAGGATAATACAAATGCAGACGACAGGAATCAGCTGGTCCACAGCTCGCTTCTCCAGGTAATGGTGGGAAAGCATGAAGGATGCCAGGTGCCTTGTGAGGCCAGGCTGTGTACTTCTTATGAAATACGTCTAGGCCCCTGGATCAATTTGAAGCCCCCGCTTGCTTCGCTGCATACAACTATGCAGCGGCAGGTGTTGAAATATCATTCCCAACGTGAGCGTTATCCGAAGCGTCTGGGTAGGTACCTGAGTTTGATGTTCCGCGTGAACAAGCACAAAACAGGAGGCGTGGTCGTAAGGCATACAGGAGTGTTGCTAAAGCAAGCGGGCATTAAACTAGACGCGCTGCATCCAGAGCGCACAAAGCGTATGTTTGAGGACGCGCTTGCGCGTCTGGCTATGGATGGTATTATCGGCCGTTACTGGGTGGATGATTGCACTCTACGAGAGCTTGTGGACCAACGAGCGCGCGGTTGGTGGCATATCTACGTCACCTGGCTCTGGCATATCGAGCCGCCCAGGAATGCTGAGATTTCCTTTCAATAAAGGTAGAAGAAGGGGTTAGAAGCGATTTGTCAAGGATGGAGCGCATTGCCTGATCCACAGGGTGGTCAGGCAATGCGCTCCATCCTTGACTCACAGTTCTATCACCTCCCAGTCATCAGTAGCGATCTGTTTAGGTTTCTCTTGAAGCGGACTGAAGAGATCATCTGCTGCCAGGAGCTCAAGTAACTGGGTTGCAAATTGCGCGATACTTGGACCCTGAAGAAGGCTGGTAATAGGTATATCTACTCCGATATCCGTCTGTATGCGGTTCTTCAACTCTATGGCCATCAACGAATCAATGCCCAGGCTATTAAGAGGTTGATTTACCTCTAATTGGGCTGGTGTAGAGAATCTCAGGACCCTGGCGATTTGCCGACGGAGATAGTTCTCCAACCATTGCTGACGCTCGGTTGAAGCGAGCTGCAGAAGTTCATTTCTAGAAAGTAGAGGTTCCTTTCGTTGCTCCTGAATTGTGCCTGGCTGGATGAGATCAGCCAGCAGGGGGTTTTCAGAGGCGAACTGATACCCTTGCTGCCACGACTGGCTGATGGGCAGAACAATCACCTGGGGGAGAGAAAGAGGCAGGAGGGTCTCAAGGGCCTGACTGCCCTGGGCTGGTTCCAGCATTCCCAGTCCCTGGCGTCGTACTCGCTCCTGGACCTGCTCCTGGGCAGCCGCGCCGATCTGGTTCCAGGCCCCCCAGTCGATGCTGAGGCCAGGCAACCCCTGAGTCCGACGATAGTGCGCCAGGGCATCCAGAAACGCGTTGGCGGCCGCGTGATTGCCCTGTCCGACGGAGCCGAGGACGCCAGCCACGGAGGAGTAGAGCACGAAGAAGTCCAGGTTCTGCTCCTGGGTGAGCACATGCAGGTTCCAGGCGCCCAGGATCTTGGGGCGCAGGGCCAGAGCGAAGTGGTCCCAC
>DATGKW010000133.1:0-9914 GCA_035294465.1 Ktedonobacteraceae bacterium | reverse complement strand
CTGAACGAGCGGCGGGCATTGCTTGGGCGCGATCGCGTGTTCTTCTCGTCCAAACTCAAGCCGCTGGATCAAGCCACTTCCGAGTATGACCAGTTGACCTTTCTTGAGGAGGATCTTCCTTGCGAAAGCGGCTATTGCTTTGTATAAGCTCGACTATCCATAACGGCCCATGTTTCGGGGTCGGTATCCTCAGAGGTCCAGGCGAAACAAGGCTATGCTATGGGCTTCCTGGACCCTCAACAATGCGATAGAAGAAACCTATCGAGGGAGGAAATGCTACCATGACCGATCAGCCACAAGAGCAAAAGCGCCCGCGCAAGACCAGGGGTAGGGGCCGGAGTCGGGGCGAGGGATCAGTATTCAAGCGTTCTGGTGAACGCAAGAAACCCTGGGTTGCTCAGATCACTCAGGACGGCAAAAAGACAGTGGTAGGGTACTATAAGACGGAAGCGGAAGCGATTACCGCGCGCAACAAGGCACTCAGAGATGTCGAGCAAGGGACCTGGGTCGCCAATTCCAAACAAACAGTAGGAGAATACCTGAACTACTGGCTTGAACATGTCCATAAGCCACGGGTGGGAGAGACGAGTTATCAGGATTATCGGTATGCCCTCGATGCCCGCATTATTCCGGCCCTAGGACATATCCAGATGCAGAAATTAACTATGCATCAAGTCCAGATGTTTTATAGCAAGCTGACCGATAAAGAAGAGTTAGGGGCCAGGCGAGTCCATATGTTGCATAGTCTCCTGCATGGCGCCCTTGCTCACGCGGTGAGAGAAAATCTCCTTGCAAGGAATGTTTGCGAGGGGGTCCAGCTACCACGGCTTGATGAACGCGAGCGCCCGGCATTAACTCCTGAACAGGCTATGCAGATGCTTGCGAGTGTGCAAGATAGCCAGTTGCGTATGATAGTGCAACTGGCTGTCGTCACAGGCTTGCGTCGTGGGGAGCTTTGCGCCCTAAAATGGCAGGATGTCGATTTTGCGAAGCGGTATCTCCATATCCGTCGCAATCTTGTGCGTCTCAAAGGGCAAGGGCTGGTTGAGAAGAGTCCCAAGACGAAGCGCAGTCGTCGGGATATCTCGCTCCCCCTCTTTGTGGTAGATGCGCTCAAGCAGCACCAGGCGCATCAACAAGAAGTACGCCAGGCAGCGGGGGACTCCTGGCAAGAACATGATTTGGTCTTCTGCAAAAAGGACGGCACTCATATCCATGTGAACACCCTCGATAGATGGTTTAAGAAGCTATTAGAGTCGGCCAATCTGCCACCAGAAATGCATTTGCACGACTTGCGGCATAGCATGGTTACGATCCTGCTTCAAATGGGGATTCCGGCGCATGTTGTCCAAGAGATTGCAGGACATAGTGATGTGAAAACCACGCTTGGAGTCTATGCACACGTCTTGCCTGGGCAGCAAGAGAACGCGATGGAGAAATGGGACAAAGTGTTCAGAGTCGAGGGTGAGGAGCGGCACGCAAAGTTACAGCAGCAATGGGAGGGATGCAGCGCCGAAGTGCAAGAACATCTGGCAGAGTTACTAAAACGCTACGGAGAGGGCGCGGTACAGATTGCAATGGACATAATCACCCTTTTACAGTAGCGGATAGCTGTCAATTTGGCTGTCTTTTCGCGGGTACCGCTTGGGCTTGCTGTATAAAGTCAGGTGTGAAGCGGGGTGATGTAGGGTAAGGATGAGATGGAAAGAGATAAAACCGATCTGCATATGTCCTGTTCCTCTTTTTCTCTATTCCATGTCAATGAGTACGGCCCCACCTTTAACCACATCACCCTCCTGATAGTAGACGTGCCGCACTTTGCCCGCGTGTGGAGCGGTGATGGCATGTTCCATCTTCATAGCGGTCAGAATAACCAGTGCCTGGCGCGGCTCAACCTCCTGACCATCGCTGACTTGCACTTTGACAATTGTGCCTGCCATAGGAGCGGTCAGGGCTTTTTGCGCATGGCTGCTCGCTCCGGCCTGTGCGGTATTCTCAACACTGAGCGGCCTCTGGCGACCCAGGCGAAAGATCTGCCCGCGCATGCTCACCAGAATCTCATTTTTCTGGGGCAGAACGGAGGCACGTATTTGCCTGTGGTCCCACTTGAGCAGCACCAGATTTTCCGGTCCGGCTGTGTATATCACCTGTTCCGCTGGCTGCTCGTTGATGTATACGCGCCAGTGCCCGGAAGCCGGGGCGGCCGTGAGCCTGTAGCGCTGACCCTGATATTCGTAGGTTGTGCTACGGGCCTCACCGGTCACGCGCCACGACCCAAGCGTGTGCCAGGGATTGCGATCTCGTGGGTCTTTCCTGCGCTCAGCCGGGTGAGCGAGTTCTACCAGGGCAGCCGCGTAGAGCGCATCGTTGAGATTGCTCTGTGTGCTTGCTGGTTTGCCCGGCTCCAATAGTCCATGCTCTACCAGGAAACTGGTGTAGGTCTGGCCTTCGTTGTAGGCCGGGTGATCGGCGATGACCTGAAGCAGGGGAATGTTGGTGGTCACGCCAAATATAACTGTGTGGGCCAGCGCGTCGCGCAGCCGGGCGATAGCAGCCGCGCGGTTCTCGCCGAAAACAATCAGCTTGGCAATCATTGGATCGTAGAATTGTGTGATCTCATCTCCAGTCGCGATTCCACTATCGACGCGCGTACCGGGGCCGGTGGGGGTGCTGAATTGCGCAATTGAGCCGGTCGAAGGCAGAAAGTTCTGTTCTGGATCTTCGGCGTAGAGGCGCACCTCGATGGCGTGCCCGCGCGGGCTGATCTCTTCCTGCTTGAGCGCCAGCGGCTCCCCGGCGGCGATCAGTATTTGATGGCGCACCAGGTCGAGGCCCATGACCAGTTCTGTGACCGGGTGCTCTACTTGCAATCTCGTGTTCATTTCCAGAAAATAGAAACGCTGATCGGTATCGAGCATGAACTCCATCGTTCCAGCGTTGGTATAACCCGCCGCCTTCGCGACCCGTACTGCAGCAGCGCCCATTTCCGCGCGCAGGGCGGGAGTCAGCGCCACAGAAGGACTCTCTTCGAGAATTTTCTGGTGGCGGCGCTGAATCGAACACTCGCGTTCGCCCAGGTGGATCAGATTGCCGTAATGATCGCCCAGCACCTGGATCTCCACGTGGCGTGGGTGCGGGATGAGCCGCTCCAGGAAGACCGTCGAGTCTCCAAAGGCGGCCAGGGCCTCGCGGCGCGCACCCGCGAGCTGGTCCAGAAACTCGCTTCTTTCATGCACCTCGCGCATGCCTTTGCCACCGCCGCCCGCCGAGGCTTTGATCAGCAATGGGAAGCCGATCCTCAGCGCCTCTTGCATCAGGCGCTCGTCGTCCTGGCTCTCGCCGTTGTAACCGGGAATCGTCGGCGCGTTCACGGATTTAGCCAGGCGCTTGGCTGCGATCTTGGATCCCATCAGGCGCATCGCTGCGGCAGATGGGCCGATGAAAACGATTCCCGCAGCCTCGCAAGCTTCGGCGAAGGCCGCGTTCTCCGAAAGAAAACCGTAGCCGGGGTGAATCGCCTCCGCGCCGCTCTGCCGGGCCACCTCGATCATTTTCTCGCCTCGCAGGTAGCTCTGCGTAGCCGGGGCCGGACCAATCTCGTAGGCTTCATCGGCCTCGCGTACATGTCGGGCTGCGCGATCAGCTTCTGAGTAGACTGCTACCGTTGCGATATTCATTTCGCGGCAGGTTGCCATGATGCGTACCGCAATCTCGCCGCGATTGGCAATGAGAATTTTCTTAAACATGCCTTATTATCCTCAACGACGCACACTAGGGGCGTCGCTACATTCCGCTCGCCTCGCCCGCCGGAACCCAATCCGGTTTGCGTTTTTCCAGAAAGGCTCGCAGGCCCTCCTGGCCCTCCGCGCTCACCCGCAGGCGAGCAATCGTCTCGGTTGTGAACATGCGCGCTTCGTCCTGTTCCATCTGAGCGATGTCCCTGGCCAGTACCTTACACGCGCGCATGGCCTGCGGTGCGCTGGTCAACAGTTCCCCAATAGTGCTCTCCACCGCTGCGTCCAGTTCTGTAAGCGGCACGACTGTATGAATCAGGCCAATCTCACGCGCCAGGGCCGGTGTGAAGCGCTCGCCGGTCACAAATAGCCTGCGTGCCCAGGACGCGCCGATTTTGCGCACCACGTAAGGTGAGATGACTGCCGGGGCAATGCCCAGCTTCACTTCGCTAAAGGCCAGCCGCGCCGTATCGGCAGCAATGACAATATCGCAGACCGCCAGCAATCCCAGTCCGCCTCCCATCGCTGCGCCATTCACACGCGCTACCACGGGGGTGGGAAAAGTATCGATGAACTCGAAGGTTCCGGCTAGCTGAGTCGCCTCCTGCTGATTCTGTTCCTGAGTGTACTGAATCGCAGCCTGCATCGTCGCCAGGTCGGCCCCCGCGCTAAACGACTTGCCCGCGCCCGTCAGGATCACCGCCGAGAGATGATCGTCCCGGCTGAGTTCCTGGAAAGCCGCCTTCAGGTCGTTGAGCAATTGCGCGTTGAGCGCGTTATGGATCTCCGGGCGGTTCATTGTAACAGTGGCAATGCGCTGTTTGTGGCTGTGTTCAACCAGCACCGTGTCGAAAATTGACATAATGTTATGCTCCTTCTTCCATCACATTCTGAACACGCCAAAGGGAGTTTCGGGCAGGGGTGCGTTCAGCGAGGCCGCGATGCCCAGGGCCAGGACGGTGCGTGTATCGCATGGATCAATAATGCCATCGTCCCACAGACGGGCCGTGCTATAGTAGGGGTTGCCTTCTTCCTCATATTTTTCCAGAATCGGGCGCTTAAACTCGGCCTCTTCTTCGGGAGACATCTGCCGCCCCTTCGCGGCCAGGCTCTCCTGACGTACCGTCGCCAGCACGCTGGCCGCCTGCTCGCCGCCCATGACGGAGATGCGCGCGTTGGGCCACATCCAGAGTTGGCGGGGCGAATAGGCGCGTCCACACATTCCATAGTTGCCTGCGCCGAATGAGCCGCCGATGATCACGGTGAAGCGCGGCACCGGCGCGTTGGCTACAGCCATGACCATCTTGGCCCCATCCTTGGCGATGCCACCGTTCTCGTACTGTTTACCCACCATAAAGCCGGTAATGTTTTGAAGGAAGATCAGGGGCGTGGAACGCTGCGCGCAAAGTTCAATAAAGTGCGTGGCTTTGAGCGCGCTTTCGGAAAAGAGAATACCATTATTGGCGATAATACCCACCGGATAGCCCATCAGGCGTGCAAAGCCGCAGACCAGCGTGGTGCCATAAAGCTCTTTAAACTCGTGGAAGCGGCTGCCATCGACCAGACGTGCGATTACCTCATGCACGTCGTAGCTCCTGCGCCCATCGCGCGGTACGATCCCGTAAAGTTCGCTCGGATCGTAGAGCGGTGGCTCCGGCTCGGCGATTTCCCAGGGAATATACTTACGCGGGTTAAGATTGGCTACAATCTCGCGGCAAATTGCCAGCGCATGCTCGTCGTTTTGCGCGTAGTGGTCGGTCACACCCGAAGTGCGACAATGTACATCGGCCCCGCCCAGTTCCTCCGCCGTTACCTCTTCGCCCGTCGCTGCTTTGACCAGAGGAGGACCGCCCAGGAAGATCGTACCGTTGCCGCGTACAATCACCGTCTCGTCGCTCATTGCGGGCACATACGCGCCCCCGGCTGTGCAGGAACCCATCACTACCGCGATCTGTGGGATGCGCTGGCTCGACATGCGCGCCTGGTTATAGAAGATACGCCCAAAGTGGTCGCGATCAGGAAAAACATCGGCCTGGAGCGGCAGAAAAGCCCCGCCGGAATCGACCAGGTAGATACAGGGCAAATGGTTCTGCTCAGCGATTTCCTGCGCGCGCAGATGCTTTTTCACCGTCATCGGGTAGTATGTGCCGCCTTTGACTGTGGCATCGTTGGCGACAATCACACATTCCTGCCCTTCGATCACACCGATACCGGTCACAATGCCGGCGGAAGGCGCGTCATTCTCATACATGTCCCAGGCAGCCAGCGGACTGAGTTCTAAAAAGGGAGTATCGGGGTCGCATAGCAATTGGATACGTTCGCGTGCCAGCAGTTTATTGCGCTTGCGGTGCCGCGCGATGGCTTCCGGCCCGCCGCCCTGCTGCACTTTCTCGATACGCGTGTGCAACTCGGCCAGCAGTTCTTGAAAATACGCGCTATTTGCCTGGAATTCGCTGCTCTGGCGATCAACGTGGGATTCTAAAATGCCCATAAGAATCAGACTTCCTCCTCGACAGTAGGGGCGGTGGATTGCCTCCAGATACGCTCCATCTTCCATCACCAACCAGCCGCGCCGCCCTTGAAGCAGCATGCCTCATCGCGCCCTGCCTCTCTTGCAGGATAGCACCGCGCGCGGAGAAGCGTCAAGGGAGTGGAGGGGGAAGGCACATCGTCATGAGCTTTTTTCTCCCATTTTAACCCATTTTATCCATCTATTTTTATTACTGCTAAATACATCCTCTTTATGCCATCCCTCGTTTTCTCTTCCGAAAACTGTCCCTACTGCCTCGTCTACCAGATGCCTGGCGATATCTTCACGTCCCGATTCATCTATCTCTTCGGGAAGTTGTTTTACTAAAAATCCGAAGATAGCTCCCCATGGTATGCCGCGCTCTCGTATTTGTCTGAGTATGTCCGAGTTGTTTTGGAAGGCGCGAATCGCCTGTTTTCTGTAAAGTGCAAGAGCATCAATAGCTTCTTCTCCCTGATTGCTGCCATTGCCCTCTGTAGAGAGCGGCATCAGATCTTCAAGTTGCTCAAGCCGATCTTGCAGAGCACTTTGAAATTTCGTTTTCAGTGTTTGAGCGAAGGCATCCACTGCAGTGCGAGTGTTCTGTGGATCAAGCACGGTATACATGTGTTCAAATGATAATACACGGAGAGGGATAGGGTAAGGCTGATTTCCAACAGAACTCCAAAAAACACCTTGTCCTGGGATGGGCTCATTCAAAAGGACACTCAGACCGCGAAAAATACCTACCGTCTGGATGCGGGGGAAGAGTTCGATGCATAGCATAAAAGCATTCCTCTGCTTTCTTTATTCATATCTTCGCTGGGTGGGGTCGCTCTCTTGGAGGCGAAATACGTCGGGAACCTGCGCGTTGTTGCCCAGAACCTTTCTGATGCCATCAAAAATATAGTTCTGGAAGATATCAAAGTCAAACTCAACCAGGGCGGCATTCTCATGCGCTTTTTGCAGGCATTGTGGATATAATGGTATAGGAAAGCCGTTGTTCGCATCTGCCAGCAAATAGCCAAGAATCTGCGGAGCCTCGGCCTCCTGGGAAAGAAAGATATCTACCGGCCAGATCGGGTCACGGCGGCCGCTGCCGAATTTCACGAAGAACATCTTACCAGCAACAAAAAGGTCCTCTCTATTGGCATAATCGGACCAGATATACGCGTTCGCCTCTGTAGCGCGAGGAATAGGAAGATAGGCAGGGTACGCTGTGGTGAGGATCTCTTCGAGCGCCATAGCTAAACGGTAGCGGTTAAGAGCCTGACTGTGCTTAGCAACGCTCGCGAGATAGATTTTTCTGCGATGGTAGTGTCTCTGATGTTCAATGCTCTCCTGCAAGCCCTCGCGGTATCGCCCGAACAGACCATAAGCGAAAACCTGGGTTCGTAACAGGCCATCGCGCACAATAAGGGTGTCCGAGCTAAACCCTGTCCTGCGGATAATCGAAAAAAGCGCAGCCCATTCTACCAATTCTCTATAAACCTCTACCCATCTCAGGCTTATTGCCTTCCCACTGTTATCGGTGCGAATCATGTCGCTCAACTGCCTGAGATCCTTCACATTAAGGTATTTCATCATTTCACCGAGCTGTGTTTTGGGACTGCCATCTGCATTGAATTGCTTCTCACTCAGCTCAGATATATCAGTTGTTGGAGTAATAGCTTCTAAACAGTATTCTTTATTATTTGAATCTACAATACGTATGATATTGATTAAGAAAGGATCAAAACGCAGACTGTTGTTTCCTCCATCAGCGGCTACCAGCGATATTGCTGTGGTTGTGCGTGGCATGATACGCCTAACTTCACTGCGTAGAGGGCGTATTTCATCCCGTAGCTGGTCGAGGAGAATGCGGTCTGCTTCTATGCGAGTTGCAATTTCCTGTTTGATCTGAGTATAGCTCTGCGGATCCATTGAAGCTCTCCCACGCATTTTCTGAGGAAAAAGAGGTAGAACCAGGTCATGTTTGCAAGAATGAAAAAACTGCCACTCTATCTTACCACTGTTTATGTAGAGATGCAATTATCTTGACTGGTTGAAGAACATTGGAAGGTGCTCCAACTTTTATGCAGCAGGCGAGCGATAAATCGGCAGATATGCCTTTGCTAGCAGAACTGGTGGTATCACGATCTACATTGATTCATTTATATTCTTCTAATACTATCATCAAGCTAATAGAGAAGTATTATAAATCGATTGAAACAAGGAGAAAACAAAAGACGAATGCTCGTTTGTATAGTGGAAATTAGCAGGCTGTTTCTGGTATAATGGCATACGGACCTTTTTTACCCATGCGATAGGAATAGTACCCAGGGAATTTTTGTGTGATGCTGGTCTGATGAAAGGAAGGGTTTGAAGATCAGTTGTAAGTTCGGAGGAATAAGATTATGGCTATACCTTCGCACCCACGGGAACCGCAGTATTCCAGTACATATTTTGTTCAGGGACAACAGAGTGAAGAGTTCCAGCGCCTAGTTGATCAAGACCGTTTTATTACGGCATCAATGGGTGGTGTGCTGGCCGAACAGACCGATTTGAGCGCTTTCCGGCGAGTGCTCGATATTGCCAGCGGGCCGGGTAGCTGGGCAATTGAAGCTGCCCAGACCTATCCTGAGATGTCGCTGGTGGGTATTGATATCGATCCCCGTGTAGTCGAATTTGCAAACGCGCGGGCCGCTGCTCAGCAGGTTGATGGGCGCGTTGTATTTCAAACGATGGACGCGCTACAAGCATTGCGTTTTCCCGATGATTCTTTTGATCTGGTCAATATGCGCTTTGGTATGGGTTTTCTGCGTACCTGGGAATGGCCCAGAGTACTCATCGAATTGCTGCGGGTTGTGCGTCCGGGCGGCATAGTGCGTATCACCGATGGCGAGGTAGTTTCCGAGAGCAGTAGCCCGGCTCTTCTGCGCTTCTTCGAGATGTTCCTGTGCGCGCTATTTCGATCTGGACACTTCTTCACTCAGGAGGGTACCGGAATAATCTCTCATCTGGTTCCGATGCTTGGCCAGCGTGGTTATCACCAGGTGCAGACCAGGGCTTACATTCTGCATTATCACGTTGGTACCGCTGAAGGACAGGCGTATATCGAGAATATGCTGCGTATCTTCCAGACGTTTCGCCCATTTCTGCAAAAATGGGGTTGCCTGAGTAAGGATTATGATGCCATTTGCCAACAGGCTATTCAGGAAATGCAGCAACCCGATTTCTTTGCTACCTGGCACCTGCTCACGGCCTGGGGGGCCAAACCGGAGGCAGAAGTGTAACGCTTCTCTGTATACCACAATGAATGTTGCGAGTGCCTCAGCTTTACACGAATACTGGAGACGAGCCGGGAACTTTTGAGTTGGCTAGAAACTCATCAAATAAGCATCAATGAGCTTCTAGCCAACTCAACTATGTGACATCCCTCTTTCGGCTTTACAATTTCTATTGCCCGGATTGAGTGCTTGCCTGGGCATGTGCCGGAGCGTCTACCGGAGGCACGGGCGAGGTGCAAAAGGCGCAGCGCGTGGCCTGCAAAGGAATCGCCTGGAGACAATAAGGGCAATCCCGCGTCGTCGGAGGAACTTCTACTTCCTTAGGCTTGTAACGAGCTACTAGAGCGTTGACCGGGCGCACAACGAAAAAATAGAGGACAGCCGCGACGATCAAGAAGCTGA
>DATGKW010000132.1:0-7232 GCA_035294465.1 Ktedonobacteraceae bacterium | reverse complement strand
CGTTTCGCTACTCATCTGGAGCAACGGGAGCAGTGCATTCAGCCAGACATTCGCCATCCGATTGTATCCCTGATCATTGGGATGAATGCCGTCGGGGATCATACTGGCAGACACAGCATCATACATATCAACATACTGGACATGTCTGCCACGAGCCACCTGGGACTGCACAATAGACGGAATCGCCTGATTATAAGCGGTCAGTTCCGCGTCGAGAACCGGGCTATGTGGAAGCGGTATAATCTGCGCGACGATGAGAGTAGCGTTCGGCAAGGTGCCCGTGATCTCATCAATTAAATTGCTCAAACGTGCTGCCGCATGCGTGGGGTCAACATCTTTCACAAAATCGTTCGTGCCAATATGCAGGAGGATAATTTGCGGCTGATAGGCACGTAGCCAGCCAACCACCTTTGCAGCAAGCTGATCGATGGTCCAGCCGGGGTGCCCTTCGTTCGCCCTGCTAAAGTTGATAAAGGGGCCGGTGCGCTCCGAGCCAACAAACGTGATTTTTATTCCACGCGCCCTTAAATCATTCCAGAGCGGCAGCCGATACCCTCCGCCTGTGGAGGACCCCTGTCCATAGGTAATAGAATCCCCCAATGGCATAATCCTGACGCCGCCGCTCGCCTTGAGTGCTTTATTCCTCGTCCCTATCGCTTTAGTCCTCGCCCTTATCAAAACGCTCTGTACGCTTGCCAATGCATACTGAGAAACAGGTACATCCAGCGAGAGCAGAAACATACAGAGAAGCATCACTATCCCCAGAGCCAGATACCGCTTCGCTGGCCTGGGTAGCTTTTTTGAGTGCATGAATGAAAGAATTCCAGACAATGAGCGGGATCTCCTTTCCCTCACTCAGCGAGCAAAAAGGCGTTGACTGATCAACGCCAGCGTCTTTTTGCTTACCTGAATGTTCTGGTTTGGTTCAAGACTCCACAAAGAACTGTATATTAGCCGGCAGAGGCATACTGATGCTGTTGAAAATACACCCGGACCCCCAAACGGATTATACCGGACACTAACCACATCTGTCAGGCGATATTGGTAGAATCGTGCGTGCTTAGAAGGAAACTCCTGACCAGAGGGAGCCAGGAGTCATAGTGGGCCCAGTAGGATTCGAACCTACGACCAACCAGTTATGAGCCGGCTGCTCTAACCGCTGAGCTATGGGCCCTTGCTTTGTTTGCGAGACGCATTATAACATACTTGCTATCTCCTGCAAAGAGGGCTGCTCAGATCTGCCAGGGCTTCCTCCTACTGGTTCCCTGACAGTCACCGCGACCCTTCCGATTTCAGCCTCGCACTCCATGCCTCGGAGGTAATGACTTCCGCCTGCCGAGGAAAAATTTTCGACAGCAGCACACGCTGGACTTCTTCATCGCTATCGATACAACCATCGGACAGGACCGTCAGTTGATAATCCTTATCAGCCGCTTCCCGTAGCGTTGATAGGACCACGCCACTGGTCGCGATCCCACAGAGCACCAGGTGCGTAATGCCCTGCGCTCTGAGCACCACCTCCAAATCACTCCCGCTAAACGCACTGACCCGGCGTTTCGTGACAACTATATCCGTCGGTTGTGGGGCAATGGCCGGGTGAATCTCTGTGGCAGTCATGATTGAAGATGGCTGTTGCTTGATGGCAGAGAAAGATTTATTGTTCGGGCTTACTTCGGGGTAGCCCGGACGAAAGGCCACCTTTACATAGATCACAGGAATCGCTGCAGCATGAGCAGCAGCAATGGCAGTGCGTATGGGCGCGAGGACATCGCCAGCTTGTGCGAATCGGGCAACAATACCCTCCTGCACATCCATTACTAAAAGGGCTATTGATGCAGATGTACTAGTATCGGACAACGATTTTTCCTTTCTATTTCCCACGAAACACGCAGCGAGGTTATTACAGGTAAGCTCCAGCTGTCAGTTCCTCGTCAGAAGAAACTGGCAAATGGCCTCAGCATATTTCTGTGGCTCTTCGACATGAACGAAATGGCTGCTCTCTTCATAGAGTAACACTTGCGAGGCTTTGACTTCTTGTTGGAAATGCGCGAGTTCCTCGTCACTGGTGACAGCATCGTACTTGCCTTTGATAAGGAGTGTGGGTTGTTTCAAGTGGACCAGATCAGAGAGAACCGAGTGAAACATCTGGCCTTCTTCGGCAAGCCTTTGCTGATGGATTTCGCCTCTCTTCCAGTATTCGACAGGAAAAGGAGATTGTTCAGCAAGTTGCTCAAAAAAATCTTTCTCCGGCCCATGAACATAGAGGGCGTTCCTCTGGGGACCCAGGGCGCGTCCCAATTCGATAAATGCTTGCCAAACTTTCCGGGGAGTATGGTCTTGCGAAATGAATGCCAGACAGCGCTCTGCATTGATTTCATCACCCAGGGCGGAAAACTCCCCGGCGGCAGCTTGCAGCAACGAGCGAGCGGTTAATCCGATATCAAACGTCGGATTCTCGAAAATCAGCCCCTGGACGGCTTCTGGATAGGTAGTCGCATAGCGGGTGGCAAGATAGCCCCCAAAGGAGTGTCCCAGGACAAACCATTGTGAGAGACCTAGTTCATGTCGCACCGCTTCACAATCCTCAATGAGATCTTGCAAACTGAAAGGATCCTCACTGTTGAGAGGATCAGATCGGAGGACGCCTCGCTGATCCAGGGTAACGAGGCGTATCTGCCGGGTCAGCCGAGCTTGCTGGAAAACCTCGAAATCATAGGAGCCTGTGCCGGGCCCACCATGAAGATAGAGTAAAGCAGGAGCTGAACTGGGCCCATCGAGATGAACATAGAGACGTGTTCCACGGATGTACAGCAGATCTTTCACAGGAACACCTTTCCTTTCTTTCGCAAGATTCATAATCACCCATTGGCGAGCGGGACTCGCGATATAATCTATGCGTATTATACGAGATGACCGGGCTCAAGACCAATAATAGTCCTATATATGAAAGACTCCAACGAAAAGACCCGCAAGGGAGCCAATGCTAACCAGGGTAGCGCTATTTTGATAGAAGGCGCGCATGCCAGAGGAGACGCCACATGTCTTCGATGGGATAAAGAGACCAGTAGCCGTATCACGTATGGAAGAGACATCATATTTGTCTCCCGACCTTTCTTTCCTACTCCACCAGAAGAAGACGGGCAATAGGCTCAGATATTCGTGTTAAAAAATGCATCCAAAATTCCAAAGGTGTGGTATAATAATCGATGCGTAAAAGCGACGACTCTCAACCAATTCCCCCGTCGTTTGACCGGCGGGCAAGCAATAGACAGGTGTACTCTCTAGCGGGGCGCGCCTGCACGAGTGGGGCCGCGCCAAATAATAAAGGGGGCGCGGTCAGTAATTTTTAGAGGGGCATTCAATGGAGAATGAAGTAACGATTCGTATTGGCGGCGAGTCGGGCGAAGGAACTATCTCAGGTGGAGACATTCTCGCCCTGGCTGCCGCCCGCTGGGGGTATCATGTGTATACCTTCCGCACCTTTCCCGCCGAGATTCTGGGCGGACCCTGTCTGTTCCAGGTGCGTATCAGCGACCAGCCTGTGAAATCAATGGGCGACTACGCCGATGTGCTGATCTGCTTGAACCAGGAAGCCTACGAGCGTAGTATCAAAGATGTGCGGCACGGCGGAGTTATCATCTATGATCCGTCAGACTTCACCCTGGAGACCAGCGACTACATTACCTATGCCATCCCGTTTAACGACATTGCGCGCAAGGAAGTCAAGATGTTCCAGACCAAGAACATGGTGATGCTGGGCGCAATCTCGGCCCTATTTGGTCCCCCTCTGGAGGCCATTTCCCAGGTGGTTGAGTCCAAGCTCTCAAAGTCGCGCAAGGCGAGCGAAGAGCTGATGAAAAACAATATCCTGGCTCTAGATATCGCGCAGAAATATGTGCAGGAGCATATCACCAAGCGCGATACGTTCCATCTGGGTTCGGTCGAAAAGGCTGACCGCGTGGTCCTGAACGGGAATCAGGCTGTGGTAGCCGGAGCGCTGGCCGCGCAATGTGGCTTCTTCGCCGGCTATCCGATCACACCGGCCAGCGATATCATGGAGGGCCTGGCCAAAGAGCTGCCGCAGGTTGGAGGTACATTCCTGCAGGCCGAGGATGAAATTGCGGCACTGGCCTCCGTCATTGGAGCCTCCTTCGGCGGAATCCGGGCTATGACCGCCACATCCGGCCCCGGCCTCTCGCTGATGACCGAACTGATCGGCTTTGCTTCGATGTGCGAGCTGCCCGCTGTAATCGTGGACGCCCAGCGCGCCGGCCCAAGCACGGGCATGCCGACGAAAATGGAACAGTCAGACCTGAGCTTCGTGCTCTCAGCCAGCCACGGTGATGCGCCGCGCATCGTTCTCGCACCGGCCAATGTCTCCGACTGCTACACCATGATGGTCCAGGCTTTTAACCTGGCTGATCGTTATCAAATGCCAGTGATTTTCCTGACCGACCAGTCTTTAACAGCGCGCGTGGAGAGCGTCAACCGCAGCGTTTTCAAGCCGTTGGAGTTGCAAGGCCGACTGGAGGTACATGTCGAGGGCAAGGAGGTACCCAACGGATACTACGGGCATATCGCTGAAGCGGTACCCGCTGGCGTCAGCGCGCACGAGTACGCGCGCTATCTTTACACCGATAGCGGCATCTCACCGATCTCAACGCCTGGTTCTGGCGCACCTGTCTACACCGCGACCGGCCTGGAGCATAATCAACATGGTCATCCCGACTATGAGCCGGAAGATCATGTCGCGATGACACAGAAACGTTTTCGCAAGCTCGATACCGCCATGAAAGAACTGCCACAGCCCCAGCGCTATGGTGACGAGGATGCTACCGTTGGTCTGATCGGCTGGGGCTCAACCGAAGGGGCGATTCAGGAAGCAGTTGACCGCGCGCGGGCTCATGGGCATAAAGTGGCCGCGCTGCACCTGCGTATCCTTTCGCCATTGCCCGACGAGGCAGTTCACCGCTTCATACACTCGGTTGAGACGCTGATCGTGCCAGAGTGTAACTACTCCGGCCAGCTAGCGAACCTGCTGGGTGCGAAATACGGCGTGCAGCCTATCCGAGTAAACAAGTTCGGCGGCATTCCCTTTACAGCAGGCGAGATTCTGCGGGCAATTGAGGAGGTTTGTTAATCGTGTCTCAGTCAACTATTACACTCACACCAAAAGACTTCAAAAGCGAGGTAAAACCCACCTGGTGCCCTGGCTGCGGCGACTTCGGCGTGCTCAATGCCACGTATACCGCGCTGGCCGCGCTGAAACGGCCCGTCGATGAAACTGTCGTGGTATCTGGCATCGGCTGCTCCAGCCGCTTCCCGCATTTCGTCAGCACCTTTGGCTTTCACAGCGTGCATGGCCGCGCGCTTCCGGTGGCTCAGGGGTTGAAGATGGCGCGTCCCGATCTTACCGTTGTAGCGGTGGGAGGTGATGGTGACTTCTTCAGCATTGGCGCGGGCCATCTAGTGCATGCCGCGCTGCGCAATATCGACATTACCGTGGTGGTCATGGACAACGAAATCTATGGCCTGACCAAAGGACAGACCTCGCCCACTTCGCCCACCGGCCATACCACTAAATCGACGCCTTACGGTCTGCTGGCCTCGCAGTTCAACCCGATCTTAACCGCGCTCAGCCTGAACGTAAGCTTTGTCGCCCGCGGCTTCTCATCCAGGCCCAAGGATCTGGCCCTGCTGATCGAACAGGGTGTCCAACACAAAGGCTTTGCCTTTATTCATGCCCTCAGCCCCTGCCCGACGTTCCACAACACTATGGATGTCTGGAAAGCTAACGTGCAGCCGCTTCCCGCGGGGCATGATTCAGGCAATCGTTTTAAAGCTATGGAACTGGCCCTGGAGACGGAGAAACCTTACGTCGGACTCTTCTACCGCGAAGAACGCCAGACCATGGATCAGGCCGCACATCATCTCGTGCAACAGGCTAAACCATTCGACTTGCAGAAATACATGTCTCGTTACGCCTGATCCAAATTAGTCAGAGATAGGCCATTATGAAAAAAAGTGCGACAATCGCACTTTTTTTCATAATGGCCTATCTCTGATGCGAGCACAGCAGGCGCGAATAAGCCGCCTGGACAGATAGTGGACGTGTTACTGGGCACTATAACTGAGTGTTCTGGCGGTTGCCGCGGCCTGAGCTACCGTGCGCGTAAATTGTTCACCACATTCGCGGCAGAAGAGGCCGCTATCATTATGAGAGAAGCCCCCAATAGCAGTAAGTTGGGAAACAGCCGGCTTCCTACACCACTCACAAAGACTGCCTCGTGGGGCGGTATCCGACGAAACGGAGCGGCGAAATTCATTTTCGGCCATAGAGGTGTATCCTCCTTCTTTTGCGCGGAAGATGTTTTTCTGCCCACGCAAAAACTATACGGGGTAACTCGTATTTTGTGGTTAGCAACGCTGGATAGCCCACACCAATACGACACCTACAGGACGCGCATCAATGCCCGGAAGCAACACTGCTCCAAAAAGTTCGACAGTGAGAGGAGAGTAAAGAGTACTGTCGATTTCAGGTAGAATCATACCATACTTTCTCCCAAAACGCTAGCCTGCCGGAGTGTGTGAATCGGCATCGCTACTCTTCTCCTCTAATGCGGGAAAACGCGGGCTGAGCGCGGAACCAACCACCCAGCCGATGACCGCAAGCCCCACCGTCATGCCCAGCCAGACCAGGAGAACTGTATTCAACGCAACGTTGACCACAGCCAGAACCGCCGCCAGGATAATTCCCAGGGTCAGGCCAAGGGTGACACCTATCAAGCAGCCGGGGTGCGCGAGATTGCGCCCCCGTAATCTATTCATCATACGTCTCCCTTTGTACGATTGAGATATCTCCTCTAAAGAGGATAGCGCTTTGAAGGAGAGTCGTCAAGAAAATTGCCGATCTTCGTTCATCCATAGAGATATGCTTGCCTTTTTTTGCTGGTCCCTTGCTATACTACGAACAGATCCCACCCCGGAAAGAGTGGGAGCGAGACAGAATATTTATGACTCCAGATCACACGGCGCCTCATCTCGCCGTCTTTTGAAAGGAAAGTTTGCTCATGCCCAACGCATTAGCAGAAGTGGAGATCAAAAAGACTCCAGCAACGAATGGCAGCTTGACCAGAGATGCTGTTCCTGACTACGAAGAGCAGAGCCGGTCCAGCAAATGGCCCTGGCTTTTCGCGCCTCTCGCTCTGTTGATCGTCGGCAGCGTCTCCTTC
>DATGKW010000131.1:0-27800 GCA_035294465.1 Ktedonobacteraceae bacterium | reverse complement strand
TATGCAATGTCCACGCTGCCGGCGCATTAGCGAGGAGCACGCGCGGAGCTGTACCTGCGGCTTTGCCTTTGTGGTCGAGGATATGCAGGCGTTGCCGGCATGGTTTGCTGAAATACGCCGTATTTTGCAGAGCGCCTATATTGCCGCTCCGACGCCCTGGGAGCAATCTGGCAAAGGCGGCACCTTCGAGGATTGGGTGCGCCTGCGTATCCCTATCAGCGAGTGCGTCACTCGCTCTGGCACCTTTCTTGATATTGGCTGCGCTAATGGCTTTCTATTGGAATGTCTGCTAAGCTGGTCACAGATGAAAGGGCTTGACCTGATCCCTTACGGCCTCGATTACGCGCCCAAACTGATCGAGATGGCGCAAGAGCGGCTCTCAGCCTTCAGAAAGCATATCTTCCTGGGCAATTGCTGGGATTGGCAGCCGCCGCGCCGCTTTACCTATGTGCGTACTGAGGCTGTCTATGTTCCCAGCAATCTACGCGCTGCCTATCTCAAGCGCCTGCTCAGCGATTTTCTGGAGGATGATGGCCTGCTCCTGGTCGCACATTATCGCGGCAGTAGCGGCGAGGATCTTACCCGCGGTTGGCTCGATGAAGATCTGCGCGCTGACGGCTTCAATGTTGTGGGTTATACCGCTGGTTGTGATAGCCAGGGCCGTCAGAAATGCCGGGTGCTGATGCTGCAACCCTGACCTGGCTCGCCTGTCTGTCTCTCACCTTTGTTACACTCTTCGCGTCACATTTTTGTGACCTCGGCGTTCCATCTGTTAGAGCTATAAATTCAGGGAGGTTGTATGTATCAATAGTTGCAAACCTATTTAGAGCGAATGGGCCTTGCCGCCGTCTCTATCTGGTTTGGCGGTGTGACCTGCACCTGCGCGAGTGGCAGAGCGAAGTAGATGGTTGTGCCCTGGTTGGGGGCGCTCTGTGCCCAGGTTACGCCCCCGTGGGCAACAATAATTGCTTTGATGATCGCGAGTCCCAGACCACTGCCGCCGCTGGAAGTGGCACGTGAACGGTCGACACGATAAAAGCGCTCGAAGATGTAGGGAAGGTCCTGTGGATTAATCCCGCTGCCGGTATCTCTCACCCATGCGACCAGCCAGGGCCCGTCAATCCGGGCTCCCAATGTGATCGTGCCACCGGCTGGCGTATGGCGGCGGGCATTGTCGATCAAATTGAGCAACACCTGGGTAATGCGGTCGCTATCGGCCAGCACCGGCGGGATAGCCGGGTCGATCTCGTTACGCAGTTTGATTTCTGCCTGCTCGCATTCGGGCGCGATCACGGCCAGGGTCTCCGTTACCAGGTCGTGTAGATTGAGTGGAGCGATCTCCAGACGCGCACGCCCGGACTCCAGCGAAGTCATATTTTGCATATCGCTGACCAGGCGGCGCAGGCGCTGGACCTCGCGTGCGATCAGTTGGGCAACCTCGTGGCGTTCTGCGGGGCTAGTGATTACGTCGTCTGCGATGGCCTCACTATAGCCCTGGATGGCGGTCAGGGGCGTAACCAGATCATGAGCGATATTGGCGGTCAGATCGCGGCGCAATTGCTCTTGCTGGCGCAGCTCGTTGACATCGGCGGCGATTTTGTCGGCCATAGCGTTGAAAGTCAAGGCCAGGGTGCCCAGTTCGTCCTGGCTCTTCGGCTCATCGACGCGATGAGCATAATTCCCAGCCTTCATCTCTTCCGCTGCGCGTGTCAGGGAGACGAGCGGTCTGGTCAGGCTGCGGCTCATGAACAGGCTGAAAGCAGTCACGGCCAGGGCCAGTCCAATGCCGGTGATTAAAAGACTCTTATCAACATTGGCCAGAAAATCGCCTGGCGAGAAGCCGTGATAGCGGTTGGCCTGAGCAAAAAACACGGCGCCGATTATCTGATTGTTATACCAGATGGGCGCGCAGGCGTAGGTTCCTGAAAAAGTATTAGGGTCGTTCTGCTCTCCCTGGAGTGTGCCTGATGTCTCCTGGCCTTGCAGTGCCTGGGTCAGCGCCTGCTGGAGGGTTGTATTGTATACGGCGAAATTGGGAGGGAGAAGAGCTGTATGGACGACGCCCTGCGAATCAACAATCACCAGATTGACATTCAGGAATTGCCTCTGGGGCATAAGGGTTCCCATACTATACCAGTTGTCGTCGTTCTGCTGATAGAGTTGGGCAACCTGCCGCGCGATATCCTCCGCGTTTGTGCGTGCTTGCTCAAGCTGCGACTGATAAAAGTAATTTTGCACGGAGAAAGCCACAACGATAACCATGAGCAGGATTGCCCCCAGAGCAACTCCCAAGTAACTCAGAACCAGTTTAACACGCAGCGAAACGCCTTCTTGCATTGGAGCAGGAGGATTCATAGTCGCCTTTCCGTGCGATAGATTGCTGATTTCTCCCTCGAAATCGTCTTGCACTTGAGCCGAATTATTCATCATCGTCTTCCCGGCACAAACTTGTAGCCAACGCCCCAGACGGTCTGAATATAATGAGGCCCGTTGGTAGCTGCCTCCAGTTTCTTACGCAGGGTTCCCACGTGTACATCCACAGTGCGGCCATCTCCCAGGTAGGAATAGCCCCAGATCTGGTTGAGCAGCGCCTCGCGAGTGAACACGCGGTCAGGCGAGGAGGCCAGCGTCAGCAGCAAATCGAACTCTTTGGCTGTAAGAGTCACATTCTGGCCAAGTACCTCTACGCGCCTGGCCGGCACATTGATGTAGAGATCCTCGAAGCGCAAGTGTTCGCGCGGATCTTCCGGTTCAGCTTCGCTGGCCTGTGTGGCGCCATTAGAAGAGGGACTGAGGGTGCTGCGGGAACTGCGGCGCAGGATAGCCTTCACTCGACTCACCACCTCTCGCGGGCTGAACGGCTTGACGAGATAGTCGTCTGCGCCCGTGTCAAGCCCGCTAATACGATCCTCTTCACCCTGGCGCGCAGTAAGCATCAGAATGGGTGTGTTGGCCCAGGTACGAATGCGCCGGCAGACCTCCATGCCATCCAGGGCGGGTAGCATCAGATCCAGGATGATCAGGTCAGGATGTTCGCGCGCGTGCAACTCCAGGCCCGCCACGCCGTCGCCGGCTGTAAGTACTTCATAGCCGGCCTGTTCCAGATAGAGGCGGAGCACCTGGGCAATGCTGGCTTCGTCTTCAATGATAAGTATCTTCATGTGGCCGGTTCTGCTCAAAAAAGGTGCTTGCAGTGGCAAGCCTGTGACCAACTTACCACTGCACGATGGCTAGTATAACGGGCAACTTTCAAAAACGTTTACGAAAAGTGTAAAATTTTTATCAAACCCTTCGTTCTTAATCGCTGTCTCTAAGGTCTGCTCTCTCTGAATATTATCATACCAGAAGGACTGGATTACTACAAATGCCGAGGTCTCTCCTCTAGGAAAAGCCTTTCCTCTGATCCAGGCAAGCTCGTAAAAAACAGCGATCACCTGTTTGTTTGTGTGGTAGGCAGGCTCTTGACACGAAAAATGATGACGGCTATACTATGCCTATAGATGTGTGGGACCGGTCCCAGACTAGACAACCAGATGTTAGAACGTAACGATGCCGGTATGCCGGCTACCTGCTCGTTAAGCAGTGACTTACTGACAACACACACGAACGCAGGATGTGTTCAGTATGTCAGATGAGTGGAGGGAAGATACGCAGGAAGTTCGCATCTTCCCTGGTATGGAGGCTTTATGCCAAGTAAAGGACGCTTTCGATTACTGCTTTTCTTCGTTATTGCACTGTTTGCCTGCTCGACCGCAGCAATAACCACCCTACGTTCGCCCACTCCAGTGAGAGCAGCCAGTTTGCCTACAGGACTGCACGTTGTCGGCAACCAGATTGAGGATGGCAGCGGCCACGTGTTTGTTCCTCATGGTGTTGACCGCATGGGCACCGAATATGCCTGTAATACTGCCGGTGCCAATACTGACTTTGATGGCCCGGTGGACCAGACTGCCGTCAGTGCGATGCTGAGCTGGGATATAAACAGCGTGCGAGTTCCACTGAATGAAGATTGCTGGCTTGGGATTAATGGCGAGCCGGTCAACGGCAAAACAGCCGCGCAGTACCAGCAGGACATTGTAAACTGGGTGAACTTGCTCAATCAGAATGGCCTGGTTGTGATTCTGGATCTTCACTGGAATAACAGCGGGACCAACCAATCGACCGGTCAGGAACCTATGCCTGACCTGGATCACGCTCCCGCCTTCTGGACTTCGGTGGCCAATACCTTTAAGAGCAATTCCTCGGTGATCTTCGACCTGTACAACGAGCCATATCCAGGCTTCAACAACGCGACCACCACCGGCTGGTCCTGCTGGCTTAACGGTAGCACCGCCGCTAATACGAGCCCCTGCGCTGACGTGCCCTTCGCGGTCGCCGGCATGCAGACGCTGGTCAATACCGTGCGCGCAACGGGCGCGACAAATATTCTGATGTTGGGCGGACTGGCCTACGCCAACGATCTGACCGGTTGGCTGGCAAATGAGCCAACTGACCCTGACCACAATCTGGCCGCTTCGTTCCATGTCTACAATTTCAATGCCTGCGCCAGTACCAGTTGCTGGAGTTCACAGGTTGCGCCGGTGGCGGCTAAAGTACCAGTGATTGCCGGGGAAATCGGCGAAAATGACTGTGCTGCTGGCTTTATCAATACCCTGATGCCCTGGCTTGATTCAGAGGGAATTGGCTATCTGGCCTGGACCTGGACGGTAGTGGATGGTGGAACCTGTCCCAATGAGCCCGTCCTCATTACGGACTATACAGGCACGCCGACGGGCTACGGTGCCGGATACAAGGCTCACCTGCTCGCCCTGGCCGGCGGTGGCGGATCAACGCCAACTCCTACCTCTACCAGTGGTACCACTCCTACGCCAACTCCTACGAATACGCCGACGCCTACACCGACCCCACCCTCCGGCGGCTCAAGCTGTCACGTGGTGTATTCCATCGTCAATCAATGGCCGGGCGGCTTCCAGGGATCACTTTCTATCACGAACACCGGCTCGTCTACCATCAATGGCTGGACGCTGGTCTTCTCCTTTGCTAATGGGCAAACGATTACGCAAATCTGGAATGCCAGCGAGTCGCAGTCGGGTAGTCAGGTCACTGTCACCAATCTCTCGTATGACGCGACGATTGGCCCAGGCGCTACGTTGAATTCCGTTGGCTTCCTGGGCAACTGGAATGGCACCAACACCGCGCCTGCTTCATTTACTCTTAACGGGATGCAGTGTAGTTAGAGAAAAGCCGGGCATTTCCCCCAATCATTGTGACACCAGGTGAGCGGCCCTGGCCTCTGGCCAGGGTTGCTCGTTAGTGATACAACAGTGAATAATATATGAGGAAGCGTTTCCGTCATATGGATCGTTCTTGTCTGATCTAAACGAGGGAGCCGTTTGGGAATGAAGCCAACCATCCGCGATATCGCACGCCTGACTGGAGTCTCGAAATCGACGGTCTCGCGCGTGCTGAACAATAGCACAAATGTTGATCCCGCTACGCGAGAACGGGTGCAGCGTGTGATGGCAGAGCAGGGATTTGTGCCTGATCGAATGGCTATGCAGCTCGCGCGCGGCGAGAAGCGGTTCATTGGTATGTTGTTGCCGACGCTCACCTGGTCGTTTATGGCGGATATTCTCCAGGGGGTGGCGAGCATTGTCGAAATGAGTGGACGCGAGATCATTCTGTACACCACCACGCCTTTCAAGGATTTTAGCCATGTAGTGGACCGCGTGATAGCGACTAACCTCATCTCAGGCATGCTGGCTTCGTTCCATACTCAGTCCCCGCAACATCTGATCTCTCTCCAGCAGCGCGGTTTGCCGCTGGTGATAATCAACATGCCTGCTGCGCGTCTGAGCGTTCCCTGGGTTAGTGTAGATAATCGTGCCGGCGGTATGTTAGCGACACAACATCTGCTGAAACTGGGACATAAACGTATTGCCTTTCTCTTTCCGGCTACTGATTTGCCCTGCTTCCATGATCGTTATGAGGGGTACTGCCTGGCACTGCGAGAAGCGGGGCTGGAACCTGACCCTGCTCTGGTGCTCTATGATGATGGGAGTGTTTCTAAGTGCTTACAAGAGATGCGGGCAATGTCTGAGAAACCAACCGCTATCTTCAGCAGCCATGATCATCTGGCTTACAGTATCCTGGCGATAGTGGAAAGATTCGGCTGGCGTGTGCCTGATGACCTGGCCATCGTCGGCTTCGACGATATGATTCCCCCTTTCCCTGCGCAACCTGCGCTGACCACTGTGCGCCAACCATTCTATGAGATCGGCCAATGTGCTGCTGAGATGCTGCTTTCCATGCTTGATCCGCGCTACGCCCCCTCCCGCAACTGGTGGGAGCTCTCTGTCTCACCTGCACTCGATCAGAGCGCAACCCCTCACCATGATGAGCAAACATGGCCGTCTCTGCATATCCAGCTCCCCGTTACCCTATCTGTACGTGATTCGTGTGGAGCATCACATTCCACGCTCAATCAGCCTGCCGGTTAACAAAAGACGCCACTCGCCCCCTCTTTTGCTATTCAGCTTTTGAAAAGTGGCAAGCCCGGTTCCTTAAAAAAAAGGATAAAATATGTTATACTCATCGTTATAGATGATATATTCCTATCAAAAAATATCATCTCTGGCTTACCCTGTGTTCCTGCGTCCTTTCCTGTCTTTTGTCGGGAACCTAATGCATGGAGGTACAGCATTACTATGCACCGAACAGTATCTTTCTCACGCCTCGCCCTCCTGGCTATTTTTACCCTGGCCATGCTTCTCGTGAGCTTTATGGGAGAAAGCCCCACGGCGAGTGCGCAAGCCGCCAGCAATGGCAAAATTGGCTCGGCCTTTGAGCAGGCTGCCAGCAAATTTGGGGTACCCGCGCCTCTCCTCAAAGCGATATGCTATATGGAGGGGCGTTTAAGTAATCATGGTGGCAGCCCCAGTATCGATCATGGTTTTGGTTGTATGCACCTGATCCAGAATCAGCGCGGAGATACGTTGGACCAGGCGGCCAGCATTCTGCATGTGAGCGCCGGCCAGCTCAAGACCGATATTGCCACCAATATCCTCGGTGGGGCAGCAGTTCTGCGCGCAGAGGCTTTACAGCTTTCCAGCACGCATACGCCTCCTGCCAGCCTGGCCGGTTGGTACGGAGCTGTGGCCGAGTATAGTCACTCGTCGGTTCGCTCAACGGCGTTGATGTACGCTGACGCGGTCTACAAGATCCTCAACACGGGCTTCACTGCACAGAGCGATACCGGCGAGACCGTTACTCTGGCCCCGCAAGCGGTCAAGCCGAATACCGCAACCGCCGCCGGAGTCAAGAGCGCCAGTACACTGCCTGCCGGGTGTAGCAGCACTCCCACCGGCGATTATCCGCTCGCTGTGAACTGTATACTGAACCCGAATATCTTTGACTGCACGCTCCCAACGACGACGTATCCTCCTTGCAGTTACGAGGAGCGCACCGACGCGCCATATCCCCTGCCAGTGGATTACGTAGTTATTCACGATACCGAGGGTTCGCTGCAGGACGCCCTTAATGCTTTCCAGAACACCAACCCTGGCACGGCTGCTGGTGCCAGTGCCAATTATATCGTTGATACCGATGGCACAGTCTACCAGATTGTACACGATGATGATTTTACCTACAACGTGGGCAATTACTGGTACAATCAGCATTCGATAGGTATTGAGCATGTTGGCTATGACGCGACCGGCTTCCTCTGGTATAACGCTGCCCAATACCTGGGTTCCGCTAAACTGGTGGCCTATTTGCTCAAAAAGTATAATCTGCCGCTCTCGCGCAACGATATCGTTGCCCACGGCACTGTGCCTCCCTCTGTCTACACGCTCGGACCTAACCACGTCGATCCAGGCCCATACTGGATGTGGGACTATTACTTCAGCCTGATCCACCAGCAGGGTATTCCTTATCCACAGGAAAAGCCCACCCAGGGAACAATCGAGCTGCACACGGCAAAGCATCTCGGACAGGGTGGCGTCGAATCGCCGGGCGATTTCAATTTCTACTATCTCTATAATGGTCCTAGCACTGCTTCGGGGCTGATCCCGCAATTGAACACTCCCACTGATATTACCGACGAGACAAATAATGTTGAAGCGGATATCAGCTACGCGTACTTTGCTAAGGTAAAAGACCCGGCAGGGACAGGGGATACCATGTACGAAATCTGGTATGGTGAAAGCGACCAGGCTCACAACAACCCATCCAGTATGTTCCAGGATGGGAAGCTAGCCTGGCTGGCTGTGCCTCCTGGTACCAATGTCACTGTAGGTACAGGCGAACTGGTGGCCATCTATCAAAGCGGCGCCTCTCAAGTCTTTGTTTATGGAAACCCCATTGCCGGCCACATCGTCGGCAGTGTACCAAACGGCGCGGTCTTTGATTCGGGATACACTGTTATTGCAGATGGGACCACCACTCTGTGGTATGAGATCAACTTTAACCATCGCCAGGCCTGGGTTCCGGCCAGCGATGTGACGGTTGTACACGCTCCGGCTGCATCTGCCATTATTACCCATTAGACGCAGGAGTGCATAGGGTAAGTAAGTAAGCAAGCAGAGAGCAGGATACCGGCGTAGTACCCTGCTCTCTTCTCGCGATCAGGGAACCCTTACAAAAATTTTGCAAAGTCCTATCGGTTTTCTAAAAAATGAACGATATAGTTAAGTGCAGATAAAAAATTTGTTGGCTATGCATTTCAATGTAAGAGCTACACTCTCGGTGTCTGGAGGTGCGATAATATGCCCTGTAGACAGACGTGTACACCACTGAAGGATGCCCAATACAGAGGATGTAGCATTTTATAGGGGAAGGGCAGCTAATGCAACCTATGGATGACCAGCCTATACGGCAATCAGATAACGAACCATCAACTACTGAACAACCTGCACAGGGGAGCTACGAGCGCGGAACATTCGGGCAATCGGTGCCCGCACAGGAAGCTTATATCCCTACTTTGCCAATGCCGGGGCCGTCTGGCCAGCCGCACACGGCTTTCCAGCAGCCCGATATGAATGCTACTACGCCCGTGGCTCCGCCTGGCATGAGTGCTGCGCCTGCGTCTGTGCGTTCTCAGCGTTCGGGACTGCGCACGGGAGCGCTGCTCGGCCTGACGGCTCTGCTGGCCCTGGTTTTCGCCGTTGGCCTGTTCGCGGGCTGGCAATTCGGGCACGGCGGTTCTCCATCGCCTTCAGGCTCCAGCATATTGCAGCCGGGGAACACTCCCAGCGTTGTCGTGCCGCCGTTGACGAATAACAACGTGGATGCTGTGCGCGAGGCCGTGATTAGCAAAGTGCAGCCAAGTGTGGTGCAGATTAACGTGACAACCCAGGCAGCGCGAGCGCTGGGATCGGGGGTTATTATCGACAAGCGGGGATATATTGTCACCAATAACCACGTGGTTTCCAACGCAAGCTCAATCCAGGTGACGCTTTCGAATAATACTCGTTTCCCTGCCCAGGTGGTGGGCACGGACCCGGCCGATGACCTGGCTGTAATCAAGATTACTCCGCCCGCATCTGGCCTGACAACTATCACCCTGGGCGATTCGTCCCAACTGCGCGTTGGTCAGGATGTGCTGGCTATCGGTAGCCCGCTCGGCAATGCTGAGACGGTGACCAGTGGTATCATCAGTGCGCTCAACCGCAATGTCTCAGAGGGCACGAACCAGCCAACCTTGCCCGATGCCATTCAGACGGACGCGCCTATCAATCCCGGCAATAGCGGAGGCGCGCTGGTTGATATGCAAGGGCGCCTGATTGGCATGCCTACACTGAACGCGGTCAACACGGAGTTTAATACCCCTGCTAATGGCCTGGGCTTTGCCATTCCTGTGAATCGCATTAACTTCATTGCTCAGCAGATTATCTCCACCGGGCACGTTACTCATACCGGGCGGGCCATCCTGGGCGTCACCGTTACCGATGTCAACTCAAGCGTAGCGCAGCAGAATCAGCTGAGCGTTACCTCTGGTGCGCTGATCGTCAGCGTGGTCGCTGGCGACCCGGCCTCTAGCGCCGGTCTGAAAACCGGTGATGTGATTGTACAGCTTGGAGACAAGCCCATCTATAGTACGGCCGACCTGAGCGCGGCCCTCCTCCAGCACAAACCGGGCGACACCGTTGCTGTGAAGATTTACCGAGGCAGCCAGCAGCTTACCATCAACGTCACCTTAGGAGAACTGCCCGCTTCGTCGTAGAAATAGAAGTTTGCTTGATATAGTGAGGAGCATGAAATACATATTCCATGCTCCTCACTATATCAAGCAAATTTCGGGAGACAAGCGAATGGAGAAATCATTACCAAAACCCCTTGACTTTCTTGAACCCCGCCTGTACACTCTATTCAAGATTTATCGTCCGTTGTTGTAGTCCGAACTCGTATGATTTCACTGATCGCAGGTAAAGGAGGTGAGTTCTATGATACAGATAAACTGGATACAAAAACAGTGGATATGTTCCCGCGGAACTCATCTCAGCGGCGCTTCGCGAGCATAGCAAAAAGTCTGGCTATGTTCAGGAGGGTTGGTGTGCGGATCTTCTCTGATCCGAGAAGCGTGTTTCTCCTCAATATTTCCTCACCCTGTTGGATTCCGCGTGCTAAAGATTGTTCAGTTTCACCAATAGAGAAAGCTGTATGACCTGCTCATCCACTGTGTTTTGTATTCATGTTGGTGTGCCTCTGTATCCGTGGTGTACCCACGCATTGTACAGGACAGAAAGGTGAAGCATGATGTGTCGTTTTTGCTATTTGTCAGCCAAAAATCGGTTAACCGCGAGTTTAACAGAGAGGAGGTGAGAAGAGCATGCGAGGGAAACTCCGCGACAAGCGCGATCTGAAACGCGATCGGTTTAAGCGCGAGACGATGGTACGCAAGCCCAGCAAGCGCGAGAATCGCAACTTGCAATTTTTGCGGCCTCTGGAGGACGACGATTATCTGCTGGATGAAGATGGCGAGCTGAGCGTTTCAGACAAACAACAGAATTAATATTTTGACCTGAGAGTGCAATGGACCGAAAAGCTCGGTTTCTTTCGGTCCATTGCACATTCACGCAAAAGAGCAAGGCAATTTCATGGGATGTCGATGTCGGGGAACATGCGGCGCGCGATGACCAGGCGCTGGATCTGCGCGGTACCCTCGAAGATATCGAAGACCTTGGCATCGCGAAACCACTTGGCGATCAGTTGCTTGCGCTCGGAGTTTTCGCCGGGCGCGGTGAATTGCACTGCTGTAGCGGTTATCTTCATGAGTAGCGCACCTGCGTATGCTTTGCTCATCGAGGCTTCTTTGGAGTTGGGGATACGCTTATCAGCCATCCAGGCTGCGCGCCAGACCAGGAAACGTGCCATTTCAAGTTCCTGACCCAGCTCCTCTAGCGTCTCCTCCATCTCGTGGCGTTTGCGCGATGGGAAGCTGGCAGGTAGTTCCTCGTTAATCCACTCGACTGTTGCTTCGTGGGCGGCACGTGCAATGCCTACGGCGAGCGCTCCCACCATTGGTCGAGTGGCGTCGAGCGTGCCCATAGCGGCCTTGAAGCCGGCCTTTTTGCCACCATCGCGTCCGCTGAGCAAATTATCCCTGGGGATACGGCAGTTTTCATAGATCAACTCGGCGGTCTGCGAGGCGCGCAGGCCCATCTTTTCCTCGATGCGCCCGACGATGAGACCCGGCGTGCCTCTGGGGACTACGAAGGGGCGGATGCCCTCGCGTCCCAGGCTTTTATCGATGGTCGCGAAGGTCACGACTATATCGGCCCGCGCTCCGTTGGTGATGTAGTGTTTGTGGCCATTGAGCACCCATTCGTCACCGTCAAGTACCGCTGTGGTAGCCATGCCAGCGACATCGGAACCGATGCCTGGCTCAGTGAGGGCCAGCGCTCCCCAGTGCAGGTTTCCGTCCAGAAATGGACCCAGGAAACGCGCCTGCTGCTCCGGCGTGCCCTGCGAAAGGATGGGTGGTGCTGCCAGGCCGGGGCCGGGAATGGCCGTGGAGAGCGCAGCGTCGCCCCAGGCCATCTCTTCCTGAGATATAACTGAATACAGGTTATTCTGGCGCTCTGCTTCTTCCTGCGCCTGTTGCATGGCCTGGGCCGATGCTCCGCCCCAGAAGCGCTTCTGCATGTTCAAGAAGAAGCTCTGCGGGATTTTTTCCGTGCGATCACATTCCAGGGAGATCGGGCGCATCTCCTCTACTGCGACCTGATGCGCGTGCTCGCGGGCTGCGATCTGGCCTTTGGTCAGGGTAAAATCAATCATACATCTCGCCTCCTCGTCATTCCATCGCCGCTGCGTTGCGCATCCACATCTCAGCCGGGTGGTCTTGCATAAAGCCAGCTCCGCCCAGAATCTGGATGGTATCGATGGTGGCGGATTTTGCGATTTTGAGCGCCTGATAGTGGGCCGCCTCTGCTTCGCGGGCCAGGGTTGCCACCTCGGTGCCTTTGTCCCAGCTGGTCGCAGCTCGCCAGAGCAGCAGGCGCGCGGCATCCAGCTTCATGGCCATTTCGGCGAACATGAAAGCGATGCCCTGGTAGGAGACAATGGGCCGGCCAAAGGCGATGCGCTGACGGGCGTAGTCGGCCGCGTACTCCAGGCCGGCGCGGGCCATACCGCAGGCTACGCCTGCACGCAGGAGCTGGTAGAGCGTCGCGGCTCGTACCACGCCCGGATGGCCTGGTTCGCCCAGCAGGCTATCCGCGGGAAGCCGCGCTTCCTCCAGGGTATACGATGCGCTGGGAGCAGCGATCAGGCCGAGCTTATTGTCATCGTGCGTGATACGCAGCCCAGGTGTTTCATCAGGAACCACCAGCGCGCAAAGGCCGTGCGGGCCGGGCTGACCGTCCAGGCGTGCCAATATAACACGTGGGCTAGACGCTGCTCCATGAATAACATCTCGTTTGGTTCCGTTCACGATCCACGAGGTATCGCCGCTGGGAGTGCTCCTATCCATACGTACCGTGGCGCTGATCTCACCGAGAGTGTAGCCGCCGGTGCGTTCGGCAAAGGCCAGGCTGCCGTGGCGCAGATAGCCGCCCTGCGCGTCGCAGAAAGGCGGAAGATATGCGCGCTGCTGCTGCTCGCTGCCGGCCAGCATTACGGTTAGAGGACCCATCAGCGAGCCGAGCACATGCATGGCAATCGCGCCGTCGCCGAAGCCCAGTTCTTCTGCGATCAGCGTATACGTCACGGCCTCGATTGGCCCGGAGCCGCCGAACTCTTCTGGGAAAGGCGTGGTCAGGCCGGTCGAGGCGAGCGTGCGCAGCAGCTCAGCCGGAACGTTAGCCGCGCGTTCGGCCTCGCGGCCATACGGGCGTAGATGTTCACTGGCCAGGCTGCGCGCCAGTTCGCGAACCTCTTCCTGCTCCTCGGTTGGGGCAAAATTGGGCATGGCGTCTATATCCTTTCGATGATCATGGCATTGGCCGTACCGCCACCTTCGCAGATCGTTTGCAGGCCATAGCGCCCGCCGCTACGCTCAAGTTCGTTTACCAGCATGGTTGTAATGCGCGCGCCCGAAGCGCCAAGCGGGTGGCCGATAGCGACTGCGCCACCATTGACGTTAACCTTCGCGAGATCGGCCCCGGTGGCTTTCTGCCAGGCCAGAACGACGCTGGCGAATGCCTCATTAATCTCGATCAAGTCTATCTGCTCAAGCGTCATCCCAGCCTTCTGCAAGACCTTCTCGGTCGCAGGAATCGGCGCGGTGAGCATCAGGACCGGATCATCTCCGGCCAGTGCAAAGGCGACAAAACGCGCTCGTGGCCTGAGACCCAGGCGCTCGGCAGTCCCGCGTTCCATGATCAAGACAGCCGCCGCGCCGTCGCTGATCTGTGAGGAGTTGCCAGCGGTAATCAGGCCGTCGGGCTTAAAGGACGGTTTGAGAGCGGCGAGCTTCTCCAGGCTGGTATCGGTGCGAATGCCCTCATCGCGCTCAAAAAGGATGGTATTCCCCTCTTCGTCCTTGACTTTAATGGGCAGGATCTGACCAGCGAACCGACCCTCCGTCGTGGCTCGCGCGGCTCTCCTGTGACTCTCCAGGCTGAACTCGTCAAGCTGCTCGCGTGTCAGTTCCCACTTTTGCGCCACCAGTTCTGCGCTGATACCCTGGTGAACCAGGCCGTGATGGTAGCGCTCGACCATCAACGGGCCAAAGGGCGCGCCCGGTCCCTGCGAATTGGACCCCATCGGCACACGGGTCATCGACTCGACGCCTCCGGCAATGGCGATATCATAGGCACCGCTGATCACGCCCTGCGCGGCAAAATGAATGGCCTGCTGACTGGAGCCGCACTGGCGGTCAACCGTCGTGCCCGGCACCGATTCGGGGAAGCCCGCAGCCAGCACGGCGTTGCGCCCCAGGTTCAGAGCCTGTTCGCCGACCTGGCTCACACAGCCTATAATCACATCATCTACCAGTCGGGCCTCGATGCCCGCGCGGCGTACTACTTCGTTCAGCACCTGGGCCAGCAGGTCCACCGGGTGCCAGTCTTTCAGGCGTCCATTGCGGCGGCCAATTGCCGTGCGAACCGCCTCAACAATCACTGCTTCGCGTTGTGTCATGGTAGGTTAGCTCCTTGTTTGCTTTGGTTCGATGGTGGCACTAAGGAGAATGCTCTTCTATACAGGTCATTGTACGCGATAGAAGAGGCAGAGTACAAGGCGGGCTATCCAAGTTTCAGCAACCGCTCGGCGTTCAGGTGACTGATCTTCTCTTTGTCAACCGGGCTGATTGGTGCGTTATCCAGGAAGGCCCGGCCTCGCTCGTTCGAGCTGTAGGGATAATCGACGGAGAAGATAATGCGATCCGCACCTACGGTTTGCAACGCGAGCAAAAGTGGCGGATTGGTAAAGAAGCCGCTGGTGGTGATGTAAAAATGCTGTAAAAAGTATTCAGACACTTTACGTGGCAGGTTATTTGCTGCGGTAAAGTTGGAGAGCGTATCGTCGATGCGAGCGAGCATAAAGGGAATCATCTCACCCATATGTCCGATGATGATTTGCAGGCCAGGAAGGCGCTCGAATACGCCGCTCACAATCAGCCGCAGCGCGTGAATACCCACCTCGGAATGCCAGCCCCAGCCGCTAGTTGCTAAGGAACGGCTTACCGCCGTATCAAAGCCCGCGTAGTACGCCTCCCACACAGTCATTGGCGGAGGCGCGGGATGAATATAGATCGGCACGTCCAGGGTCACGGCCCGCTCTAGAACTGGCAGGAAAGCTGGATCGTCGAGGAAGCGCCCATTGATCGTGCCGTTAATCATCGCGCCTTTAAATCTTAACGAACGCACGGCCCGCTCAAGCTCATTGGCCGCTGCCCCGGGGTCGGCCATCGGCAGAGTAGCAAAGCCCGCGAATCGATCCGAGTGGGCGGCAACGGCAGCGGCCAATTGATCGTTGGCTGCCTGCGCCAGGCTTATCTCGTCGCTTACAGGAAGAGGCCCTGTATCTGCCACACCGTGAGAGATAACCTGAAAGTCAATATCGCCCGCGTCCATATCCCTTAGACGGAGGATGTCGAGATCACTGAGTTTCTCTTCCACCCTGGCTGGAATGGCATGTGCCAGAGTTCCTGCCTGTCTGCGAGGGTTTCTCTTCATCGCCTCCCGGAATCCCTCTGACAGAAAGTGTTCTTCAATTGCTATCGTTCGCATGTTCACTTCTCTTTCAAGACGCAATATTCGTCTGGTGGCTTTTCTGGTGAATGATACAAAATCCAAGATCCATTATAAAACGTCCAGGGCGTAGGTGTCCCGGCGGTAGGTGAGGGGCAGGAGATCCCTTGTCAAAGAGTGTGGAAAAGTGATAAGGTGATATTTAACATTCAATTAATATTCTATTAATATAGACTTAACAATTCTCGTGGGGACAGCAATTACTAGCGAGGGGAGAAGGTCCATGATCTCAATTCAAACCGCGCTCCTCCGACTCGGTCTGGCGCTCGTTCTTGGGGCCTGCGTCGGGCTTGAACGAGAACGAGGAGAACGCTCTGCTGGCTTACGAACCAACGCCCTGGTCGCGCTTGGGTCGTCTCTGATTATGATTGTCTCTACGTTTGGCTTTGCAGACATTCTTGGCACGAACAACGTCGTGCTCGATCCCTCGCGTATCGCTGCGCAGGTTGTCAGCGGGATCGGGTTTCTCGGTGCGGGAACGATTCTCTTGCGCAAAGAGGTGGTCAAGGGGCTAACGACAGCAGCGGCTATCTGGGTCGTGGCAGCTATCGGGCTGGCCTGTGGTGCCGGGCTGCTTCTAGAGGCCATCTTCACGACCATCTTGACGATTGCTGTGCTAACGCTATTACGCCCATTGCGCCGGCGTGTCCATCGTCCGGCAGAAGTTTCCCACCTGCGTATCAAGGTCACGGCTGAGGCTTCTCTGCTCAGCCGTGTCTACGACATTTGCACGGAGACAGGGGCATCCCTGGAGCAGATTGAAGTCCAGACCGGTAATGGGCGAGATAAGTTGGAGATGGTTTGTACCACAAGTGACGCGCTCCGCCTGGCAAGATCGCTCGTTGCTCTGCGAACTGAGACGGGGATGGAAGCCGTCTCCATCAACCTGCGCCATCCCACGAGTGATAAAGCCCTTTTCTCTCTGCTTGCTGATGAGCAGCCGGGCGAAAATGGTTCGGTAGATACTTCAACGAAGCTCTGAGAGGAGAGATTCAACCTGTTGCCGCTCCAATTGCTCCTGCTCCATGAGGATATCGACGAGGTGGGTAAGCTGGTTGTAGTGTTCCCTGAGCACAAGGTAGGCTGCTTCGCGTCCCTCCTCTACAATGTGCCGTACCTCGTCATCAATCATCGCGGCCATTGATGAGCTACTGGTGGAGTGGAGCCTGGCCATCGATTCGGCAAAACTCCGTTCAAGCAACGCGCTCTTGCTTTGCGCTGGCAGAGAAGATGGCTCGATTCGCGAGACTTCTTGCGAAGCGGATGTGACGAAGTGCGCGGCCTGGCTCGCAACAGAGGACGGCATACTCCCCTCATAATCCGCGAAGACCACTCCTGTTTGTTTGCCCATGCCCCAACGTGTCACCATGCGCCAGGCCAGGGCGGTCGCTGCTTGAAGGTCATCCTCTGCTCTGGTAGTTATCTCTTCTGGCCCGAAGGCGAGCTCTACGGCCACACGCCCGCCCAGCCTTACGGCGATGCGCGCCAGCAAAGCTGCTTTGCTGAGGTTATAGCGATCCTCTTGAGGGGCGAACTGAGTTATGCCCAGGTGCCGACCGCGCGCCAGCAGCGTGATAGAGTTGACCGGGACGGCCTCCGGTACATAGAAGGCAACAAGTGCATGGCCGCATTCGTGAAAAGCAATCATACGTTGTTCTCGCTCGCTGACTACGAGCGAGCGTTGCACCCCAAGCTGCAAGCGCGCAAGAGCCTCCTTGAAGCACTCCGGGGTAAGACTGGTCAGATTATGGCGAGCGGCATAGAGAGCGGCCTCATTTACCAGGTTTGCCAGTTCGGCTCCGCTCATGCCGACGGTCAGGCGGGCGAGGTGATCAAGGCGTACTCCGGCATCCAGGGGGGTATGGCGTGTGTGGATGCGCAGGATTGCCTCGCGCCCGGCGCGGTCGGGGAGGGGGATGGTGATGTGGCGGTCGAAGCGGCCAGGCCGGAGCAGCGCTGCATCCAGCATGTCGAGGCGATTTGTCGCTGCCAGCACAACTACGCTGCTTCGGCTCTTGAAGCCGTCAAGCTCGATCAATAACTGATTCAGTGTCTGGTCCCGTTCTCCCGAATCGGTCGGGCGTAGCGAGCGTTTGCGGCCCACCGCGTCAATTTCATCGAGAAAGACCACACAGGGGGCGGACCGGCGAGCTTGCTGAAAGAGATCGCGCACCCGGCTGGCTCCAACCCCGACGAATACTTCCACAAATTCAGATGCACTCATATGAAAAAAGGGCACGCCCGCTTCGCCTGCTACCGCCCTGGCGAGCAAAGTTTTGCCTGTGCCAGGAGGACCGGCCAGCAAGATGCCACTCGGCATATGGGCGCCCAGGCGCTGGAAGCGCTCCGGGTAGCGGAGAAACTGCACAACCTCTTCCAGTTCGGCGCGCGCTTCATCGATACCTGCGACGTCAGTAAATCTCACCTGAGAAGTTGAGCGGGCAGAAGTCAACGGAGAGCGCTCTGCGCCGGGAGATGATGCGGGCGCAGACCCGGTTGGGGCGTGCGAAAGCGTGCCTGTGACACGACGCGCGCGGCTTTTCAGAAACTGAGAGTATTGATCTGGAGGGGAAGTTGAATTTCTGTTTCTCCGAAAAAAGTACTCCACGACAACGAGCAGGATCATGGCCAGAGCGACGATACAAAAGAGGCGAAGCAGAGGAAACAATGCTGGTTGAGCAGGCTGCGTTTTGACCGTCACGCCCGCGTGGAGAAGCATAGGTAAAAGTGCTTCGGTGCTCTGGGCTGGAGCGTTCACATATATTGTACAAGTAGGATCATCTTGAGCGAGTCCGTCAGAGGACCCGAACACTCCATTTGTGGGCGAGGTTGCTGAAGAAGCGCCGCAGGCCCGCCCTCGGAGAGAGCGGGCCAGATTTGCTGTCAATTCGCTGCCCTGGATCGTGACCACACGCATATTGCCTGTTTTGATCTGGCTCACAAATATCTCGAAAGAAACGCCAGTGGCATTGTCTGGAGGCTGATCTGCGAGAGGACCCGGCAGCAGGTTAAAAATGCTGCAAAGGAGAAGGACGAGAACGAAGAGGAGTAGGCCGGTCAGCATCGACTGTCCATACTTGCGAAGGAACTTTACCAGCGCATCTCGATCTATTCTCTTATGGTGGTTGTGTTTCGTTTCCATGATTGCACCGAACCAGCGTGTGAAAGAAACAGGGGAAGGCAGGGTTAAAGCCCTGCTTTCCCCTGGCAGGGGCACACACCTTTGTGTGCTCCTGCTTTTCTCCGCAAAGACTACCCGATCTCTCCAAGTGGGAGCCTGAAGACGCTATTACCGGAGTGCAACAGGTCGGCCAGCGCGGTGTACCAGGCCGCTAGCGCGGTAGCAATGCCGAGCCAGCCACCGATCTGCATAAGAACGGTGTTCAAGCCTGCTAGCTCCGCAATCGTCAGGAAGAGGTAGGTCAGGAACAGCAAGCCGAGGACGAACAGCAGCGCCAGATTAGTTCTCAACGAGGCAAGGAAAAAGATGCCTGTGAGGATGGTCCAGCACAGGAAGTAGGTCCCCATAGCTTGATGAAGCAGTGTCGGTGAGCTGGAGAACGCGTTCAGAATGCCGAAGCCGGGAATGAAGATGGCTGCGGTCGCGACCCAGAAACCACCATACGAAGAGAAGACAGTAGCGGAAAGGATCTGGCCGCGTCTGAATTCCCACATGCCGGCCAGAATCTGGACGATACCACCATAAAAGAGAGCAAGGCCGATAAAAATGTTGATACCAGCTTGCGACGGAACGATAAAACCAGCGTTGACGCAACTCAGCACGGCTGTCGTAGTTGCGAAAGCGCTCAGGCCAAGCGGCGCAGCATTCGCAATAGTGCTGGTTGCTTCGTGCTCAGCATGTGTACCTTGAGCTGCAAATTGAGCCATTGAAGCTTCCTCCTTAAACCATGAGACTCGATACGATACATGTTATCGCCAGCAAGCATTTGGCGAAAAGAAGATCTAGCCTCAAAGCGTCTGCTTCCTTACGAGCAGGCGTCATGCCTGCCGGCAGAAGAGGTCATCTACTTCCGCGTAGATGGCTTCGGCTCGTCCTGATGAGGGCGATGGATGCAAATGAGAAGCACTACCATTGTCCAAGTAGTAGAATACTTTCTGGCTGACGCACCTCCTTTCTTATCTTGACTTCTGTCGCCTTCGCGTGCTCTCCAGAGCAGGAATGTTCTACGAGACATGCACTTCGCTCGTATCTCGCGCAACGCCCCTGCTCTTTCTGCGCATTTTCGTGATGTGAACACGGAGAGCAGGTGGGAACCGCGCAAACTCGACAGACTCTCCAATGATGCTATTCATATCGCATCACGATATATACTAATCATAACATAGCAAAAACAGGATGTCAAGGGCACGCCTTTTCTTTTCTTGGGAAAGTTCCTTGACAAATGCTCCTTTTCGTTGTACGCTTTTTATGTCGTGTCACGATATAATAACAAAAGGGAGGGACTGATGAAGGCTGATTTTGACCTTTCTCAGGCCGAGTATCAAGCGCTGGCAGAATTCCGTTATCAGCTCCGCCGCTTTGTCCATTTTAGTGAGCAAGAAGCCAGAGCAGCCGGACTGGAGCCGCAGCAGTATCAGTTGTTGCTCGCAATTAGAGGCTTGCCGGCTGGGAGAATAGCGAGTGTTGGAGAATTGGCCGAGCGCTTGCAGCTTCAGCATCATAGCACCGTTGAATTAATCGACCGCATGGCCGGGCGGGGCTTACTGGAACGCCAGCGCGATCCGAACGATCAGCGGCGCGTCCTGGTTCACCTGACCGGTCATGGGGAGGGGTTGCTCAAGAGACTGGCTTTACTTCACCTCACAGAACTGCGCACTACAGGACCCGCACTTGTCCGAGCACTTGACGCGCTTACGGTGAGTCAGAGCAGGACAAAGGAGTAGGAGTAAAAATGGTTTTTTCGTTTTCTCAACTCTGGCATAATCTGCTCCAAAGAATCGGTCGTTTGGGCAATCAGGAAGCACTGGGCAAACTCGGCGATTTCACCACTACCCCGCGCGTCGTACTGCTTTCGCTATTTGCCATTGTGATCGGCGCGCTTGGGGCCGTAGTAGCGCTGGCCTTGCTGCGGCTCATTGGTCTGTTTACCAATCTCTTTTTCTTCCAGCGCTGGGGCACCGCTCTGGTTTCGCCCGCTGGCAATCACCTGGGTCCCTTAGAAATTTTTGTGCCGATCATCGGCGCGCTGATCATTGGAGTGATGGCCCGCTACGGCTCTGAGCGCATTCGCGGGCATGGCATCCCGGAGGCTCTCGAATCCATTCTGATCAACGGCAGCAAGATCGAACCCAGGGTGGCTCTGCTTAAGCCCCTCTCTTCGGCTATCTCGATTGGTTCTGGCGGGCCGTTTGGAGCAGAGGGGCCTATCATCATGACCGGGGGCGCCTTCGGCTCGATGATCGCACAATTCTTTCGCCTCAGCAGTGCTGAGCGCAAAACTCTGCTGGTTGCGGGTGCGGCCGCAGGCATGTCGGCCACTTTCGCTGCACCGGTAGCCTCGGTACTGCTGGCGGTAGAAGTGCTGCTCTTTGAGTGGAAACCGCGTAGCTTGATACCCGTAGCCCTGGCTAGTGTGACTGCTGATGTGCTCCGTCGCTATCTTATTGGCATGGGACCGCTTTTTCCGGTAGTGCCACACCCCGCCTTTATTGGCCCGCTGAACATTCTGGCCTGCATGCTGCTTGGTGCGCTGGTCGGCGTGCTCTCCTCGCTACTGACGATGGCTGTTTATGCCAGCGAAGACGCCTTTCGTCGCCTGCCGATCCACTGGATGTGGTGGCCGGCTATCGGGGGCCTGGTCATTGGCCTCGGCGGACTCGTCTATCCACAGGCCCTCGGTGTTGGCTATGATATGATAGGTGCCTTGCTGCAAGGCCAGTATACCCTGCAATTGCTGATTGGTCTCCTGCTGGTCAAGTCGATTATCTGGTCTGTCTCGCTGGGTTCGGGCACCTCCGGGGGTGTGCTGGCGCCACTGTTGATGATGGGCGGTGCGCTCGGCGGACTGGCTTCGTTCTTCCTGCCCAACCTGGGTCCGGGGTTCTGGCCTATGGTTGCCATGGGAGCTGTCCTGGGCGGAACCCTGCGTTCGCCGTTGACCGGCGTCATCTTTATGCTGGAACTGACTCACGATGTGAATATGCTGATGCCCCTGCTGGTCACGGTGATGGTCGCTTACGCGTTCACTGTGCTGGTGATGCGCCGCTCTATTCTCACGGAAAAGGTGAGCCGGCGAGGCTACCATCTCAGTAGCGAGTACGCGGTTGATCCGCTGGAAATCATTTTTGTGCGCGAGGTGATGCGCACCAATATCGCGGCGTTGCCTGATACGCTAACCCAGCGAGATCTGGCCAGGATTCTGCATGGAGGTGATAACGCTTCAACTGAGCATCTGCAGCGGCTCTACCCGATTCTCGACGCTGAGGGAGCGTTGCAGGGAGTTATGACGCGCAAGGATCTTCTCCATCTTCAGAGAGAACTGGGCGGGACGGACGATGGTTCTCGGCAGGCGCAGAGCGCCGTGTTGGCGACGGCTGTCAATGAGCTGGCTAAGAAAGATGGAAATCACGTGGAAGGGCAGCCTGCCGGTTCAGGTGAACAAGCTCCACCGCTTCAGTTGCAGCACCTTAATCCCGTCGTGGCTTATCCTGACGAGCCTCTGCGCGTGGCCGTCTACCGTATGGCAGAGACAGGGTTCACGCGTCTACCGGTGGTGGAGCGCAGCAATCCAAAAAAGCTGGTGGGGATGGTCTCGCTGAATGACCTGCTCAAGGCCAGGGCACGCAGTCTGGAGGAAGAAAGGCACCGCGAACGCGTCCTGCGCCTGCGCGTGCTTTTCCGCCCGCATAGTAAGGAGAAGGTCGAGAAGCTCTCGCCGCCCTCTTCTGAACCAGATTGATGGAACCTCTACAGCAGGCGCGAGGAAACCATGCCAGGAAAAGCAGATCTCCTCTGACCGGGAGTGAGAACGGTTGAGTCACGTTTCTTGTTTTGTCAGCGTGCCTTATATATGGGGGGTATACTCCTTCTGGTGCTTAACACAAACGGGACAATTGCACGGGGGATGTTCATTCTGCCGGTGAGAATGCGAGAGGGCGAAAATGGAGAACCTGTCTCATGAAACAACACAGCCCTGTCAAATATCAATCAGCGAAACCGTGACATTGGAAGGGCTGTTGACGCTTCCTGAGCATGCACGTGCGATAGTTCTGTTCGCGCATGGGAGCGGGAGCAGCCGGCACAGCCCACGCAACCAGTTCGTGGCGAGGGTTTTGCAGCAGACGGGCCTGGCGACTTTGCTCTTTGATCTACTCACTCTCCAGGAAGAGGAGCAGGAGCGAATCACCGCGCACCTGCGCTTTGATATTTCTCTGCTTAGTAAAAGGGTGGTCAAGGCGACTAACTGGCTGATGACCACCCCGGCAACATCGCCATTGAAGATTGGCTATTTCGGGGCCAGCACGGGAGCAGCAGCGGCGCTGGTGGCTGCCGCTGAGCTTCCTCACCTGGTGGGGGCAATAGTCTCTCGCGGCGGCCGTCCCGATCTCGCCGGGGACGCCCTTTCACGCGTCTGGACACCGACACTCCTGCTAGTTGGCGCGCGCGATTCGCAGGTGATCGAACTCAATCGGCGAGCTTGCTCCTTGCTCAAAGGAGAGAAACGGCTTGAGCTTGTCTCCGGGGCCACGCATCTCTTTGAGGAGCCTGGAACGCTGGAGCAGGTTGCACTCCATGCACAGCGGTGGTTTATCCGCTACTTGCGCGAAACACCAGAGAACCCGGCATAGAGTTTTTATGTCATATAGTGGAATAGATGGAAATAATCTCGCCATTTGGGGTACGCTGGATTATGGACGCAAGAGAGGAGAAGGGGCATATGGGTGGAGTGTATCAAGATCGCTTTGACGCTGGTCAGCAGTTGGCAGCTCATTTGCAGGAGTATGCTAATCGCCGGGATGTGCTGGTGCTGGCTCTGCCGCGTGGCGGAGTGCCGGTAGGCTTCGCTGTTGCCAGCCATCTGCATGTGCCTCTCGATGTCTTTCTGGTCAGAAAGCTTGGGGTGCCTGGGGAAGAGGAGTTAGCTTTGGGGGCCATTGCTACGGGAAACGTTCGGGTGCTCAACGATGATGTGATAGAGGGATTGCATATCTCTGAGCGAACTATCGAGCGCGTCACGCAACAGGAGCAGAGCGAATTGGCACGGCGCGAGCGGCTCTATCGAGATGATCGCCTGCCTCCTGATCTCCGGGGCCGCGTCGTCATTCTGGTTGATGATGGGCTAGCGACAGGCGCTTCTATGCGCGCGGCGGCGCGAGCGGTTCGCAGCCAGCAGCCAGCACGCCTGGTGGTCGCTGTACCGGTAGCCGCACCGGTGGTCTATGAGTCCTTTCGCAAGGAGGCCGATGAGGTTATCTGTGTTTATACACCTGAGCCATTGTATGGCGTTGGCCGATGGTATCGCGACTTCTCACAGACTTCTGACCAGGAAGTCCATGATCTGCTGGAGCAGGCCGAGCGTTCTCAATCGCTTGCGGGTTAGCCCTGGCTGAGCGGTAAAGTGAAAGAGAAAGTGCTGCCTTTGCTCAAATAGCGGAGATCTTCCTGTTTCTCTTCTTCAATCCCTTGACAAAGGGAAATAATCTTGAGTATACTTATGGGAGCGATACCATGGGAGCGCTCCCAAAACCAGATTCGCCGTGAATCGTGTAGCTGCAGCATGCTCAGGACCGATCATCCGTATGTCATGTCTTCCGTGTGAAACCTGCTAAGGCAGCAGAGAGGAGAAGGCTTCATGCTTAAACTCACCCGCCGCTTTGTCCCTGCTTTGTTCATTGCTCTGATGCTTACCGTTGCGCTTATGGTCAGTACTGCCTACGCTGCCGTCTGGTCGTCATCGGCTCCGTTTGGTTCCTGGACGGATGGAGCTTACACGCTCAATAACGATGTATGGGGCAGTGGGGCCGGGCCGCAGACCATCTGGGCCAATTCGGGCACCAATTGGGGCGTCTGGTCGAACCAGCCCAACACCGGTGGAGTCAAGTCCTATCCCCACGATGGTATAAGCGTTGGAAAAAGCCTGAGTTCGCTCCATAGTGTTTCAAGCAACTTTAACGTGAGTGTCCCCGGCAGTGGGGCCTATGAAACCGCGTATGATATCTGGGCGAACGGCTCTTCCTACGAGATTATGTTATGGATGAACAAAACAGGCGCTGTAGGGCCACTTGGGTCGTACCAGACCAACGTCTCGGTTGGCAACTACAACTGGAATGTCTATAGCGGCTCCAACGGCTCCAATCCTGTATTCTCGTTCGTCAATACAGGTTATTCTACTTCTGGAACGGTCAACGTCCTGGCCGTGCTTGACTGGATAGAGAGCAAGGGCTGGTACGGAAATGTCACGCTGAGCCAGGTCCAGTTCGGCTTTGAAATTACGTCGTCAAGCGGCGGACTGAATTTTGTCGCGAACAACTTCACTGCTTCATATAGCTGATGTGAACAAGTGAGTGGAGCGACGCTGCTTGCCTGCGCCGGTAGTTCCACCGGCGCTGGTAAACAGTGTCGCTCCACTTATTGGTTCATAAGCGTTTATTCATTATAATTGATGAAAGGAGCTAGATAATGGCTTCCATTCTCTCGCGTCGTATGTTGCTCAAATACACGTGCAATGCATTGTATGCTTTTCCATTTGGTTCTGTCCTGGCTTCCTCCCTGTGGAAGACGGCCTACGCTGGGTCGGCAGATAACGCGTTCCAGCCATATTTCTGGAGAAATGTTGTTACAGGCGGGGGCGGCGGCTTTGTCGTCGATGTTATTTTCAGCCACAAGGAGAAAGATCTGATCTACGCTCGCACGGATATTGGCGGCGCCTATCGCTGGAATCCTTCCACCGAAACCTGGACGCAGCTGCTGGCCTGGGTTGATGCTGCTAACTGGAATTTATCGGGCGTGGAGAGCCTGGCCACCGATCCGGTCGAACCCAACCGCCTCTACATCGCTGCTGGCACATACACGAACTCGTGGACGAGTATGAATGGCGCGATCTTGCGCTCGGATGATTATGGCAGGACTTTCCGGCAAACGCCAATGCCATTCAAGATGGGCGGCAATATGCCCGGTCGCGGCATGAGCGAACGCCTGGCAATTGATCCCAACAAGAACTCTATTCTCTACTTTGGCGCGCGCAGCGGCAATGGGCTATGGAGGAGCATGGATCATGGCGTAACCTGGAGCAAGGTCACGAACTTTCCAGACACTGGCCCTTTCGCCGAAAATCCCGGCGACCCCAGCGGCTATTCGAGCGATCCGATTGGGGTTGTCTGGGTAACGTTCGATCCGGCGAGCGGCAGGCCCGGCAGGCCCACACAGACCATCTATGTCGGAGTCGCGGATAACCGGCCCGGCGCCAGCAACATTTATCGCAGCACCGATGGCGGCGAGACCTGGGCGCCCATCCCTGGCCAGCCGGTCTCCACGGTAAGCGGGACCACCGTCACGATGACGGGCGGTGCCACCTGGGATCTTAGCAGCAACCCGACAACCGGCTTCTTGCCACACCAGGGTAAGCTGGATTCACAGGGCACGCTCTATGTGACATACAGTGATTGGGAAGGCCCGTACAATGGCGGGCACGGCGATGTCTGGAAATATGTACCTGGCACGAATACCTGGACGCTGATCAGCCCGGTGCCCGGTTCCGATAGCTCAGACGACTACTTCGGGTACGGCGGCCTGGGCGTCGATATGCAGCATCCCGGCACGCTGGTAGTTGCGGCGGTCAACTCGTGGTGGCCGGATGGGCAACTCTTCCGCACAACGGATGGCGGTGCGACCTGGAAACCCATCTGGACCTGGGGCAGCTACCCCAACCGCAACCTGTCCTACACCATCGACGTATCGAATGCTCCCTGGCTCAACTTTGGTGATACCAATCCGACCCCACCTGTTCCTGCCGTCAAAGTCGGCTGGATGATGGAGGGTCTGAACATCGATCCATTTAACTCAGACCGCATGATGTATGGCACGGGCGCTACTCTCTATGCGACCAACAATCTCACCGCGTGGGATAGCGGCGGCCTCGTGGCGATCAAAAGCACAGCGCTGGGCATCGAAGAGCATGCCGTGCAGGGCTTGATCAGCCCGCCGGCGAACGCGCATCTCTACAGCGTTCTGTCCGACAACGGCGGCTTCCGTCACGACGATCTGACGAAATCACCTGCCGAGATGTACACCGTTCCCTATGTTGGTTCAGAAGCGGCTATCGACTATGCCGAACTCAATCCAAACTTCATCGTGCGCGTTGGCTACGGCAGTGGCAGCAGTACCAGCAGCGCCTTCACCACTGATGGCGGCACAACCTGGATTGCTGGCGCAACCGATATCCCCGGCATTTCCAGCAATGGCGGCTCGGTCGCGGCGGCAGCAGATGGCAGCCGGGTGCTCTGGGCGCCGCCGGGCGCTGCCGTCTCGTACTCGACCGATCAAGGAACGACCTGGATTGCCTCGGCGAATGTGCCGAAAAACTCCTATGTGGCCTCCGATCGTGTGAATCCACTCAGGTTCTATGCCTATGGCAACGGCCAGTTCTGGTTCAGCGCCGATGGAGGAGCGACCTTCACCGCTAGCACCGCGACTGGCCTGCCCAGGGCGGGCGATAATGTTGTGGTCAAGGCTGTGCCCGGCCACGAAGGCGATGTCTGGGTCGCGGGCGGCAGCGCGGGCAACGCCTATGGACTCTGGCACTCGACCGATGGGGGTGCGACTTTCACTCAGCTGCCAGGCGTGACCACAGCCGATAAAGTTGGCTTCGGCAAAGCCGCGCCGGGACGGCCATATGTGGCCGTGTACACCAACGCAACTATTCACGGTGTCTACGGCATCTATCGCTCAGACGATGGTGGCCGCCACTGGATACGTATTAACGACGACGAGCACCAGTACGCGACCATTACCACCATCACTGGCGATCCACGCATCTTCGGACGCGTCTATATGGGCACAAATGGCTTTGGCATTGTGTATGGCGATGTCGCGTTTTAGATGAAATCTGATGTCGGTGGCGGATGGAGTCGTCGCCGATATCAGCA
>DATGKW010000130.1:0-2302 GCA_035294465.1 Ktedonobacteraceae bacterium | reverse complement strand
GAGGAATCTGTGGAGAGTGCAGGCAGGGAACCAGCCGGTGGTGCTCCAGGGGCATCTTCGAATTGAAAGGAGGCTTGTATGCAAGCAATGTGGCGTACAATTATTAAAGGGGTGGGGTGGATTGGACTGGGGATGGTGGTTGTCGTGGTCTTTCACCTGGGCGGCACGGTCGCCCTGCGTGTGGGACAGTTTTCCCCGCTGACGGGCGCATTCATTGGAGGTACTATGGTCCTGACCAGCGTGCTCTCCCCGATTCGCCGTGGCGAGAACGCTGAACCCTGGATTGGCGCTGAGAAGCTGGGCTGGATCCTGATGGGCCTGGGAATAGTTATGTGGGGCCTGGGGGAAACAAACTGGCGCTACTATGTCGCAATGGGAGAGAGTCCATTTCCTTCAACGGCCGACATTGGCTATTCCACGTTTCCGCTGCTCATGTTTATAGGCTTACTTTTGCAGCCTTCCTCTGAGTCAGGCAGCAAACGCACTCTAATGTTAATGGATAGCCTGATCGCTATGGGGTCGATCCTGGCTATCGCCTGGTATCTTCTGCTTGGATCGCTGGCTCAGGCGCCAGGAGAGGCTAACCTGGCAAAATTTCTGGGCCTGTATTATCCAATCACTGACACGGCCCTGCTTAGCTGCGTGGTCTTCTTGCTAATGCGCGGCCAGGGACGCACGTATCAAGCGACGGCGCGACGCGCCGGGCTGCTAGTGGTGGGATTGGGCCTCTGCTTCTTTGTGACATCCGACTTTATCTTCAACATCCAGAATAACGCCGGCACGTATGTTGAGGCAACCTGGATCGATATGGGCTGGCCGCTAGGTCTGATGACGATTGGGATTGCAGCTTTCCTGCGGCGTTATCTACCGGCCACGCCGGCTTATGTAATTGAAGAGCGCGTCGAGCGCAACCAGTTCCGCAATCTCTTCGGCCCTACACAGCTTATCCCTTACCTGCTGCTCGGTGTGCTTCTGCTCACGCTGGGCCTGAACGTGCTTTCCGGCAATCCAGGGCAAGTAGCCATTCGCCCGGTTTTGCTCTGCGCGACGATGGGTGTTGTGGTGCTGGTCGTAATCCGGCAGATCTTCACGTTGTGGGAAAATGCGCGCCTGGCTCGCGAGCAAGCAGAAGCGTTAGTTGACCTGAGCCGGGCCAATCAACGCGTAGCTGAGCAGGCTCAGGAGATTGCTGAACGCAACAACGAGTTGGAGAGCGGCATTGCTCATCTAAAAGATGTGCAGGCTCAACTGGCTAACGGCAACCTCAAGGCGCGCGCCAGCCTGACCAGTGGCGTGTTGATGCCGCTGGCAGGCAGCCTGAACCTCATGGCCGAACGCCTGATGCGCCTGGGTCAGATGAATGCCTACACGCAGCGTCTGATGCGCGCTCTCGGCGATTTCTGCCTGGCCCTGGAGCGCAGCCCGGCGGGCGCACCTCTGGTCGTGCCAGCCAACTGTACAGAATTCACTGAGATCAACCGGATCATTCTTTCGCTGCAAAGCAAGGGCAGCCTGACTGCGCTGCCCTCGACCAATCCGCTTTCCCGTGCATACATGCAACCGTCAACGCAGCCTCTGGCACAGCGCTCTGGCTCGCGCACCGTCTCAGGCTCGCGCCAGGTGCCCTCCTCCGGGCCGCTCTACAGCTCGTCCGATTCATCGCAGCCTTCGTCCGGCTCGCTTCAGCCGGCTGCCCAGACGCTGCGCAAAGACTCGTCGGCGATTGGCTCATCGGTGGTAGTACACTCCGGCACACAGGAGCAGAACGGCAGAGCGCCAGTCGATTCTTCGCAGGAGAACGGGTGGTAATAGAGCCGGGGCAGATCTACCGGGCTTCCTCCTTAAAGAGATAGAGCCGCTCGAGCACGGAACACTACCCGTGTAGTTGAGCGACTCTATCTCAGTCAAAAACCCCTTCATAGATCTCATCGATATCAAGTTTCAGATCCAGTGGATTCAGGTGAATAATCTGCCCAGCAGTAAATATCTCCTTCTGCCAATCGTTCTCACGCCGATAGATTTCGACGTAAGGCTCATCCTGGCTGGCCAGAATATAGATCTTCAGTGTTGGGCAAGTGCGGTAGCGAGCAAATTTTATACTGCGGTCGAATCGTCTGGTGCTTAGTGAGAGAACCTCCACGATAATTAGCGGAGATTGAATGCGGAATGGCTTGCTCCGCTTTGTTTTATCGCGATCATTGACATCACAGGTGATTACCACATCCGGGACAAGAGGCGTACTGCCAGGAATAGCCACGTACTGTTCGTGATGCACACGGCAGGGGCCACGACGCCCTAACTG
>DATGKW010000129.1:0-14553 GCA_035294465.1 Ktedonobacteraceae bacterium | reverse complement strand
ATGTAGAGGTCTGGCAACGCAATGAGGAGCATCCAGAGAATTCTCATGCGTGGTTCTGTCATCACTATGGCTCCGGTAAAACGGTGGAACTGGCCGGCCTCAATATCCGGCTCCCGATGGCGGAGATCTATGAGGATTTGGATTTCCCCAAAGATGATGATGAATATGAGGAGTAGTCACAGCACACGCTATGCCCGCAAATCGTAAGCGCAAACCTACCCCACAAAACATCGATCCACACGTTCTAATCGCGCGCTTGAGCCAGGAGAGTCAGCAGCTTCTGGCGCGAGAGATTATTGCTCCGCTGTTACCTGGCGGGCGCATTCGCACGCGTGTAGGTGGGCTGATCTACGAGTTCAAACTGCGCGGGCGTTTTGTTGGCTGGGGGCGTTTTCGCCCACTGAACGAGCGTGAGGCCGAAGTTCTGGGCGAGGCGCAGCCCTGGGAGCGCGGTGCGTATCTGGAACTTTTTCCTGCCTTGCGCGTGATCTTGCTCTGGCCGGATACCGGAGGGCGTGTTCCCGGAACCTGGCTGGCTCTGCCTTATAATGAGAGCGACGCACGTCAGCGTTTTGGCTTCGGCGTGGAGCTTCTGCCGGTCTTTCTCTGCGATCCCACTGGCGGCGCGGAGCGTTTTGAGCGTGTGATAGCGCGCGTGGATGGGCGCACGCTCTGGTTCGAGGGACCCGACGCGCTGGCCGATCCTGTTCATGCCGAGTGGCTGCGCGATGCTTCCGCGCGCGAATCCGGCGAGGATCTGTTGCCAGGTCTTGCGGCCTCAGAACGCCAGGCGCTGCTCTACTGGCGCATTCACCAGTTGGAGCAATCCCTGCCGTCTGCCGCTCGTCTTGCAGAGCAGATTCCGCATCAGAGCCACAGAGAGCAGCGGGCCTGGTTGAGTCAGCAGGCGCGACGACTTGGCTTGGAGGAAAGTCTGCGTCACGCTCTGGCCAAAGCTGATGCCGCGCTGCACAGCTTTAGCGAGGATCTCGCCCCCGATGGCTCGCTGCGCCAGCTTATCGTCGAATGGAGCGAAGCCAGCCAGATCCGCCGCTATCGTTCTGCTATCGATCCACATCTGACCGTCGTTTCCAGCGGCATCTGCCTGAGCGGGCGTGACCGCGATTTCGATCTGACCAGCCTGGTGAACGTGATGACGCGTTCCGGCCAGCGTGATTACGACAATGATGAATACTAAGGTTCACAGTGAGGACTGCGAGGAAGAGATTTTATGACCCAGCGCCGCCTGAACATCAACAGCCCGTTTTTCCATGAAGAACGCCATGCCTCCCTGGCTTCCTATGCCGCGCGCCTGATCACCATTTGCGGCTCCGGAACTCTGGGCGCGAATCTTGCCGAGACGCTGGCGCGTATGGGCTTTGCTCGCCTGCGTTTAATCGATAAAGATAGAGTAGAAATGCGCAATCTCTCAGTTCAGCCTTATAGCCGGGCCGAGGTTGGTGCGCCCAAAGCCCGTGTCCTCGCCAATACGCTCTATCGCGCCGTTCAGGCCAGAGTTGAACCGCTCGCGACCGAATTAACGGCCGCCAATGCTTCTGACTTGCTCAAGGGGAGCGCTCTGGTGGTAGATGCTTTTGATAACCATGACGCGCGGGCGTCCGTCAGCCTCGCGGCCCGCGCTGATGGCCTGTCTTGCCTGCACATCGGCTTCAGCCCCGATGGCCTCTACGGCAGCGGTATCTGGGAACCGCATTACATTGTTCCGCGCGAGGCGCCGGGTGATCCCTGCGATTATCCTCTGACCCGCCCTTTCGCGCTCGCCTTGACTTCTCTGACGGCGCGCGCGATCACCGATTTCTTTCGCCTTGGCCTCTGCTGTGAATTTGAAATGACCTGGAATGATTTGAAAATCCAGTATGGCCCGCACGCGGACGGGTCATAGCGTGCAGGTATAATGCCGAATCCGGGTGTACTCGCGGAAACCAAGCCGGCGATAAATGCCCTCGCTCATCTCTGTGGGCGAAAGAACGACGATTCGATAGCCTTCCAATCTGGCCTCCTGGATTGCCCGCAGGACCATTGCGCGCGCGATGCCTTGTCGGCGTGCTTCTGGTATAGTCGCGACGCCGTAGATACCCGCTACTCCCGCGTGGAAAAGCAGCGATGCCGAAGCAACTGCCTTCCCTCGCTGCCAGCCGCTGAAATGTCTCCAGGCTGTGCCCTTGCCAAACCCCACAGTAGCATACATTTCAAAGTAATTTTGCGCCATTTCTGCGGATGAACCAAAGCCCTCGATCTCTATCTGGCGCACGGCTTTCAGCCCCTCCAGATCCGCAACTTCGCGAATCTCCAGATCTTTGACCTTGTTTTCTGCTGTTTGCATACTCGCGATATCCAGCGCCATGCCCATATTCTCGTCGTGCAATTTCAGAAATCCCTGACTTTTCAGGTGGGTTGCCATATTTGTGGGCTGGCAATCCTGTCCTAGTGACCAGGCCATTTTGGTGATCCCTTTCTCGCGAAAATAGCGTTTCACCATCTGGATTCTATCCTCAACATAGGCTGCCTCTTGCCTTTTGAGATGCGTGCGCAGAATACCGTTCAGATGGGCGCGCCTGGTGAGGAAGCCCTCGATCTCCCCGTCATTGTACATTTCTCCCCCTGACAGGCCACGCCCGAAACACATCATCTCCTCCTCCATGTTTGTCTCCAGGGCCGCGACCATCTGAGGAGTACACAGTGTGGTAAGTATTTGATCCATCTTGCTAGCTCCTACGTGATAATGAAAAGATAAGAAAAAGCTTTTGCTTAGTTTGTCTGCTTGCTCTATAGTCTACTCAGAAAGGCTTTTCTGGGCAGCTTTGCGCACTGCGTCGAAAGGAGTGTTCGTCATAGATAAATACGTTGCTTCGGGTACACCAGAACTGCCCACACTTTTAGCACAGCTTAGCAGGCCCCAGGCGTTTCCTTATGCACTTTCCCCTGGCGAGACCATTGAGCAGATTCAAACCCACGCCTCGGCTGTTCTGCTAGCGAGCGAGCGTGTCTATAAGCTGAAGAAGGCTCGCGATTTTGGTTTTTTTGATTATTCAACGCCGGCTCTGCGTCGCCAGTTTTGTGAGCAGGAGGTTGTGCTTAATTCTCGCCTTGCGCCAGGTATTTATCAGGGCGTTGCGCCTGTGCTGGCCTGCGCTGATAGCGAGTTTCGTTTTGGCCCAACGTTCCCGCCCGGCCAGATACCGAAGCCGGCTACGCAGATTGAAGATGGGCATGTCATTGATTACGCAGTCGTCATGCAACGTCTCCCCGAGGAGGCAACCCTGGCGTCCCTGGTTGCTACCGGAACTGCCACGCCCGATCTGCTGGCCGCTGTGGCGGAGCTAATCGCTCGCTTTCATGCTTCCGCTCCTGCCAACAAATATACGGCTCAATTTGGTGCTCTGCGTGTTGTGCGCGACAACTGGGAAGAAAACTTTGAGCAGATGCGCCCTTATATCGGTCGCACGCTCGACCGTGCGACTTTTGACCGCATCTCGGCCTATATTTCTGAATTTCTGGCAGGTTATGCTGCGCTTTTCAACTCGCGCATTCGCGACCTGCGCATTCGTGATTGCCACGGCGACCTGCGCCTCCAGCATGTCTATGTGTTACCTCATCCCGTCGGCCAGGCACCTGAGCAACAGCCGGAGGCCGCGCCTGCTATTTACGTGATCGATTGCATTGAGTTTAATGAGCGCTTTCGCTACAGTGATGCGGCCTCTGAGGTCGCGTTTTTGACAATGGAACTGGATGCTGCCGGGCGCCCTGATCTCGCGCGCGCTTTTGTCGATGCCTATGTGTACCAGACCGGCGACCAGGGGCTTTACGAACTTCTGCCTTTTTACGCTTGCTACCGTGCCTGCGTGCGCGGCAAGGTACACTCGTTTCGGTCCGACGAGCCAGAGGTACCGGAGGAGCAGCGCGAGGATGCACGCCGGCAGGCTTCGAGCCTCTTCTCGCTAGCCGCTGGCTATGCCGATGGTCCTACGCATCCGACGCTCCTGCTGGTGGGCGGGCTGATGGGCATGGGTAAGAGCACGCTGGCCGCAGCGCTCCAGGAAGAACTGGGCTGGGCGCTGATTTCTTCAGATGCCACACGAAAGCAATTAGCGCAACTGGATCCTGCCGATCCTCAAATGGCGGGATACGGCGAAGGTCTCTACTCTGCCAGCCAGCGAGGTCGCGTTTATCAGGCAATGTTCGACCAGGCTGCATCTTTGCTTGGTTCCGGTCGCTCAGTCATGCTTGATGCCACTTTCGGGCAGCGTACCCATCGTCATGCGGCGGCCCAGGTGGCTGCTGTGCATGGTGCTAGCCTGGTTTTTATCGAATGCCGGTCTCCCCGCGAAGTCGCGCTCCAGCGCCTTGCGGACCGCTGGCAGGCTCGTCTCACCGGGCAGCCAGCAATCTCCAGCGCGGCCTCCGACGCTCGCCCTGATCTCTATGACGCGCAGGCCGATGCCTGGCAACCTTTCTATGCGGAGGAGGAGCCTGCTACCGAATATCTGCCCGTTTCGACCGCTTCGCCCCTGCCTTTCGATCTCACACCCATCCTCGACGTGCTGAGCATCCCCGCCTCCAGACGTCGTAGATAACCGCTATGAAAGTACTGCGCGCCCTGGACAAAATTGTCCCCCAAATGTCTCCAAACTGGCAGTGTTATAGCCTCGTCCTGCCCCTCTTTTTCAGGTATCTTTTCTATGGAAGTGAGGTAACTCGATGATTACTGAGAAAAAGCAACCAGAAAAGAAAGGAAAGGCCATGCACGATATTGATTTACTTGCTCGTTGTTCCAGACATTACTGTGAAGTGTTGCCCGACGATATCGGCATAGCCGAATGCCTGGTGGAGGATCTGTTTGGGCGCGTTCTCTCCCAGTTCTTCGAGGTCGTTTTGATTGGGGATGTCTCTCTTTCGTTTGGCCCGGCCCGCGATGCTCAGGCCGCGCCAATTGCGATTACCCTGCGCGCTCAGGGCTACGACCCGCTCCTCGCGCAGAACGGCGATTATCTGAGCGACGCTATCCAGGAGCAGCTCTCCGGCGCACTCTCTGAACTCCTCGGCTCGTTCTGTGTTGAACGCTTTTCTATAAGTGAGCTTACTCTACCTCAACAATCTTATAGATGTGGCTGATATGCGCAGCTTTTTCCAACATTGCGCTGGCCCCGCAGTATTTCTGCTCGGTCAGCAGCATTGCTTGTTCAACCATTTCGGGCTTAATCTGCCTGCCGGTAATCACGTGCTCTACGGTAATCTCTGTAAAAACCTGTGGGTGGGCCTCGGCCCGCTCGCCGTGGACACGTATTTCGTAGTCACTCACGTCCTGCTTGCGTTTGCGCAGGATCAGCAAATTGCTCATTCCTGCGCAGCCTGCCAGCCCGACCAGCAGCATCTCCATTGGCTGCGGTCCCGCTCCCTCACCGCCTTCTCCTGCCGCCATATCCAGGCGAAGTGTGTACCCAGACCCTGTTGCTATGTCAAAGCGCATTCCACCAGCCAGCCTCGCGTTTATGTCCATGTGTTTAGCCATTGGCGCTCTTCTTTCGTAAATGGTAGTTGATCTGCTGCTTTTCTCACAATCTGTATTGCCTGCTCAGCCGCATCCAGCGCTTCTTTCTGCATTATCTACTGCTCTAGATATGCCTGATCTGCCTCAGTGATATGGTAATGATCCTGTCGATAGAAATGGAGTGCCTGGGGGCTTGCTACGGGAGTAGATTGATCAGCCGCCGTAGAGAAAAAGAGGAGAAGCGTAATGGTTCTCCTCTTGCTTGACTGAGCAAGCTTCCCCTTACCCACCCTCGCCGGTCAATAGAATCCAACATCTGGTAGTGCAAAATGCTCGATGCTCGATACGCCTGTAACGATGCTGGGCGTAACAGTAATTCGGCTGCCGCCCCTGCAGACTAGGAGGAGTCTGGAGCCTCTCACGACTTGCAGAAAGTCGCCATCTTGATGTTCGCTATCCTATTTTCCGGCTACCAGCTTGTGCTCAGTCTGTTGATTCTGGCAACTCGCTTGTCCAGTTGGTAGCCTGGATCTGGATATCCAGTTCGCGCAGATCGCGCGCTATTTCATCCATTTGCTGGCGCAGGGCCGTTACATCGACCGTGGAGAGCTTGCGGATCTCCGAGCGCCCATAGCGGTCCATGCGGTTAGAAGCGGTATCCGCCAGGTTATTTAGAATGCTGTGGCGCTGCATCAGGATATCGCGCCGGGCCAGCGCGTCGGTCAGGATTGTGCCATCTGCCAGACGAGTTTGCATATTGGCCCGGTTAATCTGGATGATCAGCCCTTCCAACTGCTCTAACAGTTGGTTCAACTGCCTCAGCAATTCCTGGGGATCCTCTGGAGGTTGTTCGCCTTCCTGCACTAGCGCGCTCAAGCGCAACCGCTCGCGCAATTGCAGTAACCTCTTCTGTACATCTGCCCGTAAAACCAGGGCCTCTGCCAGCTTCATTGCCTTACCCTCCCTTGCATTCAGGTTTTGTGAACCAAACTTTTCGCAAGCAATATGCTATTTGTAAACTACGACAGTAGTATACCAGCAGATGTGTTCTCTTGTCAAGCTTTTTTCTTCTACCGTCCTGCTATAAGAGCCAGTCTGAGTGTTTTCGGGCTGGCTATACTAATGGTGAGTAGCCCCTTGCGAGCTATCAGGAAAGAGCATCGAGAGCGGAACAAGCGTCTCAATCGAGCAGTCTTCAACGATTGGGCTTGTACACATTCACACAAATGCTCCTCTACAAATGCCAACTGTACGGAAAAGGCCTCCACTTCGTAGATGAGCGCAACACGTCCAAAGCCTGTAGTGGGTGTGGCAACCTCAAGGCCATGCTGCTCTGGAAGAGGACATACCATTGCGCGGAATGTGGACTCATCATGGATCGAGACGACAACAGTGCCGCCAACCTTTTGATGAGGTTCCTTGCCCGGCAAGGGCCACACACGGAGCGGATCTCCGTGCGGTGTGCGGACGTGTTTACCGCAACTGAAATGGGTTGAATCCGTTTGACTACATTTCAGATAGCAGGTTACTGTTCACCTTTGTCTGTGCCATAGACATGTGGTGAGGGAATGGTGAGAGGTGTACTGCCGGCATGCACCTCTGCGAGTGAGGGTCGGAGAATGTACCATCTCTGACCCTCGCTCGTTTTTTTTGCTGCCATTCATTGTGGATTATTTCGCGCATCTTCCCGCATAATTTTCGCGATCATCTTCGCTGCTCCTACCTGTGTGTTGTGGCTTACGCCGGGAGCCAGAACCAGGCGCGAATTGCGGATGCCCTCGTGGAAGTCGTAGGCGCAGCTTAGTGGAAAGATGCGATCCTTTGTGCCCCAGATAATGGTAGTTGGTGTGGTGATTTCTCCCAGGATGTCATCAACCTCTTCCGCGCGATCATAGTTCGCGATGAATTCCGCGTAAGCCGGCTCGCGCGAGACCTTGACAATGGCATCCAGCAGGAAGTTTGGCACCGGACCGCGATAATCTATCATGCGCTCAATATATTTTTTCGCTGCGTCCCTATCCGGTGTATAGGGTGAGAACATACCTTCGCGCATCAGGCCCGCACTGTTAAGCAAGTAGAGCCGTTTGACACGCTCAGGATGGCGAGCGGTGTAGCGGGTGGCAATCCAGCCGCCCAGCGATTGTCCGACCAGTGTGACCTGGGGATAGCCCAGAGCATCCAGAAAGTACCCCAGATATTCAACATGGGTAGAGATACACTGCTTTCCTGGGGCCAGCGGGGTCTTGCCAAAACCCGGAAGATCGGGCGCGTAGATCAGAAAGTCGCGGCTGAGCAACGGGATCAGGTTGACCCAGGCTTCCCCCGTTCCTCCCAGCCCGTGTACCATCACGACAGGCTCTTCGCCTTTGCCCACGCGATAATAATGCATTGGCAGCCCACCGGCCTCGCACGTTCCTTCGCGCGCTTTCAGGGTTTTCAGCCTCAGCCTGGCCATATCAAAGGCCAGCTCTACTGGTCGCTGATAAATTTGCACTGCCAGCACAGTTGTAGCACTGGCCACAACCGCCGCTCCCAGCGCAGCTATTATTGGTACAGCTTTTTTCACTGGCATCAGGCTCCTCCACAAGTAAAGATGTCTTGTTCTGCTTTGCAAAAAAACGCTTCGTTGAAATAACATGTATACATCTTTACTACGCTCAATGGTTCCCTCCAGGCACAATTTTTCTCTCCCTCTTGCATATGACGTTACGTCATGCTTTAGACTCGGACTATGAGGCTTGTTTTTAAACGAAAGGAAAATCTTATGGAAATCACTATCTACGATACGCTTTCCGCGATGCGTGCGGTAATCGCTGCACCCATCTCCGAGCGTCGCGCCGTTTATCGCGAACGCCTGATTGAGCCATTGCGCGACTACTGGCACATAGCAATGCGCCGGATCAATCCGCAGGCCCCCGATGATGAGGCGACGGCTATGGCAATGATGTGGAATGTCGACCTTGAGGCCGATCTTGCCGAACATCGGCAAGCCCTGGATCGCCTGGAACAGTTTGATGCCTGGCATAAAGCCGACGAGGCTTTGAAGCTGGCCGCGCAGACATTTGATGCTACCGGGCGTTCCTGCGCCGAAGACCATATCACGGGTCTGCTGTTTCTGGGCAATCCGCGCGACCGGATCTTCATGGACCTGAACCGTGGCTACGCAGGTGCGCAGCTTCCCGGCTATGTTGTGTTGCCCATCTGGCCGAACGACTACAACCTACCGCGCATACCTGCGGCGCTGGTCCACGAATTTAACCACCGCGTGCGCCTTACCCACGAACCCTGGACTATGCAAACCTCCGTAGGCCAGTATATTGTCCTGGAGGGCCTCGCTGAGTCGTTTGCCGCCGAACTCTATGGCCCCGAATTCATCGGCCCCTGGGTGAGTACACTCAACACCGAGGAAACGGAGCGCTCCAAAGCCATCATCAGCCAGGCCCTCGACGTGACTGGCTTTGACAAGATCCGCGCCTACATTTTCGGCGACGAAACAGCGAAGCAATGGGGCCTCCCTGAACTCGGCCTTCCTCACTGCGCCGGCTATACCATCGGCTACCAGGTCGTTCAGGCCTATCTTAGCCGAACTGGCAAGACGGCCACTGAGGCTACGTTTGTGCCGTATGCGGAGATTATTGAGGAGTCGGGGTTTTTCAAATAGGCACATGGGTAGCGAGAGCGAAAGAGGCTGTTGGTCCTGCCTTTTTCGCTCTCATTCTCTTACTGACCCCTCCAATACGACGGGGAAGCATTCAAGGGAAGGCCGCGAACATGCGGCGCGACCCGCGCGTTTCCTTTTTCCCTCTGCATGGATGATGGGGCATCACCGTATGCCGTCCGGGTTGAGAGGACGGCGACCTTTAGCACTGAACTGCCAATCTTGTTTCACCGGGTGGGCCACGCGCGTTCCGGCAAGATATATGGGCGAGGGTCTGGCCGAAAGCGATGACCAATGCAACAACGTTCCGGGGGTGCTGGTGAGGATTTCCCCGGTAAAGGTGCAATTTGCGAAGGATATAGCCGTTTAATTGGCTAGAGCAGAACTACTCCGCGGGCGGTGTCTTCCAGGTCCGCGGAGTAGTTCTGCTAGCTGATCGGTTCAGTGGACGTTGCGGCTCTGGCCAGCCCAGTACTTCTCGCGCAAGGTGCGTTTGAGAATCTTGCCAGCTCCGCTTTTGGGCAGCGCCTCGGTGAAAAACTCGATGCTACGCGGTACTTTATAGCCCGCGATCTGTGTGCGCGTGTGATTGATCAGCTCTTCCGCGCTGGCCTGCATACCGGGCTTGAGAACCACGACGGCGTGAACAGCCTCGCCCCAGTGCTCGTCGGGGATGCCGATAACGGCGGCTTCCAGCACAGCAGGGTGCGTGTAAAGGGCATTTTCGACCTCAATTGAGTAGACGTTTTCTCCGCCGGAGATGATCATGTCTTTGGCGCGATCAACGATGTAAATGTAGTTTGCTTCATCCACCGTAGCCAGGTCGCCGGTGTGTAGCCAGCCATCTACAATGGCCGCTGCCGTGGCTTCGGGCATGTGCCAGTAACCAAGCATGATATTGGGGCCGCGTGCGATGATTTCGCCGATCTCACCGGGCTGCACGTCTTCTCCATCCACATTCACAACCCGCACTTCGACGCAGGGGATCTCGCGTCCAACAGAAGAGAGTCGCTGCATCTGTTCGGGCGTGCCGTCCGGGATGTGATCCCAGGTGTCCAGACCGGTGAGCAATGGTGCCGCTTCTGTCAGCCCGTAGCCCTGGCCAAAGATCTGCCCCCATTTCGCCAGACCCTTCTTGAGCAATTCAACCGGCATAGGTGCGGCTCCGTAAGTCAGGCGGCGCAAGCTCGAAAGATCGTAATTATCGACGTGGGGATGATTAAGCAGCATATTAATCATGGTGGGCACAAGCGTAGTGACGGTGACCTTCTCTTGCTGGATTACTTGCAGGACAGCTTCGGGGTTGAACATCGGAACGAAGGCGTGCCGCCCGCCTACCATGGTAATCGCGAAAGTTGAAGCCGTATCGGCCAGATGGAACATCGGCGCGGCGTGCAGATAGGTATCTTTTTCGTTGTAAGCAGCGGCGATAACCACATTGACGGCATTGGAGACGACATTTTTGTGTGAGAGCATGACGCCTTTGGCTCTCCCGGTTGTGCCACCGGTGTAATAGAGACCAGAGAGATCGTCGTCCTCCATAGCCTGGTCTACGCTCTCCTGCATGTGACTACCTTTGCTCACGACGTCTTCGTAGTTCATCATGCCATCTGGCGTCTTATCGTCGCCAATATAGATAATATTTTCTACGGTGGGGAAGGTGTCGCGCCCGGTGGCGTGTGGAGCAAAGGCTTTATCCACGACCAGCACCTTACTTTCGCTATCGTTGAGGATAAAGACAATTTCGGGGCGAGCCAGACGAATGTTCAGCGGAACAATGACTGCGCCCATACGGGCGCAGGCGTAGTAGAGTTCCAGATAACGATGGCAATTGAGCATCAGCACGGCCACGCGGTCGCCGCGCTGGATGCCCAGTCCGGCCAGCCCACGGGCCAGAGCATCGGTACGTTGATCAAACTCTTCCCAGGTGTAGCGAGTAGATCCGCAGACGACGGCTTCGCGCGTGCCTGCGACCCTTCTGGCGTGTACCAGTCCCTGTGCAATGTTCATGAGGGACCCCCTTTATTTAAGCAAATTCAATAACGCCGCGTATGATTTTGCCAGCGATCATATCGGCATAAGCCTCGTTGATTTGATCCAGGGTATAGGTTTGCGTAACCAGTTCGTCGAGTTTGAGCTTACCAGATTCGTACATTTTGAGCATTGTAGGGATATCGTTGCGCGGACGGGCATCGCCGTAGAGCACGCCCAGTACGGCCTTCTGGGTGAGCACCAGATTGAGCGGCGCAATGGGCAGAGATTGTTGCGTGGCAGGTGCCAGTCCGACAATGACCAGTGTGCCGTTCTTTGCTACGGCCTTATAGGCCAGGGCTGTCGTCTCGGAGAGCGCAATGGCATCGAAGGCATAGTCTACGCCGCTGCCTCCGGTCAACTGGCGTATCTGCACCAGAGGATCGGCCTCGCGTGAATTGATGGTGTGAGTCGCGCCCAGCTCGCGAGCTTTTTCCAGTTTGAAATCGTGGATGTCAACGGCGATGATCATATGCGCGCCGGCCAGGGCCGCGCCCTGAACGACATTTGAGCCAACACCTCCGCAGCCTACAACCAGGACGCTGCTGCCCGGCGCTACGCGTGCGCGATGGATCACAGAACCAACGCCCGTCAGGACGCCGCAGCCAACCAGTACAGCGCGATTGAGTGGATAGTGCTCCGAAATAGGGACCAGCGAAATATCAGGAACGACAGTATGCTCGCTGAATGTCGAGACAAAGCAGAACTGACCGATATTCTGCCCATCCTTGTGCATACGGAACGTCCCATCCAGCAGCGCCCCGGCGGCGCTTCTCGTGCCTTTATCGCATAGGTTGGAATGTCCAGATGTGCAGGCGGGACAGACGCCACAGGAAGGCATAAAGCTCAGCACCACGTGATCGCCTACCTTGTAATTTGTCACGCCAGGGCCAACGGCCTCGATAATGCCCGCGCCCTCGTGCCCCAGCGCCATCGGCAGATACGCGGGCAGTTCGCCGGTAACGACGTGATAATCAGAATGGCAGACGCCAGCTGCGACCATACGCACCTGCACTTCGTGCTCTTTAGGCGCATCAAGTTCGATCTCTTCTACGCGAATAGGCTCGCCGGGGGCATATTGAATGGCTGCTCGTGTTTTCATAGATGGCACATGTTTCCTTCCCTTTTCTTAATCTGATCTTTCTCTACTCTTCTTCGTCAGCAGCTTCGAAAAGACGGGCAATAGGATGAGATCGAGCAGTTCGATCCCGGCCAGCGTAATAAGCGGCGTCGTGTTGGTCACGACCGGAGGTTTATTCGTAACCAGCCTCTTTGTTGAAGTCTATCTCAGGATCAAATGACTTCTTTTGCTGGTATCAGCTCCTTGCGCTAGCGTCCTCATTATACTATACCGGACAATTTTAGAGAGAACAGAGGAGCAACTCCAGGATTACTCTTCGATCTGGTGTAGGGCCCCTTCGCCTTTTTAAACCCACGCCACGCGTCGCCACGTCGCTTATTTTTGTGGCGTCCCTCTGCCACAGCGCTTGTCTTTCGTATAAGGATTGCGGTTGAAAAACGCGGCATTTCGCCATTGACCGCAGGTATACTTTGCCTAGAGTTAATAACCTGCCCGTTTTGGGCCAGGAATGAGCCATAAGGCGTATCCTTATTCCGCCTGGGCGTTTGCCTGGTTGGGAAGGAAAGGGGTAGATCTAATGCTGCATGTTACGCTTGATCTTTACGGGTGCAAACCCGAATTGCTGGCGGACGAGTCCTTTCTGCGCGGGGTGCTTGAGGAGTATCCCAATCGTATCAAGATGATGAAGGTCGGACCGGCTGAACTGCGCTATATCAAGACCAGCGATCCGCTGGATGACGGCTATTCCGGCTTTGTAATTATCGCCACCAGCCACGTCAGCTTGCATGCCTGGGAGCCGTACAGAATGGTCAATATCGATGTCTTCTCTTGCGAGGAATTCTCGGTCCAGGATGTGGTGACGTTTGCCTGCGAAATGTTCCAGACGCCAGATGTCGAAGTTCACACGATTCGCCGCGCTATGCGTTCGCCGCGCGTACCCTGGAACGAGCGTCAGTATCGTAGAAAGGCCGACGCCTTGCCTTATCCTCTAGCTCTCGAAGCCTCCTGAGATGAGCTAAAGGAAAGGAGAGGCTCATTTCGCCACGGAGCAATGCCTATGAGAATGAAGCTGATCGCGGGATGCGGATTCCTTTTGAATACCATCTTCTTTGCCACCTACTATTCGGTGACGAAAGAGGCCCTGAGCCGGATCGATCCCATCGTTTTCACCTTTTTTGAGATGGTTTCGCTGGCTCCTGCCGGCCTTCTGATCATTCTCTGTTCGTGGAAGAATATGAGCCGCGCGGTTGTCAAACGCGGCATCCTTTTGGGCAGCACGCTTTGCCTGGCGCTGTTTACTATTGCTATCGCGCTGAAATACACCACCGCTACCAGCACGGCTTTCTTCCCGGCCTTGAATGGTTTCGTGGCGGCAATGATCGCCTGGGGGCTTTTCCGCGAGCCTGTGAAGGGCAAGACCTGGCTCGCCGGTGTCCTTTCGCTGACCGGAGCTGCACTGCTGATCTTCACTGCTTCTGCGGGCGCTTTTCGCGGCACATTGATAGCATTTCTGGGCGGCCTGTTTTATACCGGCTATGTCTTTCTCTCAGATTATGAGCAGAAGGACGAACAGGCCCACTGGCCTTTGTTTGGCATTGAGTTGTTGACCACGGCAGCATGGGCCTGTCTGGTGGCTCTGCTCTTTGGGGACTGGCAGGCAGTGCATCCGAACCTGCCAAAAGATGTCTGGGTAGTGCTCTACGTTTCCACGGCCTGTACGTTTGTACCGACGCTGATCACGGTATTGTTGCAAAACTATATCTCGCCGGTGACTGTCTCGTTTATCTATATCCTGGAGCCTGTGCTGGGTGCAATTATCGCTAATCTCTATCTGGGTGAAGTTCTGTCCGTTCAGGGCTATATAGGCGGCGGGCTGGTTGTGCTGGGCGCGCTTATCAATACCTGGGGCACGATTGGTCAGGACGGCGAGAAACGCGCAAGCAAACGAACGATTGCGCGCGGTGTACGAGGTTCGTGGGTGAGCTCTCTGCTCTATCCTGGCATAGGTTGTCTGCTCGGCTCGTTCCTGCTTTACCACCTGGGCGGCCTGCCCCCGGCCTCGTGGAATGAGGTCTATCATGTCTGGCCGCAGCTTTCGCAATATCTCCAGCAGGGTCAGAAAGCATACGTGGTCCTGCTACTGGTGCAGGCCGGGGGCTGGCTGATCGCCTGGATTTCGGTCCTGCTGATGGGCTGTCTGGCTCTGCTTAATCTATTGCGTTTCCTGCTCCAGCCTGCGCAACCGCGCCAGGTGAGCAAGCTCGACGGACAGCA
>DATGKW010000128.1:0-47633 GCA_035294465.1 Ktedonobacteraceae bacterium | reverse complement strand
CATCGCCGAACCAGGCAGGGAGATCTCGCAGAAAATGCGGATGGCGCACCACGTAGCGGACAAGCAGAGGGTGCAGGGACTTCCATAATCTTGCGACCTCGCCAGAGTCCCCCGTGCGATTCGGATGCTCAGGGCTATTCGGATCGGCCCAGCGCTCACGAGAGTAGATATCTCCTAAACGCTCAAAGGTCACGGTCTCCTCCGGGGCGACTGTAGAAAGCGCCAGCATATATTCACGAGGCGTCTGCGAACGCCTGTAAGCCATACCGGCCCAACCGGCCAGGACGCTGACGCGCCCATAGATCTGAGAGGGCAGACTCAATCCCCGGAAGAGGCGACGCCACCAGAAGCTGAAGTAGAGCAGACCGCCCAGGATCACCGCGATCAATACCAGCAGGACGACACCCACATCCATGCGAATCAGGCTGGCCCCGTTAGAGGTGTTGTTTCCTGTCGAGCCACTGCCAGCGCCGGTTTCCTGGGGAAGAACATTTCTGAGTCTGTTCGGGTTAGCCTTACCATTGCTGGTAGAACCTCCCGGTGCAGTAGAAGAGTTGCTACTCTGGATCGGACGCGTAAACAGCGAGAAGGTAGCCGATGGCTCGAAGTTAATCCAGCCGTAGCCGGCGAAGTAGACCTGGGTCCAGGCATGAGCATCGGTTCCACTGATCACCCACTCACCCGTCTTCGCATCAAACTTTCCGTTGGTATAACCGACAGCTATACGCGCCGGAATCCCCAGCTCGCGAGCCATCAAAGCCATAGCGCTCGCGAAGTAATTACAGAAACCGCGTTTCGAGTGAAACAGGAACCAGGCGGTTGCCTCTTCGCCTGGCGGGGGGGCCGTAATATTGGCATCATACGTATAATTCTCGCGCAGATACGTCTCCAGAGCCGTTACCTTATCATACATCGTTGACGCGTGCGCCGTAATTTGCAAGGCCAGTTGCTTAATAGCCGGGTCCAGATTGGCAGGAGGCTGAGCATAGGTTGCCAGCACGGCGGGATTAAAGTAGGTGGGAGGAACCGGAACATCATTGTTTGGCGGAATCTGCGGCGAATCCTGCGGCATAGGAACACTTCGCAACGTCGCCACATCCGCTCCAGAGACATATGAAGTCACCGTGTAGGTATCCCCCGCCGCTAGCTTGCCATTTGTGCGTAGCCAGGCCACCGGCTCGCCATCACTTCTGTTTATGACCACCTGCGCGGCCTGACTCGATGAAACAATTTGTGGTGCGCCAAAAAGATACGCGTATTGCTCTCCAGGAGGGTTTACTACCTGAATTGTCTGGTTAACAGTGGTAAGATCTTGAGAGCCATCGTAGAAAACCGTATTGGCCTTATTGGGAATCGCATCCAGTGTACTATTCGACCAGTGGCTTACCCCATCGTACTGATCGTAGCTTGAATACATCAGATACTGGCTTCCATCGGTCGTCTTGACCTCAAACACGGGAGTATTGACCAGATTGGGGTTGCCACCCAGAGTGAGAAGGTTCGTGAAGTTCCCGTGGTTCTGGGGGGTATCTCCACCGCTGACGGAGAATAAGCGATTCCAGATGTTCTCTGCCTGCACCCAGGGGTTACCGCTGGTAGTCCAGATCGAGGCAGCCTGTTGATTGGTATAGCCCCAGGGCAGTATCCAGGAGAAGACCAGGATGCCCAGGGATATCAGCGCGCCTGCCTGCATAAACTCCCAGTTCAGCTCATCAGAGCAACGCAGCCCCTGCCGCTTCCAGCGGATCGAAGACTCATAGAGGTTAAAACGCAGGAGCAAGAGCAAGGCAGCCACCAGAAACACGACCAGAAAAATGACATAGCCCGCGTCGATATAGCTCAAGTTGATCAGCAGCACGACGGCATTGGCCAGCAGCATCAACCAGGGACTGCGCGTGCGATAAACCAGCCAGGCGCTGGTATAGGCGAGCAGAAAACCCAGCGCGAGGATAAAGAAGAGAAAGATAGAATCGTCGCTGCTGGTTCCTCCTCCAATGGCCAGAAAGAACCAGCTTTGTATACTATGGAAAAACACAGCAGCGTGGCCCGCGTAATCAACGCTATTCGTTTGCCAGAAAGCGAGGAGCAGACTTAGAATCACAGCCAGAATATGCGCCAGAATGCGCGGGAGACGACGCTGCTTGGCCGCGACGATGCCAAAGAGCAATCCCAGAGCAGTAATCGGGGTAAGCAGACCAAGGTGATCAACCCAGTTCACCGCCTGAACACACCAGATGGTGCTATAGACGATCAGAGCCAGCAGAAAAAAGGAAAACCAGCCTTCGGCCAGGCGCAAATGCGTAAAGATATCTCTAGCCTGAAAGGCGGGCTTGTCTTTATCAGGCCCCTTGTTCGGGGTAATAATCTTCGCGAGGCGATCGACAGCGGCGTCTTGCATAGTGCTTACCTCCGTAGTGCATAGCGCGCCTCTGGATCCTGTTCAAGTACCTCGCTTAATGGGTCCTGACACTTCACGCGCAGCACTGGTACACCTGCTCCCTCTAGCAGAGCCAGGGTATCTTCGTCCGCGGGACGCTGGTCAAAAGAAGTAGCAACGAGACCAATAACAGCCACCTGGACTCCCCGGCGCTGCAAATGGCGCACTCCATCGTGCCAGTCCCGCGAGTTCGAGGGTGTAATAATAATCGCAACAGTATTTCGTCCAAAATGCAAAGCATCAACCGCCAGGGCCTCTTTGAGATCCGGTCCCGGCCCCGCCTTGACAACGGCCAGCATCTCCAGCACGCGCTCAATCTGCCGATCTCCACGATCCAACGAAAGGAATTCGCGATGATCTCCATTGACGATCATTCCCAAAGAAAGATCCTGGTGCAGCAGATAGGAGGCGATGGTTGCGGCAATCGTCACTCCGTATTCTTCAGTGGAATGCTCCCCCTCGCCGGCCTGGACAGAATCGTGCAGATCCAGGAAGATCCAGGCATCTAGCGCGGGATCAAGGTCAAACTCTTTGACCATCAACTTATTGTAATGCGCGCTGGAACGCCAGTGAATGCGATTGAGCGCATCACCGTTCACATAATCGCGAATAGTCGTAGCATTGGTCGTCGCGTGCAGAGCACGGCGCGAAACACGCCCACGCCCCGGCAGGCCACCACTAAAGAGAGCAAAACGGCTAATCGGCACCACACGCGGCAGGACCAGCAGATCACGGGGAGCGGTCAACACGACGCGTTTGCGAAACATGCCAAAGGGATCGCCGCTCGTAGCCGTCACCGGGCCAAGCTGATAGCGGCCGCGCTGCCGACAAAGCGTGCGGGCGCGCCAGGTTGCTCGCTTACGTCCCCCCATACTGGCCACGTAGCCAGCGCGGTGCCCAGGCAGGGTTGAGCCGTCGGCGATCTGCACCCAGAGCTTGGGCAGGACGCTGACATTATCCAGCATCAGGCGTTCGTCGAAGAGATCTCCAACCTGTACACGTGTGGCGATAGAAGCTCGCCGAAAGATCATGTTATGCAGGCTATAGCGTGCCCAGAACCACGAGAGCACAAACAATAGCAGCATAACGTATGTCAGCACGTAGAGAACATGCCAGCCGCTGCTGATCGCAAAAAAAGCCAGAATGATCACCAGGAGAAGCGCTTGCCAGGGCCGCATAGCTCAGCGCCCCTTTCCACCTACGACCGTTCCGCCTGGCACCGGCACCGTCTGGAGAATTTCGTCCAGAATGGCCGCCGAGGTAATGCCGCGAACACGAGCAGCAGGCGTAACAATCAGGCGATGGGCCAGCGTTGCTTTGGCTAGTAATTTGACATCATCGGGAATCACATACCCACGCCCACGAATGGCTGCCAGCGCTTGCGAGGCCCGGAAAAGCGCCAGGGAGCCGCGCGGGCTGGCGCCAAGATAGATATTGCCATGGGTGCGCGTGGCTCCCGCGATTGAGACAATATATTCGCGGATAGACGGGTCCACGTGAATCGAGCGCACCTGCTGCTGAATCCGAACCAGTTCCTCCGCGCGCATAATCTGTTCGATATCCTCAAGAGGGTGATGAAACTGGTGAGTATCCAGGATATTCATCTCATCTTGCGTTTTGGGATAGCCCAGGGTGATATTCATCATAAAGCGATCAAGCTGGGCTTCAGGGAGAGGAAAGGTGCCTTCATACTCAATCGGGTTCTGCGTGGCCATCACCATGAAAGGAGTAGGCAGGCTGTAGGTCACACCATCGACCGTGATTTGCGTCTCTTCCATGGCCTCCAGCAGAGCAGATTGAGTTTTCGGGGTCGCGCGGTTGATCTCGTCGGCCAGCACGATCTGAGAAAGAATTGGACCGGCTCTAAACTCAAAATTGCCGGTCTTCTGGTTATACACGGAGACGCCCGTCACATCGCTGGGCAAAAGGTCAGGAGTAAACTGGATACGTTTAAACGAACAGCCAATCGATTTCGCAATCGCTTTCGTGAGGACCGTCTTGCCAACGCCCGGCACGTCCTCAATCAGGACATGGCCATTACAAATAACTGCTATCAAGCTAAAAGCCACCGACTCCGCCTTACCAACTATCACCTTTTCAACATTATTAATCACTCGTTGTACTGCAGTGGCTAAATCCTGTACAGACTGCATGTTTCTCTCCCCAAAAAACCTGAACTGGTACCCGGCGCTCTGAAAACCCACTAAAAACTCTGACAACGCACAACGATTATCCTTTAGTGTACCACGTAGCAACAAGCACACAAAGAGTTAGCCTGGGCACCCTATCATTCATCATCGTGTATATTACTACGCTACAAGGAGGGCTTTTGTCGCAAGATAGGCGAGAATCTGGCCATTTGGCCTGAACGCGATTCCACATTCTCCGAAACTATGCTATCATGGGTCAATGGAAAACCAGAAGAGAAGCGACGAAGCACAAGAATTGCACGCTATTGTTCATGGCAAAGTTCAGGGAGTTGGTTTTCGTTACTTTGTGGTAGAGAAAGCCCTGAGCCTGGGGCTGCGCGGCTACACCCGCAATACCAGCGATGGCAACGTTGAGGTGCTGGCCCAGGGGGCACGCCCGGCCCTGGAAAAACTGCTGGCTCTCCTGCGACGAGGGCCCGCTGCCGCCGATGTAGAAAAGGTCGAGGTGGATTGGCGCGAGCCCTCCGCTTATGTGAGCGGTTTCCATGTTCGCTTTTAGCAAGGGCATGCAGCGCCTTCATTTTTGTTTTGAGAAAGAGGGAATTGGTATGATTGATCGCCAAACAGTAATGCATATCGCGAAACTGGCCCGCCTGGGTTTACAAGAGGAAGAGATCGACGTCTTCAGCCAGCAGCTTTCCGTCATCCTGGAAAATATCGCGATCCTGCAGGAAGCTGATGTCTCCGGGGTTTCGCCCACCGCTCATGCATCGCGCCTGCATAATATCATGCGGGAGGACAGCCCACGACCATCCTATCCGCCAGAAGTTCTCCTGGCGAATGCGCCCGCGCAAGAAGACAACTGTTTGAAAGTCAATGCGGTGCTGGAGGAATCATAAATTTATGAGCGAACTTTGTAAAATGACGATTGACGAGGCAGGGAAGCTGCTGCGTCAGGGTAAGCTCTCCTCGGTTGAACTGACACGCGCGCACCTTGATCGCATTCGCGCTGTGGACGATAAAGTGAAGGCTTTTACGCTGGTGACGGATGATCTGGCTTTGAAGCAGGCAGAGGAGGCCGACCGCCGCCTGCGCAGCGGCGAGGATGTCACTCCGCTGACCGGCATTCCGCTGGCAATCAAAGATGTCATCTGCACCAGAGGGATCAGGACAACGTGCGGCTCGCGCATGCTGGAAAACTTCAAGCCGCCCTTTGACGCGACAGTGATGGAGAAACTTAACGCGGCTGGCGCGGTAATGCTGGGCAAAACCAACATGGATGAGTTCGCTATGGGTTCCTCGACCGAGCATTCGGCCTTTTTCCCTACGCACAATCCCTGGGATCTGGAGCGCGCGCCCGGCGGGAGCAGCGGTGGCTCGGCTGCGGCAGTGGCAGCCGGCATGGCTATGGGCGCGCTGGGCAGCGATACAGGTGGCTCGATCCGCCAACCTGCTTCCTTCTGCAATGTCGTCGGCTTAAAGCCAACCTACGGGCGCGTCTCGCGCTTCGGTCTGGTCGCCTTTGCTTCCTCGCTGGATCAAATCGGGCCATTCACGCGCACAGCGCGCGACGCTGCCTTGATTATGAGTGTCATTTCCGGCGCCGATTCTCGCGACGCCACCTGCTCGCCTGAACCGGTCGGCGACTACGCTGCCGAACTGACCGGCGATATCAAGGGAATGCGCATTGGTGTGCCAAAGGAATACTGGGTCGAAGGCATGCAGCCGGGCGTGGTTCAGGCAGTGCGCTCGGCTATCGAGAAACTGCGTGAGCTGGGCGCGGAAGTCGAAGAGGTCTCTCTGCCGCACACGCGCTACGGCGTCGCGGCCTACTATATTATTGCGCCAGCGGAGGCCAGCGCCAATCTGGCTCGCTACGACGGCGTGAAGTACGGCTATTCCTATCGCGATACCAATAACATGTGGGAAGCCATGGAGAAAACGCGCGAATACGGCTTCGGCCCGGAGGTCAAACGCCGCATCATGCTGGGCACATACGCGCTCTCCGCCGGCTATTATGATGCCTATTATAAGCAGGCGGAGAAAGTTCGCACCCTGATTGCGCGCGACTTCACCGAAGCTTTCGCGAAATTTGACGTGCTGGCCAGCCCGACCAGCCCATCAGCTCCGTTCCGCCTGGGCGAAATTTCCGATCCTTACGAAATGTACCTGCAAGACGTCTTTACGATCCCAGCAGATCTGGCAGGCAACTGCGGCGTCTCTATCCCCGGCGGCTTCAGCAACGACCTGCCCGTCGGCCTGCAATTGCTCGGCGATTTCTTTGGCGAGAGCAAGATCCTCCGTGTGGCCGACGCCTTCCAGCGCGCAACCGATTATCACACCCACTGGCCGGAACAAGTCGAAGTGAGCGTCTGATCTCCACCAGTTTGCCTGGTAGGCAATGCCGTTACGGCATTGCCTACCAGGAGCGGGCGTACGTGTTCGCTGTGCCCCCACCTCAGCCCACGCGACCAGTATCCTGCACAGATATCTACGTCGCCCCGATTCTCTCTCCCGCGACTTGCATACTAACGAAAAATTCGTTAGAATATCTCTCATGGAAGAAAAAACGAATGCCGCCGAGCGGATAATCAGACGCTTCGGCGGCCAGAGCGCACTTGCTGCCCTGCTTGGCAAGAGGCAGAGCACAATTGAGCACTGGGCAAGGACAGGGCGGGTACCTGCGCAATGGCAAATGCCGCTCATGTCGCTCGCCCGCCAGAGAGGTATGATCTTGGAAGCAAAAGACTTCGTCGAACCCAATCCCAACCCAATCCAGCCAGCAGAGGGCCGTCTCGGCATCCTTCTCGTCGGCCTCGGTGCTGTCGCCTCAACATTCATCAGCGGGGTTGAGCACGCCCGCCGCGGCAGCGGCCGGCCCATAGGCTCGCTCACCCAGATGGGCACCATCCGACTTGGCAAGCGAACGGAAAACCGCTCGCCCCTCATCCGCGAGTTCGTCCCGCTGGCAAACCTCGACGACCTCGTCTTCGGGGCCTGGGACCCCTTCCCCGACAATGCCTACGAAGCAGCGGTGAAGTGCAGCGTCCTCGACCGCCACGAACACATCGAGCCTATCGCCGACTTCCTTCAATCCATCAACCCAATGCCGGCCGCCTTCGACCAGTACTACGTCAAGCGCCTCAACGGACCCAACGTTAAGCGCGGTACAAAGAGAGAATTGGCCGAGCAGATTCGCGCGGACATTCGCAACTTCAAGTCTACCAACCATTGCGACCGCCTGGTCATGGTCTGGTGCGCCTCGACCGAGATCTATATGGAGGAGGGACCATGTCATCTCACCCTCGAAAGCTTCGAGGCAGCGCTCGATGCCAACGACGAGACCATCGCCCCCTCGATGCTCTATGCCTATGCTGCCCTGATGGAAGGAGTTCCTTTCGCTAACGGTGCTCCCAACCTGACTGCCGACATTCCTGCGCTGGTTCAGCTCGCAGTCGACCGGGGCGTTCCGATTTGCGGCAAGGACTTCAAGACCGGCCAGACTCTGATCAAAACGACGCTCGCGCCAATGTTGAAAGCGCGCATGCTCGGCCTCAACGGCTGGTACTCGACGAACATTCTCGGCAACCGCGATGGCGAGGTGCTCGACGACCCGGAGAGCTTTAAGACTAAGGAGGAGTCGAAGCTGGGTGTCCTCGAGTACATCCTCCAGCCCCAGCTCTACCCCGAACTCTATGGCGATGTCTACCACAAAGTGCGGATCAACTACTACCCGCCACGCGGCGATAACAAAGAGGGATGGGACAACATCGATATCTTCGGCTGGCTCGGCTACCCGATGCAAGTAAAGATCGACTTTCTCTGCCGCGATTCGATTCTCGCCGCGCCCCTTGTTCTTGACCTCGCTCTTTTCCTCGATCTCGCTCAGCGAGCCGGTATGAAAGGCATCCAGGAATGGCTGTCCTTCTACTTCAAGAGTCCCCAGCACGCCGCTACGGTGTACCCGGAGCACGACTTCTTCATCCAGCAGACGAAGCTCAAGAACACGCTACGCTGGCTGATGGGCGAAGAGCAGATCACACATCTCGGTCTGGAGTACTATCAGGAGGAATAGGTCCTATTTCTTCCCATGACTTGTCTGGAAAGAGACGATACAGCCAGTTGTATCGTCTCTTATGATTGATCAAGAAAAACACTTTGAAAAGAGACTTTTTTAATCAGGACAAAGAATCTTTCTATGAACCAACGTAGAACGCTTGCTATTATTCTGCTCGTTGTAGCTATTCTCATCGTGATCAGCATCCCGGTGTGGCTCTTTACCCCGCTGGGAGCAAATGTATTCGGATTCGGCCAGCCCAATCTCAACGGTCCTCCGCTCGCACCCTTAACAATTACAGCTGCTCCCAGGCCAGCTCTCAAAGCAGTTTTGACACCACGAGGCGCGCCCGGCCAGATTTTAGCCAGCGAGGCCATTCTCATGGACGCTGATACCGGCTCTATCCTCTACGAGAAGGATGCGGAACAACCCGTGCCTATGGCCAGCACCACCAAGATTATGACCGCACTGATTGCCATCCAATCTGGCAAGCTGAACAGGATGGTCACGATAGGCCAGGACGCGGTGAATGAGGTCATCCAGAATGATGGAAGCGGCGCTAACCTGGTTGCAGGCGACCGGCTCAGACTCCAGGATCTGCTCTACGGCATGATGCTTCCCTCTGGCGACGATGCCGCCATCGCTATCGCGGACGCAGTGGCGGGTTCGGTGCCAAATTTTGTCACGATAATGAACGTTGAGGCCCGCAGGCTGCATCTCTATCAGACACTTTACTCTAATCCCGATGGCCTGGAATACGGCCTGCACTATACTACCGCTTATGATCTTGTGCGCCTGGCGCGTTACGCCATGAGCCTTCCACTCTTCGCGCAGATCGTCCAGACCAAGGAGTACGATGTGCCGGCAAGTAGTACGAATCACGCCTACCAATGGAAAAACATTAATCAACTGCTTTTCGACTATCAAGGCACCATCGGCATCAAAACCGGCTGGACGCCCCAGGCCGGTGGCTGCCTGGTCGCCGCCGCCAGGCGGAACGGGCATATGCTGATCGGCGTCGTTCTGAATTCAGCCAACGAAACAACCCGCTTCACAGATGCTCAGACCCTGCTGAACTGGGGCTTTGGTCTGCCTGTGCAGATTCCCAGACTGTAAAGGCCGCGCAGGTCAGAAACCAGCCCCTTTTCGCTCTACACATTTCCTGCAAACGAAAAAAGCCCTCACTCATCCTTGCGGCTAGCAAACATGTGATCAAATAACCGGCCCGCGCCCGGCAGTTTCCATAACGTGACCGCCAGCCGGGTACTAGCAACACACAAACAAACATGATAGAATAGCTTCACCTACGTAATCCGCTAATACTTTTTAACGAGTAGAGTAAACCAACCATGCGTTACGCCATCTTCACCGACATACACGCCAACCTGGAAGCCCTGGAAACCGTCCTGGCAAAGATTGATGAGCTAAACAAGGAAGAGCCTGTTGACCAGATCTGGTTCCTGGGCGATCTCGTGGGGTACGGCCCGAATCCCAACGAATGCATCGAGACATTGCGCAAGCATACCGATGTGATTATCGCGGGCAACCACGATTGGGCAGCAGTCGGCAAGCTCGACCTGGAAGACTTTAGCGCGGCGGCGCGCATCTCTGCCGAATGGACGGCGAAGGAGCTGACCGAAGAGCACCGGGAGTTTCTGCGCAACCTGCCGGAGCGCCTGGAAATCGGCGAATGCACGCTGGTACACGGCAGCCCCTACGGGCCCCTCTGGGAATATTTGACCTCTGAAGTGCTGGCCGAGCGCAGTTTTCAACATTTCGATAGCCGCTTCTGCCTGGTCGGACATACGCACATTCCGGTAATCTTCCAGCAGCCCTATACGTTGAACAATGAGCCAACTGAGAAACTCGATCCGCTCGTCGAAGAGGAGACGCAGGACCAGCAAGAGACCTCCGAAATGGCCGCAGTTATCCTGACTTCACAAAAAGCCGAGGCGGCTGAGAATGCTCATACGGAGGGTGATTATACGCCAGGCCCCCAGCAAAAAGAACTCCCGGTACCTGCTGAGCCGCTCGTACCTGCGCCAGCCAATCAACAGGAATCACCAGCACCAGGCGAAGATGAGGCGCTTCCCCAGAAAGAGGACGGCGTAGAATCGGCAGAGCCAACGGAGGTCCAGGAAACGCAGCTGCCTACAGATGAGGATCAGCTAGCCGCGAACGGAAACGCGGGGGCGAAGAATAACGGACTTGTACCTTACGAGATTGCAAATAAGACTACCCCGGAAGACGATATCCAGAACGCGGAAGACCGCCTCAATAACGAAATCGAGGAGCTGCTGGAGCTGCTCGGCCTGAGCCAGAGCATGATCCAGGTAACAAATGAGATGATCGTGCCGCCCGAAGGTCCCTGGGAAGCGCCGGAGCGCTATCGAGCGATCATCAATCCCGGTGGCGTTGGTCAACCACGCGATGGAGACCCTCGCGCTGCATTCATGATTTACGATAGCGAGCGCCACGCCTTCCATTTCTATCGCATTCCTTACCCATTCGAGAAAACACAGGAGAAGATCATTCAGGCAGGATTACCGCAGTATCTGGCGATGCGCCTGGCCTATGGTCGGTAAATAGAGTATCTATGAAATTGATCGTCGGCCTGGGCAACCCAGGCCAGCAGTATGAACGTACACGGCACAATGTCGGTTTTCGCGTAGTAGATAAACTGGCCGCGAAATGGGACTGGAAGTGGTCGGAGAAACGCGCCCACGCTCTACTGGCCAGCGGCACCATTGGCTCAGAGAAAATCGTCCTGGCCAAACCCCTCACTTATATGAATATCAGCGGCAGCGCTGTGGGAGAACTGGCCCACTGGTACAAAGTGCCGCCCACCGATATCCTTGTCATCTACGATGAACTTGACCTACCAACGGGCAGGGTACGCCTGCTGAAAAAAGGCGGAGCAGCCGGGCATAACGGTATGCGCGATATCATCGCGAAGCTACATACCAGCGACTTCCCACGCCTGCGCGTAGGCATCGGGAGACCAGAGAATAGTCATGTGGATGGCCGGGACCACGTCCTGAGCGTGGCCCATGGCGACGACGCTATCCTCCTGGCCAGCGGCGAAGAACGCGCCGTCGAGGCTGTACAGATCCTGCTCTCTCAAGGCATTGACGCGGCCATGAACGCCATTAACCCCGACCCTGAAATGGCTGCACGTAAAGCCGAGGAACAGGCCCGCAAAAAACGTGAACGTGAAGAGCGCGAACGGCTTAAACAGGAGGAACGGGCACAGCAAATTGATGCCTCTGCTGAAAAAAGCTGCTAGTGCCCCTCATTTGAATCATCTCCTTGACTCAAGAACTTTTCTGTGTTAGTATTTCAATATAGTTTGAAATATTGAATTTAAGGGTGCATATGTTCTTCCGGTTGTGTGAGAAGAACGCCAACAAAGGACACGAAGAATGACTGCTCATGATTCACATGCAGAAAGCTCAGAAATCACCTGGCCGCTGGGTGAGACAATCATGTACGGTACGCTGGTCAGGCCAATCGGCCTGGGGCCGTTCCCTGCGGTGGTGATGGTGGCAGGCAGTGGCCCCACCGACCGCGATTGGAATTCGCCGCTTCTACCAGGAACCAATGGCAGCGCGCGTCTGCTTGCTGAGGAGCTAGCGCGGGCAGGTATCGCCTCACTGCGCTACGACAAGCGAGCTTCTGGTCCCCACACAAGCGAGAACGTGCCGCTTCTGATCGGCAAGATGAGTATGCAAAGTCATGTCGATGAGTTTGCCGAAGCTGTACGTACTATAGCAAACCAGGAATATGTGCGTCCTGACCAGATCTTCGCGCTCGCCAACAGCGAGGGAACCCTGCACGCTTTGAATTACCAACTGCACAGCCCTGAGATTCTGCTTGCCGGCCTTGTGCTCATCGCGCCCCCTGGACGAGCCGTCGGTACAGTTGCACGCCCCCAACTGGCAGCACAAGCAGAACTCATACCGAATGGAGAAGCACTGCTGGCACTCTACGATGCAGGCATCGCCCGCTTCATGGCCGGAGAACCTATCAACCCGGATCCGGCGCTGCCGGAGGGCGTCCAGATGCTGCTGAAGAGCCTGGAAACTCCCGCCAACCTGCCTCTCGCCCGTGAACTCTGGATGGCCAATGCAGCTCCTTTGCTCAAGCAGGCAGACGCCCCGGTACTGGTCATCATTGGGAAAAAAGATCTTCAGGTAGACTGGCAGGCCGATGGCGAGCCGCTAAAGCTGGCGGCTGCCGGGCACGGAAATGTGACTTTCCTCTTCCCAGAGAACGCGAATCACGTTCTCAAGCAAGAGCTACTGCCCCGGTCAGAGCTGGTGCTGGCCAGAGCGATGGAAAGCTACAACAGCCCTGATGCCCGCCTGGACCCGGAGGCCCTGGCCAGCATCCTGGACTGGCTGAAAGCCCACGTGTGACCCGTTTTCGGAGCGATACCAATATATCGAAGGAGAAAGCAATGTTGATTGTCACAACTGAAGGAATTGCCAACCATCGCATCGTGGAAACCAAAGGACAGGTCTTTGGCGTGGTAGTACGCAGCCGGGGCCTGGGCGGCAACATCATGGCAGGTCTGCGTTCCCTGGGAGGCGGCGAGATCAAGGAATACACTACTCTGCTGGAGGATGCGCGCCGGCACGCGATTGACCGCATGGTCCAGAACGCTACCGCCATGGGCGCGAACGCGATTGTGCGTATGCAATTTGATTCATCGGAGATTGGTCAGACCATGAGTGAGATCGTAGCCTATGGCACAGCAGTGGTGATCGAGCCGGAAGGGTAGGAGACAACATGCTGAGAGGGGCGATCATTGGCTATGGTCTGCTCTCCTTGATCGGAGCAGCTCTCTTGCTCTTCCTGGTCCATGCCGCTCTCTGGCTGATTGTGTATCTAGCGGTAAATGGCCTCATCCTGGTAGGCTCTGTGCTCATGGAGAGCAAACGCTACCGCGCGCAGGTAAATCGGGTCCAGGGGTACTGGCAACCTACCGGCGAGCGATTCGTTGATCCAGCGACCGAGCGGCTCATGGAAGTGTTCTACAATAAAGCAACCGGTGAGCGTGATTATCGAGAGGTGAGGCAGTAAATGGAGGTTGCTTTAGGGAGAAGCAGATAAAAGAAAAGGTGAGGTTTTTTCATGCAAGAAGCGTATAAAGCACTTGCAGATCCGACGCGGCGGCGCATTTTGAAGTATCTACGCGGGGGAGAACGCACCGCAGGCGAGCTGGCCGAATACGCCGGCGTCGGCCGCACCGCGCTCTCGCACCACCTGATGGTCCTGAAACTGGCCGACCTGGTGCGCGTGGAGCGGCGCGGGCAGTTTCAAGTCTACACACTCAATACAACGGTACTGCAGGATTTACTGACCGAGCTGCTTGACTGGTTCGGTGGCATGGAAACCTCCACAGATAGCCAGCGCGCGCCTGCGGCTGAACCTGAACATACAACGGATATATCCAGGGAGGATGCCCTATGAACACTTCTAATGATACAGCAAATAAAATAGCACCTAAACCGGCATTTCGGCCCTCAATCGACCTGCTGATCTGGGCCATTATCGCCATTCAGGTGGTCGTTGCGATCTATGGCTTCGCGGTTTTACCTGACCGGGTGCCCATTCACTGGGGATTCAACGGTCAGGCCGATGGCTACGGCCCCAAATGGATAGGCACGTTCCTCTACCCGTTGATGAGCGCAGGCATCTACGTGCTGATCCGGGTGTTACTGGAGGCCAGCCCGCGTCTGGGAGGACGTGAGCAAACGGCAGCCAATCTCCAGATCGGAAAGATTATCCTGACGGCTATCATGCTGTTCTTGCTGGTTATCCAGCTCTCGAACATCGCTCAAGCGCTGGGCGTTAGCTTTGATACGCTGATGGTGGTCACGCTGGCGCTCTCGGTGCTCTTCATCTTCCTGGGTAACTACATGGGCAAGATGCGCCGCAACTTCTGGATGGGCATTCGCACTCCCTGGACCCTGGCCAGTTCGCTTGTCTGGGAACGCACGCACCGGCTGGGCGGATGGCTCTTTGTGGCCGTGGGCCTGATCGGCATTCCGTGCAGCTTTATTCCCGCGCTGCGCTTCTGGGGCATTCTGGCGCCACTCATTGTGGTCTCCCTCTTTCTCTACGTCTACTCATACTTCTGCTACCGGCGCGTGACGCAGGAGCAGGGAGAGCCGCTTTCGCCGCCATTTGACGAGGAGAACTAGGGCATAGCTGCATCATCGTAGAACTTCCGATCTTTTAGTCGAGCACGCGCGCGTCGAGCATATCTCTTTTCGCCCGGTCCGCGCGCTCTTCCAGGTACGCTTTCAGGCGCTCCTCGCCGACCGGACTCACCAGGAACGTCACCAGGTCGCCCGCTTCGATAACGGTGCTCCCTCGCGGGAAAAGCAGCTCGTTCTGGCGGCGGATCGAGACTACCAGGCTTTCGGGCGGCAACTGCGCTTCCCGCAACTTGCGACCGGCCAGCCACGTGTCGGGCTTGATCTCGGCTTCAAGCATCACGGTACCCTCCACCAGGCCGCGCATGCGCCGCGAGCCTTTTGCCAGCGTACCGCGATAGACACGCACGATCTCCTGAGCAGAGATACGCCCGATCAGACGCCTGCCAATCGTTGCCGCCCCCTCCTCCACCACCGGCATCCAGCCGATGCGATGGCCGGTCAGTTGCTCCAGCACGGCATCCAACGTCTCGCCGGGCTGCGCGACCAGCACATCGCGATTCATGACCTCCTCAACACAGCGCTTCTCACGCTCAGCCTCTGCCACTCTGCGAATATCAGCGAGGGTGAGCACGCCCAGCAGGTTTCCATCAGCGTCAAGAACCGAAGCCCCGCTTACCGCGCTCTCTGTGAGGAGCCGCTCAGCCTCTGCCACAGTTTGCAGCGGAGAAAAGTGCAGGGGCGGCGGCGTCATGGCCTGGCGCACTGTGAGTGTGGAAAGCAGCGGGAATGAGAACTGGAGCCGGTGCGCGGGCGAGTCGGCACGAGTCCTGACCTGGCTGATATAGATCGTATGATTGCCCACAATGATAGAGGAAATACCCACCGCGATCATCGCGGGCGCGAGCATCGAAAGATTGCCCGTCATCTCGGCAACCATCAGCATAACCGCCAGCGGCGCGTGCGCGATCCCTCCAAAGAGCGCCATCATGCCAACAATGACAAATGGCGCGGGCGAAGCAGGTACGCCGGGCAAGACGTGATAGCTCATGCGCCAGATCGTGGCTCCCACCATTGCCCCAATCACCATGCCCGGACCAAAGATACCGCCGGAGCCGCCGGAGCCGATGGAAAGCCCCGTCGTAAGGATCTTCGCAAACGGTAGCAGCAGAATCACCCACAGGGGCAGCGAAAGCAAACCCGGACCCATGCTGACCTGCACCCAGCCGTAGCCCATGCCAAGCGCCTGTGGCAGTATCAAGCCGATCAATCCCACCAGCAGCCCGCCAATGCCGGGCTTGATCCACCTGGGAATGGGCAGGCGGTGAAACACGTGAGTAATCCCGTAGAAGCCATTTGCGTACAACCAGCCGATCAGCCCGCACAGCAGACCAAGCACAACATAATAGAGCAACTGAGGTGGTGAAGTAAAGGCAAGGCTGCCCTGTACGTTGAAGATGGGACTCCAGCCGAACCAGGCCCCGAAGACGCTGTAGCCGATGATCGAGGCAATCAACGCGGGAATAATGGCTTCGACTTCCAGATCGCTCGTATAGAGGATTTCGGCGGCCAGCACTGCACCCCCAAGTGGAGCGCGGAAGATCGCGCCAATGCCGGAGCCAATGCCGGTCGCGATAGCAATGCGTCGATCCTGTGCGTTCAGATGCAGGAGACTTCCCAGGAGCGAGCCGAACCCCGCGCTGATCTGCGCTGATGGCCCCTCGCGTCCTCCCGAACCGCCGGTGCCAATAGTGATCGCAGAGGCCACCAGCTTCACCAGCGGAATGCGCGCGCGGATAGGCTTACCTTGATGAAAAGCCGCGATAGCAGCATCTGTGCCGTGCCCCTCGGCCTCCGGCGCCAGGCTGAACACGATGATACCTGCCAGCAGGCCGCCGGCGGTGGTGATAGCAGGCAGGAGCCAGGGGCGGGCCGCCGACCAGAGTGGCATCACGCCCCTCGTCCCCTCGCCTGCCGGGTCAGGAGGGAAATAACCAACCAGCGTCCCCAGAAAGAAATCGGTAGCGAAACGAATGGCCTCGAAGAAGAGTAAGGCACCTAGGCCGGCTACCAGGCCAATGGCGGTACTGATCAGCACCCATTTAAGCAAATAGCGCGGGCTTTCAAAGCTTGATCCACCACCATGACGAAGATGAAAAAGACGTTGAAAAAAGGTTGGCAAGCCAGCAGATGGCATCTCTTATCCCTCCTCTACAATAGAATCCTGAGAATCCTGGAATATCAAAAATGGGTGGGCAGTAATCCAAAATAAAATCCAAAAGAAGAGGCGCGAGGTCACGGCGCGCCTGAGCCAACGCCGCGCAGAATAAGCTCGGCGATCTGCCCCGCCTGCCGGACAATCTCGCGCTCCGACTGCCCTAGCACCCGCGCGGAGAGCACATACGATTCTGTGAGCGAGAGCACCATCAAAGCGGTAGCTTCGATATTCTGCGAGCGAATCTCTCCTCGCGCCTGGCTCTGCTCCAGCATCAAAGCAATTACCGCGACATAATCTCGCAAAAGTTTCGTCGCTTCCGCCTGGAAAGCGCGGTTGACGCCGTACAACGCGCTCATATAGACATTGAAGTCGTCGCTCTCCTCCTCAGCCAGATGGGCGAAGGCGCGAAAAAGCCGCTCCAGGCGCTGTTGCAACGTTCCATCGGGAGCTAGAGCCGAACGAATCACCGTTAATTGAGCCTGGGCGATGCTGCGCAGCATCGCCAGGAACAGGTCGCGTTTATTCTCAAAGTACAGGTAAACCGTTCCTTTGCCGATCCCAGCCTGTTCGGCGATCACGTTGATATTGGCCTGGTCAAAGCCCAGGCGGGCAAACTCGCCAGCAGCCACACGCATAATACGGCGGCGCGTGGCTTCGCGCATCTGTTCATCAACAATCTTCGGCATGCATCCTCCTGGCGCGAGAGGCGAACCCACGAGTCCAGCCCACACAACCATTTTATTGGGCAATCAGTCAACAAACCTGTTTTTAGTATATGTGAGAAGTAGGTTTTTTGTCAAAGAGTCAGGCACCAAAAACAATGAGATGAGATATCGCCATCGCTACTTTGTTTCCCAGCCTCAAAGGCGAGCGCTCCTTCCTAATAGATCAGGTAGGCTTAACCAGATCGAGATACCAGAACGGTATCCGTTTGCGCAGAAGGGGTTTGCCGCGCACCACATTGCCGGGAATGCTGTCTCGCACATCATAGGCAAGCTCGCCGGTCAGGGAGCCAGAGACCTCGCCGGGCGCGTAGTTTAGGTAGGTGGTTGAGCGGCGGCCCGTGCGCTGCTCGCGGGTATCGATAGTCATCATCGTCAGGCAGAGATCATCTTCTTCATCCACCACAACTTCGCGCCAGGGATAGGTCGTCTCAGTTGTGGGAGAGAAGATTCCGCTGTAGCCCATAGCGCTCAGGCCATTGATCTGCCCATGCCAGTTGGCCAGAGCCAGGTAGACGTGATGCTCGGCTGCGCGCACGCGCCAGATCAGCGAGTGCGTGGGATCATACTCGGTGGGAGCAATCGGACGGCTGAAGCGAATCCTGGAAGGCGCCAGACCGATAGGCTCTGGAAAATCCAGACAGGTAGGAGCACAAACCAGATCAGTGCCCTGACCAGCCAGGACGCGCAGAGTTTCTGGGAAAAGTACATCATAACCTGTAGTCAGACCAACGCGCCCGGCGGGTGTGTCAAAAACCGGCAGGCCGCGATCTCCGGGGCTGGCCCAGAGGCGATCATTCCGCGTCAGGTGCAATTTGCGATAGGTACCGTAGATACCTTCGGGATCGATCAGCAGAACGGTGTTGTAGAAGACCGGCGGAGCGCCAGGCGCATCTACGCGTTCCGCCACGCCCAGAACCAGAGTAATCTGAAATTCTGTCGCCAGGGCCACCAGAGCGGAAGTTTCCGGGCCGGGCACAGTGATCGCGCCAGCCTGCAAGCGGGCAACCGCTTCGGGAGTGGTATCAGTCAAAGGGCCGGGCAGCATCAACTCTGGCAGAACCAGCACATCGGGCAGCGTCGGTGCCTGGTCTCGCAGGAGTGCGCCAAGCATATCGCGCAGCGCAGCAGGCGTGATGGAGGAAACAGAATCACCCATCAGCGTACCCAGGTTGGTCTGGATCAGGCCCACGCAGGAGAGCTGGCCGGGAGGTAGTTCACCAAGCTCATAGAGACCGTGATAGCGCAACGGCTCCCAGAGATATGTGTTGTGTACCAGAGGAATATATAGCTCAGGCCGGCGATCAGCCAGGCGGTCTCCAAGCGGCTCAGCTTTGCCCCAGGTTTTCACGCGCGCGCGCTCCAGATCAACCTCGCCATAAACGATGCCCTCGCCGTCGTCGAGCGCAGCCTGGATAGTACCGTCGGGATTAAGAATACAGCTACCTCCGCTAAATTCCACGCCGCGCTCGACATCGCTGCGGTTGGCCACGATCAGATAGACACCGTTCTCCAGAGCGCGGGCCATCCACCAGCTACTCGGACAGTGCTCTTCCAGCCAGTTGGTGGGAAAAAGGATCACATCGGCCCCTCGCAGAGCAGCGATGCGCGTCGATTCAAAGTACATCGCGTCCATACAGATCACGGCACCTAGCCGTCCCAGCGGCGTTTCCCACACGGGGAAACCCTGGTCGCCGTCGCGCGCCCAGCGGGGTTCGGCAATATACGAGTGAATTTTGCGATAGGCGCCAACCAGACCTGCGGGACCCAGCAAAGCCAGGGAATTGTAGTAAACGCCGGTGGTAGGATCAAGCTCCGGCAGGCCAAGCGCGATGTAACAATTGTAGCGAGCAGCCAGTTCTTGAAAGCGCTCGGTCGTCGGGCCTGGAATGGGTTCAACATAGGGAGCAATCTCTTCTCGTGATGCCCAGCAATAGCCCGTCGTTGCCATCTCAGGAAGCACAATCAGACGGGCCTCCTGACGCGCGGCCTCCTCAACCAGTTGAAGCAGACGCTCCACATTCTCTTCTTTCTTGCCCAGCATCGGATTAAACTGAATAGCAGCGACCCGGTAAGATGGTAGAGAGGGTCCAGAGGATATAGGTAGAGTCATAACAAGTTCCCTCTACCGGGCATCTTTTGCAGGTGCCCGAATGATAACACGTATACACGAATAATTAAGACCACCAAAGATATTATATCCAGATAGCCGCACAAGGGAATGGAAATAGCCTGATAGCCTCTCTCCTCTGGCGAGATTCTGCGCGACTCCGCCACGCAAAAGGCTGTCTGGTATGGTGTAGAAAAAGCGTAAGACGCTTTTTACACCATACCAGACAATCGGCAACTGTAGTGAAAAGGCGGGGATACCGGGCCATTTTAATCCTCTATACCGCCGGTCATGTCCTGGAACAGGCGAGCGGTCTCCGCATCCATATGGTAGCTCTCGGCGTCGCTGGGAAACTCGCCGGACTGGACATCGGCGAAAAATGCTTGTAGAGCGGCGACCGCAGTTTCGGCCAGATGCGCGTACTGGCGTACAAATTTAGCAGTATGCGCGTTGAGATGAAGGCCAAGCACATCGTGAAAGACCAGCACCTGGCCATTGCAATGAGGACCGGCGCCGATACCGATAGTCGGCACGGGAACAGCCTCGGTAATGGCTTTAGCCAGGATGTCTGGCACTCCTTCGAGGACAAGGGCGAAGATGCCCGCCGCAGCCAGCGCACGAGCATCTTCCAGCAGTTCACGCGCCGGATTCACCTGCCTGCCCTGGACGCGATAGCCCCCCATCGCGCGCACGGACTGGGGAGTCAGGCCCAGATGCCCCATCACAGGTATTTCTGCCGCCAGAATGGCCTCAACCATGGGAAGGCGCTTACGCCCCCCCTCCAGCTTCACTGCGTCAGCCCGCCCTTCACGGATCAGGCGGCCAGCGTTGCGCACTGTCTCTTCAACGGAGACATGATAGCTCAGCCAGGGCATATCGCCAATGACCAGCGAGCGTGGCTGAGCGCGCGTCACGGCGGAAGTGTGGTGGACCATTATATCGACCGTGGCCGCGAGCGTATCCGGGAAACCAAGCACGTTATCGGCCAGGGTATCCCCAACCAGGATAATATCCGCGCCGGCCTGGTCGGCAATCCTGGCCATAGGCGCGTCATATGCAGTAATCATCGTGAGTTTGGGGCCAGCCTTGCGAGCCTGGATGTCGTTGATTGTGATTTTATCCCGCGTCATCGTGGATGAGTTCCTTTCCGCTTGTGTGATAGTTAAGCCGCTTTGTATCGATTCCGGCAAACATGGGAGACGGCGCTGGCGCGCCAGCAAGCGCCTTTCTACGTGGCCGGCCCGGTCAGTTCCACGCCGGTATCCCACGTGCCATCGGGACGCAGTAAAAAATTATCAATCAGCCGGGTGGGGCCGACGAAGGCAGCGATGAGCAGCAGAGCTGGCGCCCGCAGGCTTTCCAGGGGAAGGAACGTCTTCGGATCGCGCACCTCGGCGTAATCGAGTCTGGCTCGTGGTTCGCCGGCCACGACCTCCTGCATAGCCTCGATCACACCTGCCGGGCCTTCCGGCGTGGAACCTTCAAATACCTGCTTACCGGCCTCAAGCGCTCTGTGTAGAACGGTCGCGGCGGCTCGTTCTTCTGGTGCCAGGTAAGCGTTCCGGCTGCTCATAGCTAATCCATCGGCCTCGCGAATTGTGGGAAGGATACGCAGAACCACCGAAAGATTGAGATCTGCGACCATGCGCGAAATAACTGCAACCTGCTGGGCGTCTTTCTGGCCAAAATAAGCCCGGTGAGGTCGGAGAATCTGGAAAAGCTTGAGTACAACCGTGGCCACGCCGCGAAAATGGCCAGGGCGACTGGCTCCCTCAGCGGTCTCCACGAGCGGCCCGCTTGGATCGACATACGTTGCGAAACCAGGAGGGTAGATATCGGCGGTGGTGGGGGTAAAAACGAGATCGACTCCGCAGCTTTCCAGCATCCGCAGGTCGCGCGGCAGGTCACGCGGATAGCGCTCCAGGTCCTCGTGCGGGCCAAACTGGGTCGGATTCACAAAGATACTGACCGCCAGAATATCGCTCTCCCTACGTGCCTGGCGAACCAGCGAGAGATGGCCCTCGTGCAGATATCCCATCGTTGGTACCAGACCGACCGCACGCGAGCTTGCACAGCCGGCCCGTGCATCGAGCATATCCTGGAGTGTGGTAATGACTCGCATCGTCTTCGTTGCCTTTCCCTTCTGTATGCACCCAGGTTATTCAGGCCAATCGCTATTGTGCTTCCATTATACATCTCCCAGGCAGATTTCGCACGGGAGAAAGGGAAGGAAGCGGGCGGAGGGACATTAAATTGATACTCAATTGTTGCGTGTGCTTCAAAGGCAGCGTATCCTAAAACTGGAAAAGACTTCGCTTTCGCACGGATCAACCATGTAACTAGAGCAAGCTTGTAAACGTAGTAGATAGCAACCGGCCAGCTCAAAGCGCGCCTGCTCGATGAGTGATCGGCTCAAAAGCGTGCTATCATGCATAGTTTGTGTGAAGGATACAGCAATGTCAGCAACAACACCTGCACGGGCAAAAATGGGAACGCAGCGCCAGGACCGGCTGAGCAGAGGACAGGCACGCTTCGCCTTTACTGTTCTCCTGATCATCAATATCTTGAACTACGCCGACCGCTATGTATTGTCCGCTGTTCTCCCCAAGATTCATAGCGATCTAGGTTTGACTTTGCCGGAGGAGGGCCTGCTCGGTTCCTCTTTTCTTCTGGTTTATGCCATTGCCACGCTCCCTCTTGGTGTCTGGGCAGACCGCGGCATCCGTAAAAACATTGTCAGCCTGTGCGTAGGGGTCTGGAGCTTTGCGACACTGCTGGCCGGCATGGCGCGCAACTTCATACAGCTCTTTGTGGTCCGTTCGGTGCTCGGTTTCGGCGAGGCAGGGTACGCTCCCGCCTCGCTCTCGCTGCTCGGCGACCTCTTCCCCAGAGCACAGCGAGGACGTATCCTTTCGTACTGGTCAATGGGCACGCTGCTTGGGGCAGCGGTCGGCTTTACTATGGGTGGGCTAATTGCTGAGCGGCTTGGCTGGCGGTGGGCTTTCTACGTTGTGGGTATTCCCGGTCTGATCTGCGCCTTCCTGGCCTGGCGAATGATTGAACCCAGACGGGGAGCCGAGGACGAAGGCAAGGAAGCAGCCGCTGACTCAGAAGTTGCCGATGCTGAGAGTGCCCTGCATGGAGGAATCGGTAAAGATTTCTGGGAAACGCTTAACAGGCTGCGCGCGATTCCTACATATTGGGTTCTGGTGGCCGCCCTTATCTTCAGCTTCTTCACCATCGGCGGCACTTCATACTGGCTACCCAGCTACATTGTCGCGAGCTTTCAGCTAAACCTGGCGACCGCCGGGCTTCTTTCCGGCATTGTGCTGGTGACAAGCGGTCTGGTCGGCACGGTGGTTGGCGGCTGGCTGGCCGATTTCTTTCAGAAGCGCCGGCCCCAGGGTCGCCTGCTGGTAGCGACGCTCGGTTTGCTCGCGGGCGCACCTCTGGTCTTACTGGCTCTCTTTATCCACATGCTCTGGCTCTTCATCGTGATCTTCATTCTGGCGGGCATCGCTCTGAACTTCTGTACGGGACCGCTGAATGCCGTGCTGCAGGACATTATCGTGCCTGAGATGCGCGCCACAGCTCTTGGCCTCTCCCTGCTGTTAGCCCACCTACTGGGTGATGCCGCCGCCCCTTTTACTATCGGCGCGCTGGCCGGCAGAATTCCGCTGGGGCTGGCCCTGACCACAACCGCTCCAACCAGCCTGTTTATCGCGGGCCTTGTCTGCCTGCTGGGCCTGCGCAGCGTCGCGCGCGATATGCGGCGTATGAGAGAGAACATGCAGCAGACATAAAAAGAGCTTCTCGCGCATGCGAGAAGCTCTTTGCTCCTGGGAGCGGGTTACGGGATTCGAACCCGTGATCTCAACTTTGGGAAAGTCGCATGTTGCCACTACACCAAACCCGCGTATCTGACATGAGGGATTATAGCTAACACCGGCGAAAAAGTCAAGCGGATCTTCTGGCTTCCTTCAGAAGTCATTTATGGTATGATATATGACTGAAGTGCTTGATATTTCGCCTGACAACACGTTGAAGATACTAAAGGGAAGAGATAAAACATTTAGACAGACAGCGCCGGAGTGGCGCATCAGGAGGACGGCATGGGCATCTTCTCACGAATTTCAATGTTTTTTAAGGTTCGCGCCAACGCGGCCCTGGATAAAGCTGAAGATCCTGGACAGGTGATGGATTATTCTTACAGCAAGCAACTGGAACAGTTGCAGCAGATCAAACGTTCTATCGCAGATGTTGTGACTGCTGAGAAACGGCTTGAGCAGCAGCAAGCGCAGATACTCAGCAAGGTCAACCAGCGAGATCAGCAGGCCAGGCAGGCGTTGGCGGCCGGACGTGAGGACCTGGCGCGTATGGCCTTGCAGGAGAAGGAGAACGGGATTGTTCAGGTCAATAGCTATGAGCAGCAGCTTGCACAGTTACGCGAGCAAGAGGAGAAATTGCTGGCGATGCAACGGGCGGTCACGGCGCGTGTGGAGGCGTTCCGCACCCAGAAGGAAATGGTCAAGGCCCAGTACAACGCTGCCCAGGCTCAAGTGAAGATCAACGAGACGCTGACCGGTATGTCGGAAGAGATGGGTGAGATGAACCTGGCGATGCAGCGTGCCCAGGATAAAGTCTTGAACATGCAGGCGCGGGCCAACGCCATGGAAACGTTGATCGAAGCCGACGATCTAACTTTGCAGGCGCTGCCGGCCGGAGGAGAGAGCACGTTAGATCGCGAGCTGCGAAAAATCTCTGCAGAGCAGAACATTGAAGCTCAGCTCCAGGCGATGAAGCAGGAAATGCAACTCAGCGGTCCAGACGCGAGCCAGAAACAAATTGAAGGGCCGGCCTCCTGATTGGCGACCGGCTAACTCTTCTTCTTTTCTCTCTCTTTTTTGGCCTTATAAAACGATTTGGGTTTTGGATGGCGCTCGGTGTTGAGATAGGCTTCGGGCGCCGCGTCTTCGCGCTCGCGCAGCTCCGATTCATCCCGCTCGCTGATCAGCTCCTGCAGATCGTTATAGATGTTATAGTTATCGATCACTTCATTCATACGTAGCATATGGCGAAGCACCTGGATCTGCGATGTATTCGTCTTATCGTGCATTGCAGGCTCCGCCCGCTTCAAAAGCTTATCAACGAGATCTATACTGTCTTCATGCGCCCCAATTCCTTCCAGGCGCTCGCGCACATACTGCAATTGCTGGTACAGGTTCATACGTATACTTCTCCCCCTGGTTCTTGGCAGTCTATCTCTATTCTAGACGAATGGTAACATAGCCTGTTTCCCGCGTCAAATGGCCCGTTTCTATCGGTCCCCTCTCTATCTCTGCTCCCAATTTTTGATCAGGATATCTGGTCTAGACATCTTGACATATAGGCCAGATTCAGGGTACTCTTTTGCATAAGCCCGTATTTTCCTCTTACTCGGCTTGTCACACTGGCTCTCATCGAGAGGGCAGAAAGGAGCGAACCGCAACGAATTTCGCCCGGTAACGCTCTGGCCGCGCAGGGTAGCCGGTCAGCGCCTTTCTCTTCTCCTATGGCAACCGGGCATAGGAAAGGCCAGATATTTCCACGACATGACATAGCCAGCGTCCTGTGACCGGTTCAAGCGGACGAGATTGACCGGCGGCGGGCAAAGGCTGCCGGCGAGGACTGCTGGCAAAAAGGAACGCAAGGAGTGTTGCATGTCAAAAACGAAGCTGTTGCAATTGGGGGCAGTATTTACCTTGCTGCTCCTATCGCTTGTAGGCATCGTGTATACCCCTGTAATTGTTCATGGCGCTACCAATGCCTCAAGCATTACCACACCTACCAATGTCCAGGTGACGGCCACGGGGCCGCAGTCTATCACCCTTTCGTGGTCCGCTTCCACCGATAGTTCCGGGACGGGCGATGTCCCGGCCTACTACGTCTACAATGGCTCGAATATCGTAGCTACCTCGATGGGTACCTCAGTGACAGTCAGTTCGCTGCTGCCCTCTACCAGCTACACGTTTACTGTTCAGGCGTATGACAAGGACGGAAACACCTCCGGTCAGAGTTCGTCAGTGACAGCCACAACTCAAGCGGCCGGGCCAACTCCTTACCAGAAGATAGCCTATTTTGATCAATGGGGTATCTATGGCAACGCTTATTATCCATCCAGCGTGGCCAACTCCGGGGCTGCTTCGCAGTTGACCATGATCATTTACGACTTTGAGAACATTGATCCGAACAATCTCACCTGCTTTGAGGCGATCAAAGCGGCGGATTCGACCAACGAAAATGATCCGAACGCGGGCGACGGCGCGGGCGATGCTTTCGCGGATTACCAGAAGAGCTACGATTCTTCGATCAGTGTCGATGGCACCTCGGACTCGTATAGCCAGCCGATCAAGGGAAACTTCAATCAGTTGCGTGAGCTCAAAGTGAAGTATCCCAATCTCAAGATCCTGCTCTCCATAGGCGGCTGGACATATTCCAAGTACTTTTCGGACGCGGCAGCCACAGCCTCCTCACGGCAGACGTTCGTGAGTTCCTGTATTAATATGTTCCTCAAGGGCAACCTGCCCACGGGAATTGATGGCGATCCTTCGGGTGGCACGGCCTCGGCTGCTGGCATCTTCGATGGGTTTGACATCGACTGGGAATATCCTGGCGTCCTGGGGCACGTTGGCAACCACTACGGACCGCAGGATACCGCCAACTATACGCTGCTGCTGCAGGAGTTCCGCAACGAGCTGGATAGCTACGGCGCAAGCATTGGCAAACATTTTCTCCTGACCGCGGCGGTGCCATCGGGGCAGGACAAGATAGCCATGATCCAGACGAATCAGATCGGGAACTACCTGGATTATGCCGACGTGATGACCTATGACATGCATGGTGGATGGGAAACGACCGGCCCGACCAATTTCCAGGACCCGCTCTACAACTCGCCTAACGACCCCTCAGCGGCCATTCCTCCCGGTAACGAGAAGTATACTATTGATACGGCGATCAAAGCCTGGACAAGTGGCCTGCCTGACTACAATATTCCGGGAGGTTTTCCGGCCAACAAGCTCGTCATGGGCTTCCCGTTTTATTATCGCGGTTGGACAGGGGTTGCGGCTGGCAGCGATCACGGCCTCTATCAGCCGGCCAGCGGTCCCAGCGCTGCTTTCTCGTACAGCCAAACGGCAGGGGTTGCGGACTACAAAGAGCTGGCCGCGGCAGGCTTGACTGGTAATGCCAGCGATAACTTCTTCGACCCAACCACGCAGGCATCGTGGATCTACGATGGAACCAACTTCTACACCGGAGACACGCCGCAATCCATCGCGGCCAAAACCGCCTATATTAAAAGTAACGGTCTGGCCGGAGCGATGATGTTCTCGCTCGACGCAGAGGACTCAGGCGATACACTGCTCAACGCCATTGCCGGCGGCCTGACGGGCACCATAGGCGGTGGCGGCGGAACACCGACACCGACACCGACGCCAGGCAATACGCCAACGCCCACTCCAACACCCACTCAGACGCCGACACCAACGCCGACGCCGGGCAATACGCCAACACCAACGCCCACTCCAACGAATACACCGACACCAACGCCCACTCCAACCAGCACGCCAACTGGTGGAAACCTGGTGACGAACGGCGGCTTCGAGGCCGGCAATCTCAGTGGCTGGACCTGTGAGGCAGGCGATACAGTCGTCACTTCGCCGGTGCATAGCGGCTCCTATGCCCTGGAAGTTGCGCCCAGTAATTCGACGACGGGCGAGTGTGACCAGACCATCACCGTACAGGCGAACCACACCTACACGCTCACAGCCTACGTTGACGGCCCTTATGCCTTCCTGGGAGTCAGTGGCGGTGCCTCTACCTGGACCAGCAGCGCCACCTATACGCAGCTCACGGTAAGCTTTACTACCAGTTCCTCCCAGACCAGCATCACGATCTATGTGCATGGCTGGTATGTTCAGGGTAACGTCTATGTTGATGATGTCTCTCTGAGCTGAGATGAAGAGCGTTTTGCTATCTGGTACAGTGAGATGCTCGAATAGCACTTTGGTGTACCAGATGGCAAAACAAGTTACAGACTAAACGATGAATTTGAAGCTCTGGAGCATGGGCGCAAAATAGGTGTTCTGAGCCCGCTCGAATAAAGCTTTGGCTCCCAGATATGTCAGGACGACCCCTTTTGTATTAGCAGCGTGTGCGGGATAGTCGGTAGCCAGAGTGACCACCTCGATCTCGACCTGTTGCCCGTTGGAAAGCGTGGCCCCGCTGACAGCTTGCTGGCTCCAGGTCACGCTGGCCAGAGTAACCGTGGAGGGCATCGGAACCGTTTGCGGCTTCGCCAGTCTCGCCCTCGTGGTTGTGATGCTCTGCGTGACTAACTGGCCGGGAGTCGCAGCGCCCTGAGGATTGGGCGTAAAGCTGACCTCCAGGTTGTACGCTCCAGACAGATCGGAGAAAGTGACCGCGAACTCCGAGGTCCTGATTACCCAGGATTCGGGATAGATGATGGAAAAGCCAGGGCCAGTATACGTCTGAAAGACGGGCGCAGCGGATGGAGTAAGTCCCTGAGAGGCGAAGCTCTTGTTCTTCCCAGAACTCTCGCACGCGGCCAGGACCAGCGCCAGCACGAGAACGCTTAATCCCAAAAGCGAGCGCCACACGTTCTGTTTCCAGGATATGCTCATCTGTACATCCTCCCTGATGCTTGAACTACTCCTTCCCTGACCGCCAGGATATTTTTTGCAAACGAGAACCACTCCGAACAAGTCAGGGAAGGCTTCACAGGTTTCTGACAGAAAGCATATGGCAAGAGCTATCTATATGTCAAGATGACTATACCACTTAGTGGAAGCTCTCTACCGCTGACCAGAACGACCCCTGCACACACGCCTTTCCGCAGGCGGGAAAGCAAACGAACCACCGACAAGCAGTAACTGATAAGTCCTCCGTGTTCTTCGACTCCACGAGACTGAAAGAAATCCAGAGAACCATTTCCACTGGTCAAGAACAGCTCACAGTCGGCCCGATAATCTCGATGGTACTCGTATCACTCTTCACCTGGACACGCGCATGACAACCAATCGGCAGTGTCATCATTGGGTCAGTATGCCCAAAGGCTAGCTCGCCAAGAATCGGGAAATCATATGCAGAGCCGATCTCGAGCAGGAGTTCGCGTATATCAGCGACCTGTTCCTCTGAACACCGCGGAAATCGTCCAACAAGAAGTGCTCTCACTTGATCAAACAGGCCGCAATGGCGCAACTGGACGAGCGCCCGACGAAAGACTGGAAGTCGCGCCTCTTCACCCGTTGCCTCTAAAAACAGCACAATCCCGTGTTCGGGCACCGCGAAATAGGGTGTACCCACGAGAAAGTTAAGAGTGGCTACATTGCCGCCAAACAACGTTCCCTCGCCACACCCCAATCGCCAATGACGTCTCGCAGCGCCCCGCTTGAGATGTCTTGGCCGTGTTAGTTCGGGTCGTGCCCAATCAATGATCTCATCTGTCCAAAACAACGGATCATCGATGAATCCGCCTTTGCCCTGCACAATGCTCCGTTTCAGGGAGGTAACGGTATAGTCGAATGGTTCAGGGTACTCTCCGAATTGCGGCAACACCGCCGGGCCGTAATAGGATACCAAGCCAGTCATAGCCTGGTATCCCAGCAATAGAGCCGTCGTATCGCTATAGCCGATGAGTATCTTTGGATTGGCTCGCAACTCTTGCGGTGACAATAGTGACAGGAGATCCGACGAGTTGTAGCCACCAAACGTGGTAATGATAGCTCGAACCGCCGGCTCCGTAACCAGTTCGAGAAAGTCCTGAGCGCGTTCTTGTGCTGTACCAGCGGTATATACGCCAGCATGCTCGAATCCACGAGGAAGGTACACATCACAGCCCAGAGATTTTTCAAGCGCTGCCAAACCCCGCTTGAAGCGATCTGGATAGAGAGCCGCTCCGGGTGAGGAGGGGGCAAAGACGCCGATCTTATCTCCGGGCCTCAATGCTGGGGGCAATTGCATCATGGAAGTACGGCCACATGATTGTCTCGGTAGAGGATGGTGAGGTCGCGAATGTCATCATGCTGAAGTAGCCACAGCAGGTATCGCTCAATCCCCATACCAAATCCTGATGTTTGCATTGGCGTGTCGTCCCTCATTGTGAGATACCACGCATATGGGGACTCGGCGACCTGGTGCTTCTTGAGTGCATTGCGGACCTCGGTGCTCGTTGCATGGCGCTGACCGGAGCCAATCGTTTCACATGTGCCAAGAAGCAGATCTGCGTTGAGCGCCTTCTGTGACGATTCGTCGACAGCCTGATAAAATGGCACAGCCAGTTGATCAAAGTGGGTTAGCCACACCGGCCCTCCGTGTCCGAGCTGGCGTATCAACTCTGCCTCCCCGGCGCGCGTGAGCGTATCGAAGCCCAGACTATGGTGTCGTATGAAAGTGGGATCGTCAGTAAGCAGGCTAACAGCTTCGTCGAAGCTACACTGCACATAGCGACCTTGCAAAGCGAGAAGCTGTTCGATGTGAGCCACGGTTCCTGCTAATGCCAGCACGCTGTCGGCACAGCGTGCAAGCATAATCTCGGAGAGACGGTGTACGAGCCCACTGGCAAGCGTTATAACATCTCCGAGTTGTCCTGGAATTTCTGCTTCGGCATGATAAAATTGAGCGAGGTGATATTGATCAGTCCTCTCTCCACGAAAGCATGGCATAACGTAATAGACGCCAGCGTTGTGCAAGCGGCAGCCAAATTCAAGCATAAACTGCATAGAGTCTGCAAGATACGTTTTGATACCAAACAGCTCTACCTCGACAGGCAGACTATCGCTCCCCAGCCCCATTGGACTGGAGACGCTCGCTGTGGTTACGGGCATCGAAACGGTGATCATGTTTCGTGAGGTGAAGTAGTCGTGGATAGCCATATGCAATTCATGCTGAATCCGAGCCAGGTGCCGATACCAGGGGTGCGTCAGGACGATTTGCCAGTGTGTCTTCGGATCCTTCCAACTTTGTGGAGCGCTCACCCTCGCTGCTACTCTATTCGGCACTATCGAGGAATCTATGTAATGTTTTGCCATAGTATACCTTCCTTAATATACAACAAATGATTAGAGTCTCTAGATTCTAGAGGCGAGCTATACTACCACAATAGCTGTCTCGCCGGTCAGGTTCTTTCAATCCAGCATATCCCTTAAGATATGCAAGTAGAAGCGCAAATCAGGATCAGCGCGTTCTCAGTGATCTCATGGTGTGAGGGAACAGGTACATAGCGTGGGCTAAGTATAGCTATTTTCTAGCTTTGTGTCAAGTGTTTGTATGAATTGAGATACATCAGTAATCAGGTACTAAACAGATACTTCCCAATCAGCGGTTATCTTACATTTACACCTGATCTCTTCCATTTACCAGTCATAAATATAGTTTATCTATTTATAATATAATAATTGTTTTCATATATTTTGCTGTAATATATTATATATAGTTATCTATCGTTTTCATGGTGTTTCGTTTTATAAGTTGCCACCTTTTTGTTTAATCCTTAAAATCACTGGAAGAACATTAAAAAGCCATAGGCGAGGAATAGAGATTCTTGCATTTTTGTGGAGGAGCCTGTATACTTCTGGAAGCGTTACAGGTCGAATGAACATGGGTGCTTTCATACCCTCTCATATTCTGATAACTTGCGTTCGTCGGGTTGGTACTAGACAGCCTGCCGTTTGTGGGTCATTGCTTCCAATAGAATTTTGAGAAAGAGGATGCGCTGGGGGAACGGGCTACAGATATCTTCTGTCGACAAGATATGAGCAGACGACCTTACCTGGACAACACCTTTGGCAAAAGTCGCACAGACGCTATGTTTGTGTGGATTGCTGCGAGATAGCAAAGGAGTGCTAATGATGCGCAAGTTCACTAACGTTATCTTACTCAATTATTCAGGGTTTCCTGAGTACACAAGTTACTTCCTTGTCGAAAATGGTCTTGCCTATCTTGCTGCGATATTGAGCAAGGAAGGTTTCAAGGTTTCTATTCGTGATTATGTCACAATCGACACAGCCGAGCGTCTCTTTCCGTATGAGCATGCCGCCGATTTGCGGAAGTATCGCGCGCTGACCCGATCACAAATCCTGAATGCAGGTCGCGTCGAGGACTCGGTACTTCAGGAGGTGCGCAGTCTGGAGGCCGAGATTGACCAGCATAGCCGGGGCATCGTGCAGGATATTGCGTGCGAGATTGAGGCCGAGATCATGAAATTTCAGGCAGACGTACTTGGTATCAAGCTATGGTCGCAGCCATCGTTGCACGACGTTATCTTTATCCTTGACTATCTGAAAGCACGATTCCCGTCACTGAAGATGATCGCCGGGGGTGGGCATGTCGATTACTTCCTCGAAGGCACGCTCAAGACTATCAGCAGCCTGGATGCAGCTGCCTACGCTGACGGAGAGGTCGGATTCGTCGGATACCTGCGCGCGCTGAACGGCGAAACGCGCATGGAAGAGGTGCCGAATTTAATCTACCGCGATCTGGCAGGTACTATCCACACGAATCGCGTGCAGGAGAATCCAACTTTTCGCACGAGCGACGTCTATCCTTTGTTCGACCCTGAAACATATCCAGCGATGGCAAGCGAATCGCAGAAGATGAAGACTATTCCGTTCGAGGATAGCCGAGGCTGCCAGTACAGTTGTGATTTCTGTGCTCACCCCATTAAGAGTGGAAATAAACTCCGCCTGCGAGAACCTCAGCGTGTTGTAGAAGAGATCGCCTTCCTCAATGAACGATACGGCTTCATCCACTTCACCGGCAGTGGATCGAACACCCCTTTCCATCATGCCTGCTCGATATATAAAGAGCTACATGCGCGCGGGTTAGATGTCGCGGTCAACTTCTTCCAATCCCTGCGTGACTTTCGTATCGAGAGGGCCGATATTATGAGACGGTCGCACATTCCACTGTTCTGGGTTGGCGTCGAGACAGCCTCGCAAGACCTGTTGAACGTTTCCTATCATAAGAAGCGTAGTATGGAGCGAACACGGGAAGTTTGCGCCTTCCTTAACGACGCACGCATTGGTTACATCATGAGCCTCATCTATCCATCTCTCGGCGAGTCAGAGGCTACGACCGCAGATACCATTGAGTTCGTCCGTGAGGTCGGACACGGGCATATCGTGATCTATCCCCCCCTCATCCAACCGCGCACACCCTGGATGGACAGTCCTCACATTCAATGGCTGGACCGCGAATCGTTCATTGATGTGACTCAATTCGGAATAGAGGAGGTCAAGAACCATGTGCTTCCACCAATGGTGACAAGCGAGGTTCTCAATGGATTGCTCCTCATAAACGGCGGAAAGACATATCGGGATATCTATTACGACAATGTGCGCTTTCGGGCTGAGTTAGACCGTATCTGTGCCGGTGTTCGGGGTTATAAGCGAGAATTTCAGTACACAGAGGCCCTGGAGCCTTTCATCCAGGTGCTCAACGATACATTCTGGACTGTTGACCAGTCGCTCGATAGTGGCGACTTTGATGCTGCCCGCACGGCGATGATTCGCTTCAACAATATGGCAACGGCTGGGTCAGTGGCAGCGACGGCAACAATCAGTGTAGCTGATATGCAGCAAGTAGAGAATCCGCGTGTTATCATGCGCACTGGCGGTCCGGCGTAAGAGTCTCATAGAAATGAGATATTGCACAGAGATTCATTCTGTCAAACTCAATCTGAACTTATCCCCTGTTGTGAATGGATGCGCCGACTGATGCAGTGCGCTGTACAGCCAGGACTGGTTTGGTACAGTCCTGGCGACTGGTCAGCAATCCAATGAAGTCGTGCTCTTTCGCAAGGAAAAAGACGAGAGAAATAAAAGGAGTCCAACGTGCTGCGTGAGACAACATATCCTGATCCTCTTACTCTGTCGTATGTGGATTTATTGTCTTACATTGGGGAAACCAATCGGTGCCCCGGTGGCAAGCGAACAATAAGTCAGATCCTTCTGCACTCACACATATATCCAGGGGCTCGCATCCTTGAGATCGGCTCCAATACCGGATTTACGTCCATGGAGATCGCAAAGCTCCTGGATTGCCACGTCATCGGCATTGACATCAACGAGCAAGCAGTCGCTATGGCTTCTGAGCTCCTGCGTCGGGAGTCACCAATCATTCAGAAGCGGGTGTCATTTCAAGTAGCGTCTGCCTTGCAAATTCCATTTCCTGACGATACTTTCGACCTCATTGTTACAGGGGGAGCGAACACCTTCATCGATGAGCAGAATCGCGCCAGAGCGTTTGCTGAATACAGTCGCGTCCTCAAACCATACGGGAAGCTCGCAGTTGCCAACCTCTTCTATCACTCATCTGTGCCGAAGAGGGTGTTAGAGCGCGTTTCCTCCATCCTCGGCTTTTCTATACGTCCATGGACGAGGAATTACTGGCTCGCGTTGATACTCAGCGGTAAGTGTGAACTGTACCACTATGAAGAGCACATGCTCCAGGCTCGCCCGCTCGACGTACTGGAGCGTTACGTGAGCCGCCTTATCGCCGATAGTCCAATGCTCCAAGAGGCACCGGACGAGGTCCGCGAGAAATACGCTCAAAGGTGGTTCGAGATCATGCAGGCGTTCAACGAGAATCACCGCTATCTGGCCTACATGCTTGTCCTGTTACGCAAAGGGTATACTGAGGAGCAGCAGGAGTTATTCCTGCCAGCAGACGCAATAGACATATGGAACTTGACTGGACCGCAGTACTGGCCTTCTTTGGAAGAAAACTCCTAGAGCAGATGGATATCGAAGCCGTCAAGGCAATCAGGCGGGATTATTGAGCGGTCAGGATCGATATCTCAAGTAGCATTCCCGTCGAGGGAATCTGACATGTAGTCACAGCAGACCTACCCTCGACGTGGAGCGTTTCCTTTTTCCTGCTCTCATGCCTCGCTCGCCTGCATGCCCGCCGAGGCGAATCAAAACTGATAGGGAGGATTTTGCCATGTGGTGGCTACTCATCGCTACATTTGGTACATATATCGGCAATGGAATGCACTATACAGCTTTGTCCTGGCTAACGCTCGAGTCGCCCGCAGGGGTAGCTGGCCTGGGGATTCTCGGTTTGACAATGTACGTTCCGTATCTGGTTATGGCGAAGCCAGGGGCAGTTTTTTCACGCTCACGCATGGTTGTTCGCATTCTGATCGGGACAGAGTTTCTCCGCGCTGTCATCGTGTTTCTTGGCTACTTCGCCTTTCTATTCTACGGCCCCAGCAGCATCACGGCATGGTGCATGACTTTTTGTTTGAACTCACTGAGCGCAATATTTCTGCCCGCCTACTTTACGTCTGTAGCAATCAAGTTTCAGGCCACACCTAGCAAAATTGTCCGGTTCAACAGCCTCAGCGTAACGATGGTCCAAGGAGGCGATATCCTGGGCTCGCTCGGCGCAGCATGGTTGTTACAACATGTCAGCCCTCCGCATCTCTTGCTTGTTGACGCGCTTTCTTACATCCTTTCTGGTATTTTGATGACAATTGCTTTCTACGACCTCGTAAAAGCACCCCTTGATATAGAGGCGCGCAATGGGCAGGCACAAGCGACAACGCGCGAATCATCCAGGTCGCCGTTTACGAGAACAACAATCTCAGTCTCACTGATGGGAGCAATTACCGCTACCGTTGTCACCTGGTTCAACTTACTGATGCCAATTGTCTCTCGGCGGCTGACGGGGGCCCCATCGCTCTTTGCGTTGATGAGCGCGTGCTACGCAATCGGGGCGGCAACTGGTGGTACTCTCCTCTCACAGCCGAAATGGAGCCGTGAGAAGATTGGGAGATTCCTTCCGCTGACGCTCCTCACCGCCGCGCTATTCTCGCTGCTGTTGCTGTCAAATACGCCTACTCTGGCAGTGGTTGTATGTCTCTTGCTCGGATTGGCCAATGGAGGCATTGGTGGTGTTCTCCGTTCTATTCCACAGATCTGCTTTGATGCCGATATGATAGGCCAGGTGACGAGTCAGCGGGTGGTGATTGAAACAATCCTGGCGCTGGGGCTTGCCAGCGTCATGATTCTGCTACCATATCCAGTCAATACCGGATCACTGAGTATCACTGTGCCAATCATGCTCGTATTGTTAACTATGGTAATGTTTCCACTGCCAAACATGCTACGACTTATGCGTCAGAACGCATAACTCGCATTTTCCCGCGGAAAACTGAAAATCTGGTAAGAGATTACTCTCACCGGCACCAGATGAAGGGTACTCATATAGGGGTTGGGAAAGGACTGGACTACAGGTCTGCCAGGATTGCCCGTATGGCGGAAGATCCCTCATACCCTGACCATTTCCATTTCGCCCTGTTCGCTATTCCTGGTCAGGCTTGCCGCGGTAGTGGAACGGGCATGGCGTTGACATCGGCACATTGTCATCGGGGATGAAGTACGACTTCCAGGCCAGCGGAATGTCACCGTCGATCTGTCCAAATTCTCCATAGCAAGCGACACGATCGTAGCTCTCAAGACGCTTGCGAATCTGCGTTCGCGCGCCTTTGCCTCCAGGTGTCAATAACTGGACTCCCGAAAACGACGAATAAGGATTGAAGACAACGACAAAACTGTCTCCCAGATTTCGGCTGCGCCGCTTAGAATAGGCCGGAGTATTGGCAAATGTAAACATCGGCACGCCATTGAAACAAAACTCAAAATTCGGGTCATCAGGGGTAGTTGCAATCTGGGTTGGCCAGGCCTCTTGATCGTGCTGGTGCAGGTAATTAAGCAGGCCCCAGAATGCCTTAGCATAATACTCGTTGTCTTGCGGGTTAGTTTCCGGCTTAAATGTCACCAGTAGCGTGTGCCGCCGTCTTTTACGTGATGCCTTCGTCATATTCGTGAACTCAGAGAGGCACGTTACTATATGCTGCAACTGCGTTTCATCGTGTGGCGAGGTGGCGAATGCGAAGTAGGCGCACCCTGTTGCTTCTGCGATGCGCGCGAAGTGACAAGGGAAACCTCTGTTTGTCATGATCCGGCGGATGGACTGTAAAGCAGAGAGCTCCCAGGAATCTTCTGGAAAGAAGCGTTCCGCATCCTTGCTTGTGAAAATGCCTGGTATTTGCATTGGCCCATTTTCCCTCCCTGTCGTAGAAACCCTGGATTATCGTTTTGTCACCTATCTGACTTATGCGCGATTATAGCATGAGCGATGACCAGCGTCAATTTGCAGAGCATATCGGGGCTATGTCATTGAGGTCTGATCATAAACCAGGAAGCCTGGTCGCAGATATGCCCCGGCCAGATGGTGCTCCTACTGGACCAGGCTTCAAGTAAATGACCTGGCCCCAGTGAGGGTTGTTGCGTATCTCACGGGAATATGATACACTTGTGCCCACGCATGTTACCATTTGCTGGTTGATTGTCAACAGCATATCAGGTAATTCACAGGGCTGAGCACATTCAGATCAGCCTATTTCCAGAACTGAGCAATAAGAGAATAAGAGGTGTTAACTCGATGAGGGCCTCAACAATTGAGTCCTTTCTTGGACTTCGCACGCCTCCTACACAATGTCATGCTATTGAGCAATATCTGCGCAAAGTGCGTTTGATTTACCCGCTTGTGTCAGGAACCTATGCGTATGGCCCGCTTTTTGTCAATCTGCTCGCCAAAGTTCAAGCTCTCATTGACCTCGCTTTGCAGTCAGCGGGGGCTGTAGAGATCCAGTTGCCTATTTTGCAGCCGCTACATCTCTGGGAAAATAGCAGGCGCTACGAGCTCTTTCAGTCTACTTTGTTCACGCTGCAAGATCGCAAGGGTCGATCATTGCTGCTGTCGCCAACCTCCGAAGAACAGATCTCAGACTGGTTGGACCAGGTGAGGCCTTTCGCGAAATCAACTTTTCCTTTGATCCTGTATCAAAAAAATCATAAGTTCCGCGACGAACCAGGCGCAGGATCGATCACGCGTACACGCCAGTTCTTCATGTATGATTGTTATATCTGGCATCCCTCCCTTGAGCAGGTGCATCAGATTGGTCACACGATAATGATTCGTCTTAGTCACGTGCTTGATCTCTTGAATATACCTCACTATCAAGCAATCAGCAAACCTTCGGTGGCGACGGAGTACACAGGATATCGCTCTCATGATCTCTTCATTCCCACAAAAATTGGAACAGGTAACCATATCTCTGTATGTGCTGATTGCGATAGGGTTCTTGAGGAACAAAGCGGGGAAGAAACAGGGAAAGGCGCTCGGTGTCCATACTGTCAGACAGGTATTCACGTTCGCATACGCCAGGTTATGGAAGTGGCGCGCTACAGCCCTCTAGGAGCTCATTTTTCGCGCACCTTCAACGTTACGAGTAATGGGACCCCGCTCAATATGGGCTGTGTCGGTGTTGGCCCGATTCGCGTGATTATGGGCATTCTGGGCCAACTTTTCGACGGTCCGGCGGTCATCTGGCCAGAGTTAGCAACTCCAGTACTCATCGCGGTGATCACGCCGACGTTCAAAACGCTGGCTGATAAGCAGGAAGAACTGGAGCGCGTCTACCACGCGTTACAGACGTCTAGCGAATGCAGCAAGGTGCCTGTATTTCTTCGCCAGAGCGTTATCCTGGACGATAGAGACTTGCCATACAGCAAGAAGTTTAAAGAGTGGGAGGAACGAGGGGTTCCTTACATTATTGATGCCGGGCAGAGTGAGGCTAACGCGCAGCTCCGTTTCTGGAATCGCCTTGAAGGGTTGGAACAAATTGCCTCCACTGACGGCATCATTGCTCTGGGTGAGAAGATCTTTCGCCGTATTGAAGAGAAGGTAGGACAAGCATGTCAAGGCTACTCATTGTAGAACAAGGAGCACCTGGTTTTCGCCAATATATCATCAAGCATCTGGTGGAACTAGAATACCGGCTTACTCTCCTCACCGAATTCCCATCTGTTTGGAGCCAGGACTTGTTTGAACAGATCATACATACTCGCCTCAGAAGTTGGCCGCATATCCTCCAGATTGTGGAAACAGAACACGCTCGCGACCCATTCCAAGGAGTGTTTTGTTACAACGAAGGGGGTGTCCCCCTTGCCAATTTAATTGCTCGCCAGCTTGGTTTGCCTGCGGTCTCCAACTTTGATGGCGAGACATTTCGCTATAAAGATAGAATGTGCGTTGCCTGGGAGACTGCTGGTGTCGATATCCCGCGCTACCGGATTCTTCACGACCGCCGCGATATGTATTTCCTAAGTTCCTGGAAGTATCCCCTGGTGCTCAAACCGGCGGCCTTGATGGGAAGCAACGGGGTCATTAAGGTCGAGCGATTCGAAGAGCTGGCCAATAAGATTCGCATCCCCTTCGATGCCGATCTAGATCTGGACTTTGGGGGCATGATTTTTTCGCTGAGCGAAGTCTATGGCTTACCAACCACGGTGCTGGCGGAGGAATACATTGCTGGTCCTGAGTATAGCGCAGAGGGGGTGACAATCGATGGGCAATATATCTTGTTAGGCATCACGAAAAAGTTTACCGTTGATGAGCCATTTTTCGATGAAGCAGGGCATATCTTTCCCGCTCTCGACATTGACGCTTCCCATTACGAAGTGATTAACAAAGTACTGACAAAGGCACACCAGGCTCTGGGCATTTGCAACGCTTTCACCCATGCCGAGTTTCGTATGAGTGACGGACGCCCTGTCATGATGGAGCTGGGAGCTCGCATGGGGGGCGACCATATTCCACGCCTGGTCGACTACGCACTTGCGACAGATACCGTCGGCCTGGCCGCGCGCTGTGCATGCGGCCAGTTGCAGCCCGAAGAAGTAAGCTTATCCTCCTTCTCCGGCCACACCGCTCCACACCGGATTGCCGCTATTTTCTTCATTTCGAGTCCGCCAGAAGCGTATGGCGCTATCTTTCAGGGTATTTCTGTACCGTCAATGGAAGAGTGCGAGATACTGGAGACAAGCCTCTATTTCAAGGTAGGTGATCGCATTACGTCTCCCGAAACATGGGGGGATACACGCCTGGGCCATATCATGTTCGCTACCGCGGACTTTAACACTGCCATAGAGGCGATGGATTCTCTTGCGAAACACATTGACGTTGCCTATGAGGGAGCACATAAATCGTCCGCAGGTGTATCTTCCAGGTCTGCCTTCGGCTGTTAGCGCTCTCAAGATTGATCAGGTAAGTAGCAAATAGCGTCTGAAGAGATTCAGCGCACTCAACATTGGAGGGCTATTTCCATGCGAATGACGCATTTAGCAACATATACATTGCGCGAAACACCCGCAGATGCGGAAGTGACCAGCCATGCGCTGCTGGTCAGAGCGGGATACATCAAACAGCATTCCGCGGGTATCTACTCTCTGCTTCCACTAGGGCTGCGCAGCATACATAAAATATCCCAACTCATCCGCGAGGAGATGGATCGGATCGGTGGCCAGGAAATCCTTATGCCAGTAGTGGTCACAGCAGATCTCTGGAAGGAAACCGGGCGCTATTACACGATAAAAGAAGAATTGCTACGCTTCAAGGACCGCAACGACAGAGAAATGGTCTTGTCTATGACCCATGAAGAGGTCATCACGGACATTATGCGTCGCTATCTCAACTCTTATCGGCAGTTGCCCGTAATGCTGTACCAAATCCAGACGAAGTACCGCGATGAAGCTCGGCCACGCGCCGGCCTCATCAGGTTACGTGAATTCATGATGAAAGATGCCTACTCGTTCCATGTCGACGCAGAGGACCTGGATCGCTGCTACCAGCAGGTATACAACTCGTATTTGCGCATTTATCAACGGTGCGGGCTGCCAGTAGTCGTGGTCCATTCTGATCCCGGGATGATGGGGGGAAAAGTAGCCCATGAATTTATGGCAATCACGCCGGCAGGCGAGGATACGCTCATCCTATGCCCTGCTTGTGGTTATGCCGCCAATTGCGAGGTCGCGGTAGCGCACCACGAGCCGTCGCAAGAATCGGTTAAGGTATTGCAGCATGTGCAGGTGACAGGCGACGGGTTAGGCGACCTGATCGGCATGAACCTGGATGCCGTGTCACGCCGGATGACAAAGACAGTGGCGTATCACACCACGAATAATGATCTCATCCTGGTAGTTCTGGGCGCTGACCGGCACGTCAACGAAACCAAGCTAGCGAATTTCGTGGGTGCTGAGGTGTATCCTGCAACAGCGCGCGAACTCAATGCTCATGGGTTGGTCGCCGACCATTTGTCGCCCATAGGTCTTGAACCAGACTCCAACGTTCGAGTCATTATCGATCAAGCGATAGCTCTGCAACATAATCTTATCCATGAGGCAAACCAGAAAGATTCGTTTTTTATCAATATCAACTGGGATCGCGATGTTCATGGACAGGTAGCCGATGTAGTGACGGTCGTTGAGGGCGAGCCATGCGTAAGTTGTCATGCCCCGTTGCAGATCGTTCGGGCCATTGAAGTAGGGAATATTTTTAAGCTAGGTACGAAATATACGGCGGCCATGGGCTGCACTTTCATCGACGAGCACGGCGAGCGGGCAGTGGCACTCATGGGATGCTACGGCATTGGGATTGGACGAATTCTCGCATCTCTCGCGGAGAAATTCAGCGATGCGCGCGGATTGAATCTTCCAATCTCCGTGGCCCCTTACGAGGTTCATTTGCTTGCCCTCGATTATCACAAAGATCAAGCGGTTCGGGAGACAGCGGATCACGTCTACAGAGAGTTGTCGAATAGAGGCGTGAGTGTGCTGTTTGACGACCGTCAGGTGAGCGCCGGTATCAAGTTCAATGACGCCGATCTGATCGGAGCGCCGATTCAGGCGATCATTGGCTCCAAAGGACTCGCTCTCAACCAGACTGAAATCAAACTGCGTGGCGCTACCGAAACAGAGAAGATCGCGGTTGATGAGCTAAGCGCACGGGCTATCAAAATGCGCCAGGATCTGTTCGAGTCGTTGACGCCAGAGATTTGACTATACCAGGCCCTGGGAATCCTGGACACTCCGACAGGGTAGATGAAGATGCAGAAGGCAATCCCATCTCGACCTGCTGTCCGCTGGAAAGCGTGGCTCCGCTGATGGTCTGTCAGCTCCAGGTCATACCAGCTAGAGTGACCGTGGATGGCATAGGAACCCTTTGCGGTTTCGCCAGCCCCGCCTTTTGCGTCAGTTTCCATACGAGATAAACATGGGAGGAGGGGTAAGGGCGAGCACCTGCTGTGGGGTCATCAGGGTTCTGGCTTCGATGTGATAGAACAGTTTAAAACCGCCGTAGCGGAAGTTGTGGTACCTGTGCATGTCCTGGCTAACCCAGTGCTCGTATTCCCATGTTTTATCGGCCTGGTCGCCGGTATAACCGCCCACGCCATCAACGCTGATGACAACATCGACACGTGGATCATACAGGAGGTCCCGCTTATCGGCAATCTCTGCCTGTCCAGGGTTATATGGATTGCTCAGGCCATCTCCGTCACCTCGATATTGATGAATCACCAGAACTTTGCGCGGCACATGATATTTGAGGGGAATTCCTGCCAATGTCTCAATGATCGGGTTGAGGTCAGCGGCCCGGACATTGCTCAGGTTGATGCCGGGAATGCCGTCGTGACGAGGAAACATCCATTCAGGGTCAATGGCCATCTCCACAAAAGAGTAGCGTTCCAGGTATGGTAGGAAGAAATTGACTTCGTTCTGAATAGGAGCCCAGCCAAAGTCGAGATCCAGGAACAGGACGAGGCCGTTTTGCTGGCAGAAATTGATGTACGACTGGATCGTCGCGGGGTCCAGATGGTGGCTATAGTACCCCTCTGGACCAGGAGAACTATCGGGCACGCTCGCGACCAGGTCGATGGCAAGCTGCACAGGATGTTTGGGATCGAGCTGCTGGTAGGCAGCTCCCTGAGCCTTGAGGTTATGCAACATGGCTGCATTGAGTTCATAGGCGGGGCCGGTTGGCTCTGCGTTGGGGATGCCGTAGAAAGCGACGATGCGATGGGTTGGCAGGATGGCTCCAACGTTGGGATCAAAAGGCTTGGGAGTTGGAGTTGGCGTGTTTCCCTGTTTGCTGTAGATAAGCTGCCGAGAACCGGCGAGCGGAGTGTAAAAGATGACAACCAGCGTACTCGCCAGCAAGATACTTGTGGTTATGAATGTAAGCACGATGGTTTTTCTCGATCTACGCTTTTTGAGTGGTTGGGTAGGCATATCGTAGATGGCTTGCCAACGATCATTTGTATTTCTATGCATAAAACAGACCCTTTATTTGTGCGAAAAAAGCAGATGTAATGAGAGTATGAGCGTTCAGGGAGGAAAAAACAATGGATAAAGAGACTATCCGTATGTGATAGAGCTCACATAATTCACTCCGCGAGCCTCTGTAGAGCCAGGAGCGTTACGTCATCCTCCTGTTCCCATCCCTCGCCGGTGAAGCTTTTTAGCTCGCTGAGTACGAAATCGATGGTCGGTGTTTCATTGGTGTGCTGTCGCGCGAGTAACGTCTGGAGCCGGGGGAAGCCAAACATCTCTCGTGCGGGATTGTGAGCTTCCACCAGGCCATCGCTGTAGAGGAGCAGGCATTCGCCAGGAGCAAGCATGGCCTCGTATTCATCGTAGCACGCCCCTGGCAACATACCCAGAGGCATGCCTGTCGCTAAAAGCTCGCTCGCCTTCCCGTTGAGCCAGCGATAAGGCGCCTCGTGTCCAGCGTTTGCATAGCAAATATGCCCGCTCTGGGGATCGAGCAACGCGAAGAAGCAGGTGACAAACATGCCGGTCGGAATCTCGGCGATGAGAAGATCGTTGACCCGAGCCAGAACTTCGCTCGGAGATGTTGTTCCCTGCACCGCGCTGCGTAACATTGTGTGAACCGTTGCCATCACGAGCGCGGCCGGCACACCTTTGCCAGTGACATCCCCAATGACAAGTCCCAGGCGTCCATCTGCAAAGGCCAGAAAGTCGTAGAAGTCGCCACCAACCTCGCGCGCAGGCTGGTAATAGGGGACAAGATGCCAGCCGGTGAGCGCGGGCACTTCTTTGGGCAGAAAAGCGTGCTGGATGGCCTGGGCCGTTCTCATCTCTTGCTCGATGCGCTCACGCTCACGCACCTGAGCCTGCTGCTCCTGCACCATTTGCGCAACTCGCAGCGCCGGCGCGACCTGGGTAGCAAGGGTATTAAGCACGTTGCGATCTGCGCGTGCATACTCTTCTCCATCGAGGCGCAGACCCAGGAGCAGCAGACCGATCAATTCTCCCTGGCTTGCCAGAGGTACAAGTAGTTCTACTTTCCTGCCTTTGATATCCTGCAAGAGCGGCGATTCCAGCAACAGCCGGTTAAGCTTTGTGGCCTCGGGATGCTGCAGCAAATAGGTAAGGAGCGGATCGTCGTCTGCTACGCTGACCTCTTCCTGTGAGGCAGGCAGTTCCTGCTGCTGGGTAACGGCGCGTACCCAGAACGAGACCAAATAGGGTCCAGTGGTTTGCTGAATCACAGTGAGAAAATGTTCACACAGTTGAGCCAGATCGATCTCTTCGCGCAGCGTTGTGACAAAAGCATCAATAGCCCTGGCCCGCTCGCGGTCGCGCACGTTGAAGCGCCGCTCAATCAGCGCTTGAAGGTAGACGCGGAGTGGTTCGAACATGATTGCCCAGGCCAGGACCGTAGCTACAAGGATAACAGGAGCAAAGCTAGAACTTGGGTGTGCGAGCAGATCCCCTATGATGATAAAACCATAATAGCCCAGGGTCAGACAGGCGGTGAGCAGAAAATAGAGCGGCGTGCCGCTGAGGAGCGTGTTGAAAATCGCGTTGAAACTATAGCCCCTGGAGATCGTGACGAAAAAGCTGAGAAACACTGGCAGCAAGATAAAGGTGTAATCGGAACCAGTAATGGTACGCAGCGCTACAAAAAGCCATGCTCCAATATTCATGGCAAGAAAGAAGCGCAAAAAAGCAGACCACCCCTCGCTCAAGCGCCTGGGCTGCTTTTTCGGTGGAACCGGCACCGCGGCAGTTCTTGATATGACCCGGAATGTAGCCATGACCTTCTTCTCTATAGCCTGGTCTCATAATAGTAGCGTTGTATCATCCTCACGTCAAGACGGCCCGTTTGTAGCGGGACTTTATCCCTTGAGGTGGCTTGCCGATGTCGATGCCAGCCTTCTTCAACTCGCGTGCGAGATCTCTGCGGAGGGCATGGTAATCGACCTCGGTAGAGTGACGCAGGCCGCCGGTATACTGGAAAGTGGGGTGGTCAATCTCGTACTGGATCGCCGCTTTGAGGTCGTCTGGACGATGATACCTGCCAGTGATTTCGGCGCAGGCCAGTTTGGCCTGGTAATCGGCCAGGGGCCAGATGCAGCCGAGCGGTTGGAACAGACCGATGAAGTACAGGTTCTTGTAATCAGGGTGCATCATCTTGAGATAAAGCGGCACTTTCTCTGCGTGCTGGAAATCGATGAAAGACTTCTCAAAGAACGGGAAGGTGATCCAGAAGCCAGTGCAGGCGCACACGATATCGAATTCCTCGACCTCTCCGTTCACGAATTCAACGTTGCGACCAGCAAACTGCCTGATCGCAGGGCAAGGCTTGATGCGCCCATGACGAATGAAGTCAAGAAAATCCGAGTTGAGCGTTGGATGGTGGCTCAGTGCTGGATGGGTGTTAATGGGCAGGCCGTACTTGCTGTAAGACCCTTGCAGCAGATTCAGCAATTTGGTCAGCGCGAACTGTTTGGCTTTCGGGGGAAGCCAGTTGGTGCGAGCCGCGAAGACATCGGTAGGTACGCCAAAGAGAAATTTGGGGATGAACCACTGCGGACTGCGCATCGATATACATACCTTGCCGGCAAGGCGTGCGGCCTCTACCGCAACATCGCAGGCCGAATTGCCAGCGCCAATAACCAGCACACGTTTACCTCGCCAATCCTCGCTGAGCCTCTTGAAGTCGTGCGAGTGCATGAAGATGCCGGTGAATTCGCCGGGGTATTCGGGATATTTGGGATCCCAGTGGTGCCCGTTGGCGACCATCAGTTGGTCGAAGATTTCGGTGTGCGAGGCGCCAGCCTCATCGGTGTACTCCACGGCCCATTTGCCATCTCCGGTCCGCGTTACTTTCGTCACCGTATGTTTGAAGCGAATTCGCTCATACACCTTAAAGTGTTTCGCGTAGGACTCGAAATACGCCTGAAGTTGCCGGTGACTGGGATAATCTGGATACTCGTCTGGCATCGGATAGTCCTCGTACTCCGACCAGATTTTCGAGCTGATAATATGAGTATTTTCGTAAACGCTGGAGTGCCCTGTATCGGCATTGAAGACCCAGTTGCCGCCAACTTTGTCATTCTTCTCAAAGACAACGACGTCAAAACCAAATTGGATCGCATTCTTCGCCGCGGCGATACCGCTTGGACCGGCGCCGATGACGCATACTTGCACTGTGCCGCTCATGTTGTTCCCTCTACATTGAGTACTGATTTCTCTGGTGTTGGTCGAAATGGCAGATAAAAAGCTGGTCGCTCGTCTATACTATACAATATAGATACGAACATAGCCAGCTTGCACACAGCGATCAGGAGTGTGCATGAAATATCGAAAAATGCCATAGAGGGCCGCTTTAGCGGGTCCTGCCCCGCTTCAGCGTGGGCCGCCTGCCATGCGACCCACGTGCCATCCCCACGAACCACCCACGAACCACCTGCTCCTCCGGCCAGCGCGCTGTCGATGCCTGCCGCGTCAAAGCGGATGTTTCTGTATAATCGAGCATGCGTGTAGTTGGCGCGCTCCCCGATAAATCGGGAGAGGGCACGATAAATCGGCCCTCTATAGCCGTTTTCGTGCATATGTGTGTATCCAGACGCGCATCTCTCCTGCTTCACGATTTCCCCAGGCGTAGTAGGGGAGCGCTGTGAGTATATGCGTGCGGGTGATTGGAGGGGTGGTTCGATACAGCGTCTCTAGCCAGTCTCCCGTTTCCAGGACATGGGCCTGGCCGCGAATAAGGACCATCCCTCCCAGCAGCGCCGGGTCGAAATAGCTCTCCAATGTGGCCTTATCAGGGAGGCTGATTTGATGCAAGGGTACAGCGTTATCGGCCGTTTCAAGGCAGTAGATCAGGGGACCGCGTCTCAGAGCGACTTTGCCGATATCGGCTTGAACGGCTGGATGGGCATAGACCCGTTCGATAGGCATATCTAGGCGCAGCACAATGGAGTCTCCTGAGCGCCAGAGGCGGCTGATCCGCGCATAGCCCTTGTGTAAATCCAGTGGCGCCTCCTCTCCGGCCACCAGCAGGTGAGCCGCTTTACACCAGCCGGGAATGCGCAGGTCGAGGCCAAACTCGACAGGTTCTTCCGGTTTCACCTCTATCTCAATGGTCCCGTCCCAGGGATAGTTTGTCTTCTGGGAAAGGACAACTGTGTGAGAGGCAAGCGTGAGTGTGCTGGTGCTCTGCGCGTAGAGATGCACCAGGATATCTGTATCATTGACACTGTACATATAGCCTCCCAGCGAGGACAACAGGCGGGCCAGATTGGGCGGACAGCATGGGCATTTATACCAGGGCTGACGCCGATGTGTTCCCTGACTTTCCAGCGGGTTGACGTAGAAAAAGTCGGTGCCATCCAAAGACAGACCGCTCAAGACGCCGTTATAAAGCGCCTGCTCTAAGAGATCGGCATATCGATGGTCCGCGTCCAGCAGCAACATGCGGTGATTCCAGAAGACCAGGCCAATTGCGGCGCATGTTTCAGCATAGGCCGAGAGGTTCGGCAAGTCGTAATCCGTTGTAA